>MKRK01000129.1:4699-6276 GCA_001896915.1 Clostridiales bacterium 43-6
AGAGAAGCTGATTGGAGCCGGGGGGGATAGCGGCCGCTTCCTTGTCCATGATGACATAGGGATCGATGGCCATATCCTTCCCCAAGCGTATTTCATCGCCACAGAAATTGTCTCGAAACCATTTCAGGGACAATCCCGCCCCTTGGGTCACGCCCATCACATGCCAAGCTCCGGGCACGGCATGGCAAAAGGTATGCACTCGGCCGCCTTTGTCAATCCTCGGTGCGTCCGTATGGGCAAACACAACGCCGGAGGAACCAATGGTGGAGGAAAGCAGACCTTCTTTTACAATGCCGTTTCCCACTGCGCCGGCAGCCTGGTCGCCCCCGCCGCCTACGATGGGGGTGCCTTGCCGCAGTCCCGTCTGCACTGCGGCGCTGGAGCTGACCTTTGCGGTGACGGCGACACTTTCATAAACGGCGGCAAGCAAGGATTTATCAATGGCGAGCTTTTCTAAAATCTCCGGAGACCATGCTCTCTGGTTGATGTCAAGAAGCTGCATGCCCGAGGCGTCCGATACCTCTGCGGCATATTCACCGGACAGCATATAGCGGATAAAATCCTTGGGAAGCAAAATTTTATTGCACCGCTCATACAAATGGGGCTCATGCTTTTGAACCCACAGGATCTTTGAAGCCGTAAAACCGGTCAAGGCAGGGTTGGCTGTAATGGCAATGAGCCGGTCAGCCCCCACCCGGAGGGTAATTTCTTCGCACTCCGCCGCGGTGCGCTGGTCACACCAGAGGATGGACGGGCGAAGCACCTTGCCGTCTTTGTCCAGCATGACCAGTCCGTGCATTTGCCCGGACAAGCCCACGCCCCCAATCTCATCCTTATTTACACGGGAGGCTGCTATTACCCTTTTAATAGAAGCACAGACTGCGTTCCACCAATCCATGGGTTCTTGCTCTGCCCAGCCGTTTTCGGGCTGATACAGGGGGTATTCTTCCGTGGCACTGGCAAGTTTTTGACCCGATGATGAAAATAATACTGTTTTTGTACCGCTGGTACCGATATCCACGCCAAGATAACAGGACATGCGATCACCTCCTAACAACCGAACAGGATTGTATTGACAATATGCTCAAGATATTCCTGCCGCCCGCTTTTGTTGGTGGTCACATCCCCCATGGACAGGGCGTAGGCCTCCAGTGCCGGCAGGGTTACCTTGCCGGCCACAATATCGGCGCCGATACCGCTTTGATAGCTTTCATAGCGAGTCTCTGTAAAGTGGTCGATTTGTCCGTCTGTTATTAATTTATCGGCAATCCGCAGACCAAGGGCAAAGGCGTCCATGCCTGCAATATAGGAAAAGAACAAATCCGCTGGCTCAAAGGAGGCACGGCGGACCTTTGCGTCAAAATTCAGTCCGCCCTTCGTAAAGCCTCCGGCTTTGATAACCTCATACATGCACATAGCACAGTCATATACATTGGTGGGGAATTGATCGGTATCCCAACCCAACAATAAATCACCCTGATTGGCATCAATGGAGCCGAATACATTGTTGATTCGGGCAACCCTCAGCTCATGCTGGAAGGTATGCTGTGCCAGTGTGGCATGGTTGGCCTCAATGT
>MKRK01000130.1 GCA_001896915.1 Clostridiales bacterium 43-6
ATCTTGAAATGTTTGGTATCGACACCCGTTCAACAATGGATATGGATGCAACAATTAAGGGCAAAATTGTTTCTAAGGATAACATTGAAGCTATATTGTCAGAAATAGTTTCTATTGATATCAATGATAATGTGACAATGAGCTTAAAGAATATTGAAGAAATTAAAGATGCGGCAGAATATCCCGGTTTAAGAGCAAGTATTGAAACTACATTTGATGGAATAAAAAAATATGTTGAAGTTTGATTTAACTACTGGAGATAAGATCATTCCAAAAGAAATATCTTATCAATTTAAATTGATGTTTGAGGATAGATATCTTGACGTTATGGCATATAACCTTGAAACTGTGTTGGCTGAAAAGGTTGAAAAAAGGTACGGCAAATACCCGAATGAGGGATTTTTATGATGTTTATATCATTCTAACTATGTATGATAATATTATTGACAAAGAATTGCTAAATCAAGCGATACATACAGTTGCTGTTAATGGAAATACAACGGATATTATTAATGATAGCAGAATGATATTGATGGAGATATCAAGAAGTGAAGAACTAAAAAAAACTATGGAGTGGGTATCAGAAAAAATATAGTTATGCAGGTGATATTGATTGGTTCGTGTTGACAGAGGTTTTAAAATGTATTAATGAAATGAATTAGTATCTTTATATGCTAAAAAGGTACAGGCATATATTAATAATGAAGATATTTAGAGGTACTAAATAAATTAACAAAATAAAATAAGCACTAAGAACACGATTAAGTATAAAATTTAATCGTGTTTCTTTATACCCTAATTTAAGTAAGAAGACTGGTTGAATTAAATGAAGTTATTATAATGCGATTACAAAACATGGTATGTGTGAGCCTATCGGAACAATAATTGAAGCATTCTGTTCGTTTGTTGTATTAAATACATCGGAAGACAAGCACATAATAGTTGAGAAAATAAGCAAAATCTTTATAGATTTAACTAACGAATTTAACTCAAAATGTGAGGAGGAATAAAATTGAAGAATATAATTGAATCAATTATATCATCTGCAACAATGATTGATTTAGTTGATAAATTAAATAATTTCCTGATAGAAATGGATGATATTGATAATGAAGATTCCGGAATAATTCTTGTTGATTGTGTTAAAAATACAGTCAATCAGTATCATAGCAATCAATATCAAAATGAAGTATATATTTTAAATGAAAGGCAATCACCTATTTTTTTGTTGCACTCTTATTTATATGATGCCACATGTGATTCGGAGGTTGTT
This sequence comes from Clostridiales bacterium 43-6, assembly GCA_001896915.1. Lineage (GTDB taxonomy): Bacteria > Bacillota > Clostridia > Oscillospirales > Acutalibacteraceae > MKRK01. Next base: position 1,274 of record MKRK01000130.1, read on the forward strand.
GAAGCAATAAAAGAATTTTCAGAAAATTGCTCGGGCTTTGTAGAAGACAACAATATTCAAACAACTGCCAAGGTAATTGAGGAGATTTTGGAAGATTGCGAGGTAAAATGTGAGCTAATCAGTTTCATTACTTATGATAAGTCGTTTTTCATTTTACATACAAATATTATAAACATGAATAAAGTATTTGATCTGCACAACATAACGGGAAATGGGATTACAGCTTTATTCCTATATAATTCTGCTGCTAATATAAAATTATATTTTGGGAATGCCCTTGGCGAAGTTTTGTATGATAAGTTAATCGTGCATTTAGATGAAAAATTCATACATCAAGAATTATGTAGGTTCGCCCCGGAACTGAGGGGGAAAAGCAAAAAAAATTTAAAGCGGTTATTTAAAGCGGTTATTTAGTAAAAAGTTTTGTGAATTGTTAGAGTTGAAGATAATAAAATCACAACCAATGCCTGAATTTAATTATTATGCCAGGCAAGTTTTGATCCTGGCATTTTTTAAATCAATTATTGCACAAGCATTTGAAAAGATTTTGGAATAAAAAAGGTTAAAGTCTCAGGTTCAAAATATAATAAATCCTATACTGATGTAATAAGTTGAACATCATTTTAAAGGAATAATGCAAATGAAATTATCCAATTCATGGTTAGAAAAAATATTTTTAATTTATTGCTTTAAAATTGACAAATTGTATTATTTATGATACACTATAATAGTAAAATTTTACATATTTACAAGTATGTAGCGAAATCAGAAAGAAGATGAAAGCGTGAACTATAATAAATTGAATGAAAAAAGGAAGTATTATCTTCAAAATAGACATTTGTTGTCTGATGATGTTTTGAAAAATTACGAAACTGCATTTGAAATTGAATATACCCACAACTCTACAGCAATTGAGGGGAACACGCTTACACTGATGGAAACCAAGCTTTTGCTTGAAGATAAATTGTCTGTCGGCGGTAAAAATCTTCGTGAGATTTATGAAATTGTAAATCATAATAAAGCATTTGCTTATATTCAGAAGCGCATCAAGCAAAATAAATCTCTTGATGAGAATATTATAAAAGATATCCATTCCATATTGATGGAAAATATTATGGTGGGTGGTATTTACAGAAATGTTGATGTTTATATTTCGGGTGCACAGCACACGCTGCCATCGCCTCAAGAAATGGATATTCAAATAAAAAATTTCTATATGGATTTGATTAGCAAGAATGATTTAAATCCTGTGGAGCTTGCGGCTTGGGCTCATGCAGATTTTGTAAAAGTACATCCTTTTACAGATGGAAATGGCAGGATATCCCGTCTTATTATGAACTATCAGTTAATGGCAAATGGATTTTTACCAATATCCATGGCAAAGGAAAGTCGGCTTGAATATTTTAAAGCATTGGAAAGTTATTCATTATCTGGTAATATTGAATCATTCTTAGATTTTATCTCAAATCTTGAAAGTGCAAGACTTGATTTTTATATTAAAACGATAGACAATTGTATTGCAAATAAACAAAATGATAAGTTTGAAATTAAAATGTAATCGTCAAGCAGTCAACGTCGGTTGATGATTTGAACATTTTCTCTGGGATGTCCAAGTATCAGCCGTTGTTTTTATACAGAATGATAGAGATATACTTAAAAGACGGATTTTTCAACCTGATTGTCTAATTTTATTCGCGGCTCTCACGCGCATAATATAAGTGTTCATAGATTTTGGCGTTATGTAGTCTACTTGCAAACTCAGTTGTAGGATAAGAATTTACAAAATGCAATTTGAATATTATAGAAAATCATAGTATAATATATATTATAGGAAGTTATCTTAAATGTCCATTATTTATATATTGGGAAGCTGGTTTTAAACAATAAAGGAGTATTTGAACAAGTCTATTCTTATAATACAATAATAACTTAAAATATATGATTGTGAAATTAATGAAGGATATTTTTTCAAAAGAAACAAAGGCACTGTTGAGCCTATATACTCAATAATCTCTGTTTTTGTCTTTAGAACAATAACTATTATTACCACAATATTCGGAAGCTTAATTTTAAGCCGTCAGGTAAAGATTGAGGAAGCGTTAGCAAAGCCCATAGTAAATATTGAAACTGTTTGTAAAGAGGATAATACTTTTGATCAACTAATCATCTGAAATAAAGGCGCAATAACTAATGATTTTGCAATAAGTATTGTTCCTTATTTAAGTGTTGAATTAACTGGAAGGGTTTTTATGAGAGATCACAAATTCAGTTACAGACCAATTGTCCCCTTATTATAGCTTAGATAACAAGATGAAACAGATGCTGTTGGCTTGCCGTGCTTTGTCTGCGGACTTATTGTAACAGAAAGGAAGTAAATTTATTAATGTCGTTATTCAATAATATTAGAAAATCGAATCTTTTCAAAGGAACACTAGGTAAAATAATCATATCCTATATTGTTGTGCTATTAATCCCCCTATTGATTAATAGCATAGTGTTTTTTAATGTAAACAACATTTTGATCAATAACTTAAAATCATATAACTCCTCAGTCTTAAATCAGGTATTGCAGTCGATAGACAATCAAATGATTTCTATAAACAAATATACACAATTTATTACATATGATGAAAACCTTCAGAATATTTGGAATAATTATGACAACGAATATAGAATTTATAAATTGACTTCTTTGCTGAAAAGTATTAAAAATCTTGACATCAACAATGAAATAATAGAAAAAATATACATCTATTTCTATCAGAATGATACCGTAATTTCAAGTGACAGTAAAGGCAGCTCCAAAAACTATTTTTCATATCTTTACGATCATTACGATGAAAACGACTATAATTTATGGGTAAAAACCATATTAAGGAAGGATTACAGCAAAGCTTTTGAAAGTTCATTTATGAATGAAGAAAAAAGAAAATTTAATATGGGGTTGAACTATATACAATTATTGACTGATAAAACAAAAAACTATAGTGCAACTATGGTAGTTAAAATCAATGAAGAGAGCATAAAATCCTTGGTTGATAACATAAACAGGACGAATAACAGTATCATTATCATTACAGATCATAATGCAAATATTATGTATTCGAATACTGATAATACCAGTATATTAGATCAAGCAGCTGAAGCAAAGAGTTTTAGTACAGTTGGATTTAACAATGAAACATACTATTTTCAAAATATAAAGTCTGACCTTAGTAAATGGGAAATCAAATGTTTCACGCCAAAAGATAAGTTTGTATCAAGTATTGAATGGGTTCAAAATTTATTTATAGTGATGTTTCTCCTGTGCTTAATAGTAGGAGGTTTGTTTTCCTATTATTTTGCAAGAAAAAATCTTTCTCCTGTCAATGAAATCATTGATATATTTAAAACTGATAAAGAGACTATCATCGGAAATGAATATGATTTTTTAAAGGAAAAAGTGAAGCATATCAATTTAGAAAAGGAAACTTTGAAAAACGAGGTTGACAAGCAATATCCTATCATTAAAAATGCACTGCTTTCACAAATACTCAAAGGGCAGGCAACTACTGAAAACATCAAAGAAATTGATGAAAGTTTAAATAACTTTGTTGTGCTGTTAATAGATATTGATGATTGCAGTGAGTTTATAGAATTGGATAATGAATATGAATGGTTTTTGGCAAGATATTCTATTAAAAATATAATAGAAGAAATTTTTGATAACAAATACAAAATAAATTTCGTCGATCTGGAAAAGAACAGGATTGCTATTATCATTGCATCAACAAAATCAATCCTGTCAGAAAGAGCGAACTTTATTGACTTTATTGATAACATCATAAAGTTGATTAGAGAAATGACGAAAATTATTATCACTATTTCTATCAGTGATGAAAAATATACCTCAGACGACATATCCTTTGGATATGTTGAAGCGATGACAGCAATGGAAAATAAAGTCATCCAGGGGATCGGAAGCACGATAGAATACGCGAAAATAAACAGGGTTAATCAATATTATTATTACCCTATAGATGAAGAAATTAATATTATTAATAATGCAAAGCAAGGAAAATTTACTGAAATTAAGGGTATTTTAGATAATATATACCGTATTAATTTTGTGGACAGGGCACTGTCACCTGAAATAGCAAAATGCCTGCTATGGGATATGATGAATACTGTGATTAAAATTTTAAACACAACAGGAATTTCTTTCGAAGATTTAGGTATGGTCACTGTAAAAACCGATGCTTCGTCAAGCTTGGAGGGTGAACCGCTGGATTGGTTTGATAAGTTTTACAATATTAAAAGCCTGTCAATGCGTTTTCAATATATCATTGAATTTTACAATTCAATTTGCGAATTTTATAACAGTAAATCAAATGAACATATAGAAAACTCAATAAATCTGATGAAAGAGTATATCAATGAAAATTATACCGACTGCTCGTTTTCTATTTCTCAAATAGCGGATGAATTAAACTTTTCCAGACAGTATTTATCAGATTTTTTCAAGAAAAACACAGGTGGAAATCTAATGACTTATTTAACAAACCTTAGGATTGAGCATTCGAAGAATTTGTTAGAAACAACGGATTTAAGTGTTCTGCAAATCGCAAATGCTGTTGGATATATAGACGATGCAGGCTTTAGAAAAGCATTTAAGAAAATTACAGGCTTCACGCCGAGTAACTATAGGAATATATATAAGGTGTAAGCGTATAATAAAAAGTATAGAAACATATTAAGATTAATTTTCTTTTGTACTTAGTTAATATAAAAATAATCTTTTGTAATTTGTTGTGAATTTTGGATGATAATTAGTATTTAGAGTAAGGATAATTTATTATATTATAATATATAAAGAGGTAGTAGCATAAATGTTACTATCTCTTTTTTTGTGCACAGGTTTTGTACATTGGTTTTTCCTGAGTATGTACAAAAAAATTTGAAAAAAGCGATATGCTGATATCCTAAAGCTGCTTAAAATAGCCGTATTTCATATAAACCATTAAAAATGTAACTATGTGTTGACAAATGGAATGTTGACATTTTCAAATATATGTAGTATTGTGATATTACCAATCAAACAGTAAATAAAAAATACATATTTTCAGGAGGAACTTTTATGAAGTCGAATTACAAAAAAATTATTGCGGCACTGTTTATAGCGGTTATTGTGATCTCTTTGCCGTCGTGTACAAAAAAGGCAGATAAGGTTAGTAAAAATGAAAATGTAGACATTCAA
>MKRK01000131.1:0-6494 GCA_001896915.1 Clostridiales bacterium 43-6
TGGCATATACGGTTACATCCAGACCTTCCGCTTTTTCTGTGCCGATTTTGGTTATGCCGGAGCCGTTCAGCAAGGTAGTCACATCGTGCTGTTCCCAAAGATGATAGGCAGATACGATGTCTTTTCCCCGGTATCCGATATCTGCTCCCGGTTTGCTCGGCTCATTGTAAAATTTCAATTGCTTATACTGCTTGTTATCCACAAAGGTAACGGCAGTGACATATTGAACCGTGCCCAAAACGCTGTCATTGTTCTCGTCAGTATCCTTTGTCTTGTCATAAAGCCACTCCACTTTGATCCGGTTTGCCGTTCTGAATACACGGTACGGCGTTTCGTTTTTCCCGTTTTTGGTGATTTCGGTGGCATAAGTAAAGTTGGTCAGTTTTTTTACATCATTCAGACTATACCCCACCTTCACAGCGGCAACCGTGGTATTCGGCTTAGTTGTTACCACTGCTGTGGCAGCTGCTTTTGTGGTTGTGGTTACCGTTCCGCTAACGCCGGATTTCACTGATGTTGCCGTTATGGATTCACCGACAGCAGTTGTTTGTGTTATCTCCGTCCCTGTTGCGGTGGTTGCGCTGATGCCGGAGGTGGTAACAGGGTTTTGCTTGCTTTTTTCACAACCGGTTAACAGTGCAGCAATCATAATAACAGTGATTACTGCCGATAACAGTTGCCTTTTTGAAATATTCATATGAATCCCCCTATTGATGAGAAACTGTTTTTGTTGTCTATTTCCGAGCAGTATTCTTCTTTCTTCCTGATACCAAAACAACCAATCCGGCAGAAAATGCAATCAAGATTACAGCAATCACCGGGAAAGTAAGATTACCCGTGTCTGGAGCATCGTCAGAATCATTGGAAACCGTTGTGACTGCCGCAGTCGTGTCAGCAGTGGTTGCTTCTTCTCCTGCTTGTGTGGTGGTTTCCTCATCGGCTTCTGTCACGGTTGTCGCAGCCAAAGTCGTTGTGGATTCTGTAACAGCTGTTAAAAGAGCTGTGTTTTGGGTGGATACCAATGCCTTTGCCGCCGTGGGAAGAGCCGCAAAGCGAACCTTGAGTGCTGTCAAAGCATCTGCCGAAACGGTTGTATTCGCAGTACGGTGACTGTCTAGCAATTGATTGATGAGTCCGGCTTCGTAACTTTGTAAAGCAGCTTTTTCTGTGGATGCATTCACACGGTCATCCAAAACAAAGGAGGGGACGCCGGTTATGGATTCGATGCCGTCGTCGTTGATATAAAAATTGTCAAGCAGCTTTTTCAGATAAGCAGTTTCTGCCCCATCGGTAAAGCTTACTGTCAGAGTGTACTGGCTAGTTCCCTTTGTAACGGTAACGGTAGACGCAGAAGCGACAGGCAGTTTGGGGGTTGCAAACGCACCTGCTGCAAATGTGTTGGTCCCAACAGTAAAGCTCACACCTTCGGTCACGGCGCTGACGGATGCAATGCTGAAGCCGGATGCTCCCTTCGGCAGTTCAATGGAGCCATTGCCGTCCTTATCAAACACCACAGTATCTACATTCAGTGTGCTTGTTCCTGTTTTCACAACAGCATCAACCGCACCAAGCCAGCTACGGTGCTCAACCTTCAGTTTAAACTCGTTGGGCAGTGCTGTAAAGCGCGTGTAGTATGATGTAAACATGGGTGAGCTTAAAAAGCTCTGCAAGGCGGCGGCCGGGTCAGCTTCGCCTTCTGTGGCTGCTGCAATGAAGTCATTGAAGAATTTCGTTTCACGTTCCCATGTCTTTGTTACATTGATGGTATATGTAACGTATGGAGTGGTCTTTCCTGCTTCTGTGATGGCAACTACGATAACAGAATTGTCTTTTCCAACGGTTGAAATACCCTTGGCACTGGAAACAGAGCTGTCTGTATATGCTTCGCCGGTTTTAGGATATGCTGTACCGTCAATGGTCACTGTCACGGTGTCGCCTTCGTTTTTCGGAACAGCCTTGACGCCGAGAATAGTAGAGCCCTTTGGTGTTTCCACCGCATAGGTGGTGGTTGTGCTGACAAGCTGAATCGGAGATTCAGCATAGCTTCCCGCTGCGGCTACAATCAATGTGCCCAGATTTGGGGTGGCTGCCGTGACCGACACCGGTAAAATTGTACTCAATAAGAGTACCAGGGATGCAATCAAAACGATTGCTTTGGTTACTTTTCTTTTCATGTTTATTCCTCCATAATATTTTTATTGATAAAGTCGCCCGCAGCGCGTTCGACATTATTTCCTTTTTGTGAATTTAAAGCCTGCTTCGTTCATTTCGGAGTCAATGAGAATTCTCAAATTCAGTTCACCGTTCTTGGCAATTACGCCGCTGCTGTTGTCGCGGTTTTTACTGGTCAGATCCAATGAGGGTCCCACAGCGCTCACTGAGGTTGAAAATGTGCCGGATTCCGAATAAGACTGCTTCCCGTCCTTGATGATGTTGAAAGAATACGCTCCGTCCAGACCGAGCTTCAGGGAAGCTTCGTATTTTCCGGCAGGGGTTTCTTCCCCTTCCTTCACTTCCTCTGTCGCTGTAAAGTCCCCGTTTATAACGGATTCATATGCTGTGAACTCAGCCACCTTCCCAGCCGCTGTTTTTGGGAATGATGCCTTAGCGATGTAGGTTGCCACTGTGCCGTTTCGTTTGTCTCCATTTTTAGCTGTAAAAACCGCAGCATCGTTGTCTACTGTAAAGGCGCCTTCCTCGGAGTACCCCTTTGCCTGATAGGTATACCCCCCTAATTTATCCAATGTGAGCTGTATCTCGCCCTCAGCGGTATAAACACCGGCATAATCTGCTGTAATTGCTTTGCTGAGTTTAATCTCTGATTTTTTTCCTGTTTTTTCCAGCTTAGCGCTTGTCAGTGCAATCCCACTGTTTTCATCTATGATACCGCTTATCGCTGCTCCTTGGGTGGGTGTCAGTGTGAGATTTTTATCCTTAATATCAAAAATACCCGTTTCACTGTAGGTTTCGGTTTTTCCGACGCTTGTGACAGTGTACTGTGCACCATATGATAAAGATAATGTATAGCTGTAATCTCCCGATACACCCACATACTCAGCAATATATGCCTCAAAGGCCAGTTTTTTTGCTTGTGGATAAATGATATTGCTTTCATCTTCGGTGTTTGGGGAAAATCCACTGGTTCCGTATGGAACTCGTGTTGAGAAATGCAGATTTCCTTTTACTACAGTAAAGGTTGCTGTTTTGGGTGCTTCCGTTGTGGAGTCACTGCATAAGAGAAGATATGTATTTTCATTCTGACCGATGGTGCCGTGTCCTTTGTCGTCCCCTTTTTCTTTTTGGTTTGTCCACTGAAAGGTATTGTCATCCTTGATGAATAAGTAAACCTGAAGGGGCATGCCCAGTGCGGTTGCGTCTAAGAGATACGTGCCTGTCAATTTGGTTTCACTGCTTTTTGATGCAGAGCCTTCCTTTTTGCCGTTACAACCGGTTAAGAGGATTGCGGCAGACAAGATACATACTGCCAATGTGAAGATTACTCGGTGCTTTTTCATTCAAAACATCTCCTACTTGTTTATAGTAAATCGGTTTCCTAACGCGTTTGAGGTATAAAAAACACAGAAGCCTTTCAACTTCTGCGTTTATCAAAACTGTATTTAACTAGCATATTGCATCGCTTAACAAAGTATATTCGTTAATACACGTGCATATGACAGGTTACAGAACGATAAACACAGATCCGCATCATAACCTCTGGCATGCACATGTTCAATTTTGTAAATGTATGATAAAATTCTTTCATAACATCGACCCTCAATACATACTCAATATATATGTTTAATATGTCATAAAAATATCATACTCTCTTATTGTTGTCAACATCTTTTTGTATTTAATTAAATTATTTTGATATATTTGTATGTTATCTATATATAAAAACAAAAAATCCATGTGAATTTATATAAATTCACATGGATTTTTTGTTTTTCAGCGTTTAAGACAGCCGTGAACATCATAACAAAATGTTCTAACATGAATACTATTGATAAATGATATTACCGCAATCAAATTCACTGTTTATTTCATTTTAATAACAGTCTTTACCTTTTCTATTATATTCGCTGAGGTCAGACCGTAGTACTGCAACAGCTCCAAGGCCGGACCGGACATACCATAGGTATCGTTGGCGCCCAATCGAATCACCGGTGTGGGAACCGTGCCGGATAATAATTCGCAAACTGCTCCGCCGAGACCGCCGATGACAGAATGCTCTTCCGCCGTTACGATGGCGCCTGTTTCTTTGGCGGCATTGAGGATGATTTCTTCATCCAGCGGTTTGATGGTATGAATATTGATTACTCTGGCGCGGATGCCTTCATTTTTCAGCTGTTCGGCGGCAATCAGCGCTTCATTGACCATCAAGCCTGTGGCAACGATGGTTACGTCCTTGCCTTCTGTTAAGCGAATGCCTTTGCCCATAGTAAAGGTGTAGCTCTCATCATTGAACACCGGTACAGCAAGCCGGCCAAAACGCAGATAAACAGGGCCGTCAATGCTCACCGCCGCGATCACTGCCGCTTTTGCTTCCACAGCATCAGCAGGGTTGATGATGGTCATGCCCGGAATGGAGCGCATGAGAGCGATATCCTCGTTGCATTGATGGGAAGCGCCGTCTTCACCCACGGACATCCCGGCATGGGTAGCACCGATTTTCACGTTCAGGTGCGGGTAGCCGATGGCATTTCTGACTTGTTCAAAGGCTCTGCCGGCAGCAAACATAGCAAAAGAGCTGGCAAATACTTTTTTACCGGTTGCTACAATGCCTGCCGCAATGCTCATCATATTCTGCTCTGCGATGCCGCAGTCAATAAATCTATCGGGAAACGCTTTCTTAAACATTCCTGTTTTGGTTGCCGCAGCCAGGTCAGCATCCAGAACATAGAGATCGTCGTACATTTTGCCCAGTTCAACCAGACCTTCACCGTAACCGTCACGGGTCGCTTTTTTGATGCTATCAGCCATTATTCTACCTCCATTGCGGAAAGCTGACCGTTCAGCTCTTCCACTGCCAATGCGTATTGATCACAGTTCGGTGCGGCGCCGTGCCATTCCACGTTGTCTTCCATAAAGGAAACACATTTGCCCTTTGTACTTGTTTGAACAATCACGGTCGGCTTGTCCTTGATCGTCTTTGCCTCGTTGAATGCCTCTTCCAAAGCGTCAAAATCGTGTCCTTTGATGTCAATTACATGCCAGCCGAAGGCTTTGAATTTCTCGCCGATGGGATAAACGGACATCACCTCGGAAACTCTGCCATCGATTTGCAGGTTGTTATTGTCCACAATGGCGACCAGGTTGTCAAGCTTTTTAAAGCCTGCAAACATAGCGGCTTCCCAAACCTGTCCTTCTTGAATTTCTCCGTCGCCGAGAATGGTGTATACCCGATAGCTGTCGCCGGACAGCTTGGCAGAAATCGCCATTCCGCATGCGGCGGAAATGCCTTGCCCCAGCGAGCCGGTGCTCATATCAACGCCTGGTGTCCCCTTCATGTCCGGGTGACCTTGCAACATTTTACCGGTTTTACGAAGCAGCTTGATTTCATCTGTGGGGAAAAAGCCCTTCAGCGCAAGGGTAGCATACAGTGCCGGTGCAGTGTGTCCCTTTGACAGCACCAATCTGTCACGGTCGGCCTTTTTGGGATCCTTCGGGTCAATGTTCATCTCAACAAAATAGAGATAGGTTAGCAGCTCCGCAATGGATAAGGATCCGCCCGGATGACCTGATTTGGCGTTATAGGTACCTTCAATGATACCCATTCTCACCTTACAGGCAGTGACTTCCAGCTGTTTTTTCAATGTTTCGTTCATTCATGTTCCTCCATTAATGATTTGGCTATATATTGGATAAAGTCTCCGACCGCACCGATGTCACAGTGCGCAGCGACATAATTTGCTTTTTGTTTCAGCTCGTCCGGTGCATTTTCGGCATAAGCACCCACCGCTGCCATATCTATCATCTGTTCATCGTTATAATAATCCCCGATGGCATTGGTATTTTTATATTCGATCTGTAAAATATCCGCCAGCTCTAACAGCGCTCTTCCCTTGTTGACGGTTGCATTCATAAATTCAAAATAAAAGGGAGAGGTTCGCAGATAATAGGTTTCGTCACAGGGAATGGTTTTGACAAATTCCATGATTTCTTCAATCTTCTCGGGCGTGGTGGCATAGAGCACCTTGTGCCAAGGAATATCCATCAGATTTTGGAGTGTTTCTTCGGTATAAGCTATTTTCTCATTGAAAATATGCTGACGACCTTCCTCGGACCAAGACAAAACAAACAATGAGGAGCCGGAATGAATTTGAGTGCATATATCAGGAAAACGCTCCATCACAGGTTTTACAAAGTGTTTCGCCGACTCGGGCAAAAAAGTTTCTTTGATGATCTCATTGTTATGATAATCATAAATTACACCGCCATTAACCACAATCGCAGGACACGACAGCGGAACAATATCTGCAAAAAGCCGTGCC
>MKRK01000131.1:6517-6995 GCA_001896915.1 Clostridiales bacterium 43-6
GTTTTCAATAAAATATTCGATGGCATCCATATTCTGTTTCGGAACCTTTCTCTGCGTGTTAATCAGGGTTCCGTCAATGTCTGATACCAGTAAAATCCCTTCAAATAAGCCCACCGGATAACCTCTTATCTCTATCTACAATAGTTTTTTTAATACATCACAAAAATATTCGGGCAGAGGCGATGTAAACTCCATATACTGACCGTTTGGATGAACAAACCCGATTTTTTTGGCATGCAGGCACTGCCCTTGCAAGCCTTTTGTGTTCTTTTTGCTTCCATAAACCGTGTCGCCCAAAATCGGATGACCCAGATAAGCCATATGAACACGTATTTGATGGGTCCTTCCCGTTTCCAGGCGAAAACGCATGTGAGTGTATCCTTGATATCGTTGAATCACTTCATAATGGGTCACTGCTGGTTTGGAATTTCTCTCTGTCACTGCCATTTGTTTTCGTTTGACCGGGTGCCGACCGATG
>MKRK01000132.1:0-4650 GCA_001896915.1 Clostridiales bacterium 43-6
ACGGCAAATGTCCCGACTGTGACAGGGAGGTTATCAAAGCCGAAGAGGAAGCCTACTTCTTCCGTCTTTCCCAGTATTCCGACCGGCTTGTGGAATACTACAATGCCCATGAGGAATTCATCCAGCCCGTTTCCCGAAAGAACGAAATGGTCAACAATTTCATCAAGCCGGGTCTTGAGGATTTGTGCGTTTCCCGGACCACCTTTACCTGGGGCATCCCGGTGGATTTTGACGAAGGTCATATCGTGTATGTCTGGTGGATGCGCTGTCAAACTATATTACCGCTCTGGGCTACGGAAGTGAGGACGACAGCCGGTATCAGAAATACTGGCCGGCAGACATTCATCTGGTGGGCAAGGAAATTGTCCGGTTCCACACCATTATCTGGCCGGCGATGCTGATGGCGCTCAACTTGCCCTTACCCAAAAAGGTATACGGTCACGGCTGGTTACTGCTGGACGGCGGTAAAATGTCAAAATCCAAAGGCAACATCGTTGACCCGGTAATATTATGCAACCGTTACGGCGTTGACGCCGTGAGATATTTCCTGCTTCGTGAGGTTCCCTTCGGTTCCGACGGTAACTTTTCCAACGAAGCACTCATCAACAGGATCAATTCCGACCTTGCCAACGATCTTGGCAATCTGGTCGCCCGTTCCACTTCCATGGTGGACAAATATTTCTCGGGCAATATTCCTGCCGACCGTGTTCCCACGGAGTTTGACCAAACCTTAATCAGCCTTGCACAAAGCACCAAAGCACTGGTGGAAAAATATCTCGACAATCTGGAATATTCCGCGGCATTGACAGAGCTGTTCCGTCTTGTTTCCCGTACCAATAAATACATTGACGAAACCACACCCTGGACCCTTGCCAAAAGCGAGGAGAACACAGGAAAGCTGGCTTCCGTCATGTATAATCTCTGTGAGGCCATGCGGATCATCGCTGTTTTATTAACCCCCTTTCTGCCCTCAACCAGCGCAAAAATAGCAGAGAAAATCAACGCAGGAGCAACCATTACAGACTGGAACAGCGCAGACCATTGGGGATTGTTGTCCGGCGAAGGCATCACAAAGGCAGAACCCCTGTTTCCGAGGATTGATGTAGAAAAAGAACTGGCGGCACTGGAAAATGAATGATAATGTGATGTTTGATTCCCATGCACATTATGATGATAAGGCTTTCGACGAGGATAGAACCGAAATTCTATCCTCTTTGCCTAGCATGGGCGTTTGCGGGGTAATCAACTGTGCCTCCGATTTGTCTTCGGCAGAAAAAAGCATCGCAATGGCAGAGGCATATCCTTTTGTGTATGCAGCGGCTGGGGTACATCCCCATGAGGCGGAAGCGGAAGGGGAGTTTGACAGAGACAGGCTCGCCCGATTGCTGTCCCATCCAAAAACCGTCGCCCTGGGGGAAATCGGACTGGATTATCACTATAATTTTTCTCCGAAGGAAAAACAGCTGTTGTATTTTGAAGAACAGCTACGCCTTTCCTGCGAGCTTTCCCTGCCGGTGATCGTTCATGACAGGGAGGCGCATCAGGACACAATGACGCTGCTACAAAAATATCGGCCCAAAGGGGTTGTCCACTGCTATTCCGGCAGCGTTGAAATGGCGAAGGAACTAATCAAAATGGGGCTTTATCTGGGACTGGGCGGTGCCGTAACCTTTAAAAACGCCAAAACGCCTTTGGAGGTCGCCAAAGAAATTCCGCTGGAATTCCTTCTGCTGGAAACCGACGCCCCCTATATGACGCCCGTTCCCTTCCGAGGGAAACGTTGTCATTCGGGGCTAATCAAATATACCGCTGAAAAAATTGCTGAGGTCAGAAACGTTCCGGTGGAAACCGTGTATGAAACAATAAAAGAAAACACATATCAATTATTTAATATCAGTCGGGAATAGAGGAGCAGAAATGATGATCACCTATGAAGTCGGCGAAAATTTATACATCAATACCACAAACCGGTGCAGCAATGCCTGTGAGTTTTGCATTCGCACCCGGCAGGAAGGGTACGGCACGGCAAATTCCCTTTGGCTCAAGGAAGAACCGACGAAGGAAGAAATTTTAGAGGATATTTTAAAACGGGATCTGGAGAAATATCCGGAACTGGTATTTTGCGGCTTCGGCGAGCCCTTTTATCGAATCGACGATATCCTGTGGGTGGTAAAAAAGCTGAAGGAAACAAAGCTGGTTACGGTACGAATCAACACCAACGGTCTGGGAGATTTGATTCTGGGCTACCGGGTTTCTCCCAAGCTGGAAGGAATCATCGATATTGTTTCCATCAGCCTGAACGCCTCCAACGCAAAGGATTATGACGCCATCTGCCACCCGGAATTCGGAGAGCAATCCTTTGAAGCGATGCTCACCTTTGCCAAAACAGCAAAGGAGTATGTTCCGCTGGTGATTTTCAGCGTGGTGGATGTAATTGGAACAGAAGAAATCGAAGCCTGCCGAAGGATTGCCAAGGACTGCGGCGTGGAGTTCAGAATCAGAGATGAGCTGTAGAGGGTGAAACAATGAACCATTTCTTTGCCATATTGAGCAGAATGAAATATATCAACCGCTGGGGATTGATGAGAAACACCAGAAACGAGAATCTGAGCGAGCACAGCCTTGATGTTGCCATCACCGCCCACGCTTTGGCAATCATCGGGAACCGTTATTTTGGCAAAAGCTATGATCCCGACAGGGCGGCAGCGCTCTCCATGTTTCACGATACCGCAGAAATCATCACCGGGGACTTGCCCACGCCGGTCAAGTATTTTAACCCCGAAATCAACAAAGCCTATCAGAAAATCGAAGGGGTCGCCACGGAAAAGCTGCTGAGCTATTTGCCCGGGGAATTAAAAGAGGATTATGCCCCTTATTTTCATATCGCTTCCCGGGACGAAGCACTGAAACCGCTGATCAAAGCAGCGGATAAGATCACCGCGCTGATCAAATGCATTGAGGAACAAAAAATGGGCAACAGCGAGTTCTCCAAAGCCGCCCTGTCCATCCGCAAGGCCATTGACGAGATGAAATTACCGGAAGCGGATCATTTTATCAAAGAGTTTTTAGACAGCTTCTCCTTGACACTGGACGAGCAGGAATAGCGTTACGGAGGAAAACATATGAATTTTGACACCGAACTGGTCGGGAAAATCGGTTCCATGGCATTGATACGGGAAGCGGAGCATGATATGGATTACAATGTGTTCAGCCGTATCGGCAGTGAGCTGCGCCCCGGTTTTGTCTGGGTCAGCTCCGGCGCGGTGGAAATCGGATGGCTGGATTACATCAAACGAACAGGCTGTGAGCTAAGCGGACCGAAGGACGCGGTGATGACGGACTATTCTTCACAAGGACAGGCGATTTTGATGGAGGAATACCGCCGGTACATCCCGGCAAAATATTCGGTTCGCCAGCTTCTTGTGGAACACACCCATTTTAACGACAGGGAAAAAAGAGAACACATCGATCAGTTTTTGATGCGCTGTGTCAAGCAAAATGCGATTCCCATTGTCAATTACAACGACACCGTCAGCTTTGAAGAAAACCGGCGTTGGGAACTGGAACAGCTTCGAAACAGCGGCAAAGACCGTATCGTGGAATGCATCGACAATGACGAAACTGCGGCGGTAATCGCTTCGCTGGTTCATCCCCGGTATCTGCTCATTTACACGTCGGTAGACGGGATTTATCTTGACCCGAAGGACCCGACCACCCTGGTGGAAACGGTGGAAGGGAGAAACCCAGACGAAGTAATCGCAGTCATTGATGAGCTCCAAACCCACTGCAGCGGTGCAAGCCGAGCAGGAGCAGCCGGTGCCAAAACAAAACTGGAATTCATCAAGGAGCCGATTCGTCAAGGAACAACTGTGTTCATTGCCAATTCAAAGTATCGAATTTCCGACATTCTTTCCGGCAATTGCAAAAGAACCGTCTTTCAAATCAGATAACAACAAAGCCCGCCGAAACGATTAATCGTTTCAGCGGGCTTCTTTATAGTGCAGTTCAACAAATTCGCGGCAACCCTTCGCCATATAACACATCAACAATACGCTTGCCGCCCAAAAGTGTTTTTAATGTCACACCGTTTCCTTCTTTGACGGTTCCGATGATTGTAGCACATTTTCCGTATTTCGCTTTTCTGATCAGCTTCAGAGCTGTTTCGGCTTGGGAAGACGGCACCACAATGAGCATTTTCCCTTCGTTGCCCATATACAGCGGGTCAAGCCCCAGAATACCGCACAGAGACTGTACGGTGGGGTCAACGGGTAGGGCGGATTCGTCAATATCAATCCGCTTTCCGGAAGAAACCGCAATCTCATTTAGAATGGTAGCCAGCCCGCCCCGGGTTACATCCCGCATGGCGTGAATGGAGATGCTGTTTTGATATAGCGAATGCACAATGGACACAAGCGGAGCCGCGTCGCTTTCGATCGGGTTTTCAAGCCCCATTCGTGCGCTAAGGATACAGGCGTGGTGGTCGCCCAGCGTGCCGGTGACAATAACCGCGTCGCCTTCCTTGCAGCCACTGATGGAAACGCCCTTGCCGATGATATCTCCGATACCGGCGGTGTTGATGTAAATTCCGCCGTTTCCTTCAATTACTTTTGTATCGCCGGCGACGATTTGCACCTTCGCTTCCTTTGCGGT
>MKRK01000132.1:4656-6298 GCA_001896915.1 Clostridiales bacterium 43-6
CATGGAAGCCGCAATGGCTTCGAGTTGTTCGGTGTCTGCACCTTCTTCAATAATAAAACCCGTCGAAATGTAACGGGGAACGGCACCGGCGGTCAACAAATCGTTCACTGTGCCGCAAACCGCCAGCCTGCCAATGTCGCCGCCTTTGAAAAACAAAGGGGTAACCACAAAGGAATCCGTTGTAAATGCAATTTTGCCGCTTGTGCTCAGGGTGGCGGCATCCTCCAGTTTATTGAGGATGGAATTCGAAAAGTGTTTTAAAAAGATATCGCCAATCAGCGTGCCGGTTTCTTTTCCGCCGCTGCCGTATTGCATGTCAATGATCATGATGTCATTCCTCTTTTCCCGAACCGATAATAAATCCCGCAGGCTCCCTCCGCCGACACCATGCAGGGCCCCACGGGGGACAGGGGCGTGCACACTCCGCCGAACAGGGGGCATTCCTCCGGTGACAATTTGCCGAGAATAATATCACTGCAGCTGCACCCCGCAGCCTGCCGGTCATATTCCTCCTCTGTCCCGGCATCAAGAAATGCATATTCGTCCCGAAGCCGTAACCCAGAGCCGCCAATCACACCAATGCCACGCCACAAAGCGTCATAAGGAGTGAAATACCTTTGGGTGATATTCTGTGCCGCCGGGTTTCCGTCATAACTGACCACACTTTTATACAGGCTTTTCATCTCGCCTTTTTTGTCACAGATCTGATAAACAATGGCAAGCACCGCTGCCAAAATCTGGGGACCGTCAAAACCTGCAATTACAAAAGGCTTGTGGTAGAGCTCTGCCAGATGTTCAAAGCTTTTGCTCCCCACAATAACACTGACATGACCGGGACACAAAAACGCGTCTATGTCGTTAACATTTTCACAAACAAAACCGATAGCAGGAGAAATGGTTTTTAAGCTGGTCAAAAGCTTGATGTTCTTGATATTGTTTTTTACCATACTGTCTATCAAAAGTGCGTAGGAAGGGGTGGTCGTTTCAAAACCCACCGCGGCAATGATATACTGAATGTCCGGGTTTTCTTCGGCCAGCTTGATCGCCTGCAAGGGGGAATGAATCAGAGAAACATGGCCCCCCTTTGCTTTTGCCCCGGTCAAAGAGGCTTCGGTTCCCGTTACCTTCATCATATCGCCGAAGCTCAGGATACAGGTGTTCGGCTGTAAGGAAAGGGAAACCAGCCGGTCAACAAAGGAAGCCGGTGTGACACAGACAGGACAACCAGGACCGGAAATCAGCTTGATCCGATCCGAAACAAGATCCTTCACCCCGGTTTTCAAAATCGCACTTGTGTGGGTGCCGCAAACCTCCATGATTTGAATGGGCGGACCATCATAATGCTTTAACTGTTCCATGATTTTTTCAAGCGTGGTCATTCATCAGCCCCTCCAGCTCTTTGTGAATATCCATGAGCTCCTTTGCGCTGTCTTCTTTGATGATTTCAATGGCACAGCCCGCATGCAAAAGGACATAGTCCCCCACCGTTGGGTTGACAAGGCTGATATTGATGGTAAGTATATTTCCGCCCACCAGCACCTTAGCGTTGTCACCGTCCATGCTCATGACCAAACCTGCTGTTGCAATACACATTTATTGTTCCTCCTGTAACGATGCAAGATATAATTGCCCGAGACTAATT
>MKRK01000133.1:0-443 GCA_001896915.1 Clostridiales bacterium 43-6
CCAGATCTCGTGTGCCGCCATGATCAAAATCTGCACGCTTGATTTCCATCACACGCGTGTTGGGATGCGCTTTTGCAAGCATGGCGGTCCCATCGTCAGATTCCGAATCGACTACTATAATCTCATCAGGGGAAAGAGATTGCGCTGCAATTGCGGTAAGCAATGCATCGATTTCAGACGATGCGTTCAGCGTCGGGATAATCACAGAAACTTTCAAATCTCTCTCCAAGCTAACAGTATTCGCCACAAGATCTTACGAAACGCCGGGGACATTGTAAACTACAGCTAATTATAGCTGAAAGGTTAAACGAAAACAAGATTCGGTGGTCTGGTATTCACAAAGCGTTCAATGAAAAAAGTCGATCCTATGCTGTTTGATGCACAGAATCGACTAGATTATATGCGCCTCAGCCGGCCACCTGCACGACTACAAATTGATCGGC
>MKRK01000133.1:621-1468 GCA_001896915.1 Clostridiales bacterium 43-6
ACACCATTCCAAGCCTCCGCTGAATTGCGTCTTCGCCTGTTTTGTCTGCTGCTTTTGACCGTTTGATTTCGCGTGCCGCATAAATCAGCGCCCCGGCTTGCCCCGCATAGTAGATCAGCGCCATTGGAATCCCGCCGGAAACCAATAGCTCCAAATAGTTATTGTGTGTATACATTCCGAGTGAGCCTTCCAGTAAACGGAAGCAACCAAGCCCCCATCCTGTAATCGGCCGCTCAAGGAACCTCGCCCACGCAGATTGCATTAGTGACATCCGCTCGACGGAAGACCCGCCAACACCTTCCCCCTTCAAAAAGAAGAGCGCAACCTCACGCACCCGGCTTAATACGCCTGTGCTTAATGGGTTTTCCGTCAATATGACGGCATAGAACAGCGCAAATCCGCCAACGCCGATTGCAACGAGCTTCCACCCCCATTTACGGGGATAGCGAATCAGTAGCATAGAAACAAGCAATGCGCCGGCAAGTGCCGCGCTTTTTACAGACATGGTCAAAGCAACGGCAATCAATAATACGACCGCCGGGATGAGCCATAATAGTTTCCACTTCTTTTCAGCAAGATAAATGCACATGCCGAACGCGAAAGCGCTGATCATACCAACACTATTTGGATGAACTCCGTCAGTATATCCCAACCGCGCCGTGTTCCAATCCAGTGAGTATTCTCTGAATAACAGCCAGCAGACCATGAGCAAAGCCGAAATGACATAAATGACTAAAAACCGTCTCAGGTCCGCACGAAGCAATAGATATTGAAAAATAAAAAAGAAAAATGTGGTTGTAACGATCAGTGTCTTTACCAATCCCAAGGATGCCGAACGATCAATCGC
>MKRK01000133.1:1529-7838 GCA_001896915.1 Clostridiales bacterium 43-6
AGTGCAAGAATCGCAGTAAAGCAAAAAAAGAGCACCAGGCTCGCTTGAGAACCGATCGTATGCGCAAAAACTATTTCAAGAAAAAGGCAGATCAGCAAGGAAACATCAGCCATCCAAGCAAAAAAAGTATGTTCTTTTCCCTTCCGAATCATGCCGACGTTGCCATCATCCGCGAACAAACCAGTCTTCATTCCGTTATTTGACCCCCAATCATTTGTGGTACAATCAATAGCTCAAAGACAATTCTTTTAAAAAACAGCCGAGTATTCATAGTTCAGCAGTTTCACAGCGTAAAGTATACATGTTCTCCTTTTAAAGTGCAAACGGATTGTGGCTATGCCATCGACCACACGTTCCGCTTGCTTCTGAATTTCCGAGCACCAAAACCGGGCCTATTCCGCTGTCTCAGCGCATTGACATGTTCCCAAAGCCGCCGTAATGCGATATGATGTCTTCAACGATTATTCCTTCAAACAGGAGATTCACATGATCAAAAACCAATGGTATGCCGTGCTCGATTCCAAGCAGGTCAAAAAGAACAAACTCATCGGCGTGACCCGTTTGTCGGAAAAACTGGTTTTCTGGCGCGACGAGGCGGGCGACGTGCACTGCATTTATGACAAATGCTGCCACAGGGGCGCCTCCCTCTGCACCGGAAAGCTCGTGGAAAACCACGTCGAGTGCCCGTTCCACGGATTCCGGTATGACGGCACCGGAAGGGTAACATGCATCCCCGCCAACGGTAAAAACACAAAAATTGCGGAAAACTACCGCGTTCACGCCTATCCGGCACGGGATGCTCATGGGTTCATCTGGGTGTGGTATGGGGAATACAGCACGGAGTTGCCGGAGATTCCGTTTTTTGAGGAATTGAGCAGAGGATTCTCCTACGGCGGTTTTTCGGAAAGTTGGAACGTGCATTATACGCGCGCAATCGAGAACCAGCTGGATGTCGTGCATCTGCCGTTTGTCCACAAAACCACCATCGGCAGAGGCGGTAAAACTCTGGTCAACGGTCCGGTTGTGAAATGGAACGAAAACCGCATGACCTACTATGTGAAAAACGAAGTGGATAAAGGCCAGCGTCCGGAGAAGCCGGGCGAGGTTGTTGATTATGAGAAGTTGTTCCATCTTCAGCTGCAGATGCCGAATGTCTGGCAAAACGTCATCGCTGATAAAGTCCGGATTCTTGCCGCGTTCGCGCCTGTTGATGAAGAGAACACGCAGATCTACTTGCGGTTTTATCAGGATTTCATGCATGTGCCCGTGCTCAAGCAGCTGGTCAATGCGCTCAGCGCCATCCTGAACAGCGTAATTTTGCATCAGGATCGGCGCGTCGTACTCACGCAGTTGCCGAAAAAGAGCGAATTCATGATGAAAGAAAACCTCGTACAAGGCGATCTTTCGATTCTCGAGTTTCGCAAGCGGAGAGATTTGTTGAAGAAAGGGAATGACACTGGTGCGGAAGCAAAATAATCAGTAAATCGATTGTTGCGATTTCGATAAAATACGCTCAGTGACAAAAACAATTCATCGTGGTAGAATCACCCCATGGGAGTAATATTCATTCTACTGGTTAATGACAAGGAGTGCTATGCGAAAACTAATACTTGTTTTAGGTAATGGGTTTACAATCGATTTGCTTGCCCATCTTAATCCCAAGCCCAATATAGATCTGGTAAATCTTTTTTCAAAAGGAGACACTGTTGTTTGGCCTGATGGCTCAAACGAGCAAGGTTTTTTATCTTACAAACATTGCCCTTCGTTATGGAGTTTAGGCGCGCGCCCGTATATGCAAGCTTCGCAAGCTACAGACTTAATTGAAGATATCATTACGTGTGCAAATATGATAAGTTGTTCAGGGTTTGATCCTCAAAATGAAGATCTTTACACAAATGCGTATTATGAGCTAGTTGCATATCTTAAACACCTTTTCATACAATACAATAGTTTGGTGCCTGATTCGCATTTGCTCTCTGCGAGTATAACAGAGTGGGGTTGGTTCGACTTGATAAAGCGTGCGTATGACAATAATGAATATGAAAAAATTGTGATTATTACATATAACTATGATATATTTTTAGAAAGAGTGCTGAGATTACACAATCTTAATTTCAGCATAAATGGAATCGAGCCTGATCAGGGGAAAATTTTGATTCTAAAGCCTCACGGCTCAATTAGTTTTGCTCATGAGATAATAGGAGACGTTTCATTATTCTCAATTCGCAAATCACGTGATATGTATGAAGCTGCGCTATCAAATTTTAGCGTTAATTATTCTAACTTAAATGACAATTTTCTTGTCAATGCGTTGGTTCCGCCAGCTGGAGATTCTACTAGGATGGCTTATAAGTGGGCGAGTGAGATCAGAGAGCGTGTTCAAGAACATATTAGTCAGGTTAAACAAGGTGACAAAGTGATTATCTCTGGATTATCGTATTGGCATGTGGATAGACGCGAGATTGATGAGTTGTTGATATTTTTGTCAACAAAAGAAATTAACACCTATATGGTAAATCCGAATCCTCCCCGAGCGCTCAACGCCGTACTGACATGTGTGCTTCCAAAGCACATAATCTATATGTCTTCCGATTTGTTAAAAGGAGTATGTTAATGGAAAACAAGAATCATGCAATTCTTTACAGG
This sequence comes from Clostridiales bacterium 43-6, assembly GCA_001896915.1. Taxonomy (GTDB): domain Bacteria; phylum Bacillota; class Clostridia; order Oscillospirales; family Acutalibacteraceae; genus MKRK01. The sequence continues at coordinate 4,176 of MKRK01000133.1, forward strand.
GAATCAACGCGCCTAACTGTTGCCGAGTTTTTTGAGCGATATCAGTTGAAGAAGTATAACTTCGAACCAAAATATCAACGGAGAGGTGATGTATGGGACGAAGATAGACAAGCATTTTTGATCGACTCCATCTTAAAAAATTATCCGATTCCACCTATTTTTCTGCATCAAGTAATTGATTCGGATACTGGTACGACTGTCTATAATGTAATAGATGGGAAACAGCGATTGACAGCAATAATCAAATTTATCAACAACGACCTGAAACTGCCAGATGATTATGACGTAGGTGCCTTCGGCGATAGCCGACTTAACGCCAAAAAATTCTCTGACCTCGAAGGCGATTTGATCGATTTTAAAAAGCAGCTGTGGAAATATGTCCTCTCAATTGAATATATTGATACCAGCGATGAGGACATTATTAACAATGTTTTCGATAGACTTAATCGAAATGGAGTACCTCTTGATCCGCAAGAACTTCGAAGAGCGAAGTACTTTAATACGTTATTGATAAAGCTTGTTGACGAGGTAACAAACTTAATCGTTTGGAGCAATCTTGGGAAAGTAAAAGTTAACAGAATGAAAGATTCTGAATTCGTCTCAGAATTAGTTTTCTTTCTGCTAGAAAACAAAGCTCTCGATGCATCAGAAAAAGAAAACTTGAACATGCTGTATGACAAGTGGTCAACTAAATTGAACGATAAAAAAATCGTTAATGTGAAAGAGAAGTTCTCACGGTGCATCGAATTTATTAACTCATTGAATCTGGATTTTGATAAATATAAAATTAATGGGGTAAGCCATTACTACGCTTTGTTCGGTCTCGCAAAACACTGTGTTGATAATAATATCTCTGCAGATAGTATCAGCAGCAGAGTTACTAAGTTTTACGAAGCGCTGAGAGGTCCAAAACCGCTCTCAGGAAATATCAAAGAGTATAAAGAGAGCATGCAATCAAATACACGTTCAAACGGACAAAGAACAAGGCGCATAAAGGCATTAACATCTTTTTGCACCAATACCCCTACAAAGTCTCTTCCTGTGTAGCATAAGAGCTAAGTACCGTTGCTCTGAAAAGAGATGTACATATGGTTTTAAAACTTGCCACCCGCCCCGACCTTCCCGCGATCCTCTCCCTCCAATCCCTCGCCTACCAGAGCAAGGCGATTTTGCTGCAAAATTTCTCGATTCCCCCGCTCCGGCAAACGCTTGCGGAGTTGGAAGCGGAGTTTGAGAGCGGAATCATCCTCAAGGCGGTTGAAAACGGCGAAATCATCGGCTCTGTGCGCGCAAGGCAAGAAAACGGTACCGCGTACATCGGAAAACTGATTGTCCATCCCGCTCGTCAGCGCAAAGGAATCGGTACGCAGCTTCTTTACGCAATTGAGCAGGCAGCCCCCGCGCCTCGCTATGAGCTCTTCACCAGCAACAAGAGCGAAAAGAACATCCGCCTCTATGAACGCGCCGGCTATCACAGGTTTATGGCAAAGCAGGTATCACCCGATCTCTCGTTTGTGTATTTGGAGAAGACCGCTCTGATTTAGGCGACATAGATCCGGTATCATTTTAGTAGCACTCATTCCTAAAAAGCAGGTGACACGATTGAATCTTCCTTTGCGCCCGATGCAGGCGCACGAATTCCCCGCCGTTCATCGTCTGATGCAGCAGGCGTTTCCGTTGCAAGAACACCGCTGTTTTTCCGATGCAGAAGCGTTGCTCTCAAAAAAAGAATATGAGATATTGGTGTACCCAACGCAAGACGAAATCGTGGGTTTCGTTGCGTACTGGAAGTTCCCTGACTTTTATTTTGTCGAACATTTTGCCGTCAGCCAAACCGCCCGCGGAAACGGAATCGGCAGCCATATCATGGGGGCGTATCTTTCGCAATCCGCCCTGCCCGTCGTTCTGGAAGTGGAAGCGACTGGCAGCAAGATTGCGCAGCGCAGAATCGGCTTCTATCAGCGGCTGGGCTTCGCGCTCAGTCCGGTTGGCTATATTCAGCCCTGCCTGCAAGGTGATGTCTCCGATATTCCGCTGTTACTCATGCATGCGCCACAGAATGTCTCCCGCGAGCTGCTTCATCAAGCGCAAAAATGCATTTTCTGTACCATTTATCAGAAAGAGCCGCCATTCTCAAATTCATCGGTCTGATCGTTGCAGATCGCTCTCATACCCCTCACACTATCATGCAACCGCACACTTCATCTAGTCTTCTGTTGTGAGATAGGTTTTCGTATGCAATCACAAACGCCGCACTTAGCGGCGTTTTTTGTTGGCACAATTTTACGTGCATATACGTGGAAAATTGGTATAATAAGTCATACGCCGGATTGAATCCGGACGCCATAAAACTGGATTTGAGCAGTCGATGAGAAGCAACCAAACACGGCAGGAACCGCTCGATTTAACCCGAAAAAATTCAAACAGGAGGAAAAGGCCATGCAGAAAATTGTTCCGCATCTCTGGTTCGATACGCAGGCGGTCGAGGCCGCAAACTGGTATGTATCCATCTTTGCGCACTCGGAAATTACGCACATCTCGCAACTGCACGACACACCTTCCGGCGACGTGGACACGGTGGAGTTTACACTCGACGGCGTGGACTTTTCCGCCATCAGCGCGGGGCCCTATTTTACGCTGAACTCCGCAATCTCGTTGATGGTAACCTGTCGCAGTGCCGAAGAGGTGGATGCGCTTTATGCGCACCTTGGTAAGGACGCAACCATTCTGATGCCGCTTGGCGCTTATCCATTCAGCAAACGTTATGTGTGGCTGCAAGACCGTTTCGGGCTCAGCTGGCAGCTGTGCTATTTTGAAACCGACGAAATCTCGCAAAAGATTCGTCCGGTTTTGCTCTTTTCCGATGCCGTCTGCGGAAAGGCGGAGGAGGCGCTTACGTTTTATGCGAGCATCTTCCCTGGCGCAATCTCGGGCTATGTCAACCATTATCTGCCCGGCGAAGCAAAGGATGCCCGCGCGAAGACGAACTATGCCGAACTCACGCTGCTTGAGCACCAGTTTGTCGCGATGGATCACGGCGTAGGCGGAGACGAAACATTCAACGAAGCGTTTTCGTTTATGGTGCTGTGCGAGGATCAGGCAGAGATCGACTACTATTGGGAGAAGCTTTCGTTTGTGCCGGAAGCGGAGCAGTGCGGCTGGCTCAAGGACAAGTTTGGCCTTTCATGGCAGATCGTACCGAAAAATATGGGTGAACTGCTGAGTTCCGCAGCGCCGGAGGAAGCCGCGCGCATCACACAGACATTCTTGCAGATGAAGAAGCTCGACATCCGCGCGCTGGAGCAGGCAAGGAACGGATAACGCGCCGTTCCTCTGAATCATGCAATAAAAAGCCGGAATAACAGAACATGAATGAACTTTTCCTATTACGCATTGCGCCGGAATGGGGGGATGCGTCAAGCACCATCTACCCCGTTCTGCTGCGCGATGAATCAAACCTTGTCCTGATCGATAGCGGCTATGTCGGCAGCATGCCCCTTCTTTCCACGGCACTCGCCAAGCTTGGGTTTTCGCCTGCTCAGTTAACGCATGTGATTGTAACGCATCACGATCACGACCATGTTGGCACGCTCGCCGCGCTCAAGCGGAGCAACCCGCAGCTCAAGATCATCTCCAGCCAACTGGAGGCGGCTTACATCGCGG
>MKRK01000134.1:0-1725 GCA_001896915.1 Clostridiales bacterium 43-6
AGAAAAAGAAGCAATGACTGGATTACCAAAACAAGCGTTGCCGGTATTGCAACCGTTGCAAAAATCTGGCCGGCTAGAGAAAGCCCGTTCCACCATTCTGTCATATAGTATTTACCCCCTTATCTTCTATTTCATTAATGTATAGCCTGTCAGCTTTTACCTTGATGATGGCAGATGCATAATAAATTAAAATAATCCGTAATCCCATGATTAACTTTTTTTTTGCACCATCATAAGGCTCTTTATATTCCACAATGTTTTTTTCAATGACATTATTCAGCTGCCGGTCGTCCAGAATGGTTTCATAATCCGCTTCGTCTAGAATGTCGCATATATATATATACAACTCACAGTCGGAAATAATGTCATCGGAACGGTCCTCGGTACTTCCGTTGATATATGTCATCAATGCTGCAATGTTTTCAAACCGCATGACATCCCGCAGCATATTAAACAAAATAATCCGTGCCAAATGATTGACGGTATAACGCTTCTCAACAGGCTTGGGAACCCATCCCCGATTGATCCAGTTCTGAACCGCCGGTGTCTCCAATCCGGTTATTTCCTTGACCTGAGCCAGCATCAGCCCTTTTGTGACCGAAAAGACTCCAAACAGAAAGTCTCTGGTCGTCCTGTCTCTGCGTTCGACAACCGTACCGGGATAACAATTAATCACATTCATCACCTCTCTTTAAGCTTTGATATGATTATATATCACATTCATATGAATGTCAATAGCCTTTTATTGAATTTTTGTATTTTCTGCTGAAATATGTCATTATTTTATGCATTTATTTTTTTATGTCGCCCGTATGAATGATATGGAATGCTTTGTTATAATCATTGTTATGTACATAAATGATATATTCATATGCGTAATCCATATTTGCACCCAAAGTGCCAAAATCCGCCCTTCTGCCAATAGATGAACCCATGAGATTGATTGTTCTGATGCGGTAATCAATTTGATTTTCTGCAAGCAAGGAACGAATTTGTGATTGCTGCGCCATAGAAAAGGTTACAAACAGTTCTTTTCTATTAAAAATTGTGATCATTCAATTACCTCCATATTACATATCTTTAACATATCATATCATAACTATCATTATTTTACAATTCATTCTTTTATAACAAAAAAATACCCATTTCTTTCAGAAACGGGTATTTTCATCAGCTTTTAGTTGTTGTTGCTGTGTCATCGAATTTTGGCTTTTTACCGCCAAATTTCTTATACCATCGGTCCGGGTATAGCGGAGCGGGATTTTTCACTGCCAAACCGACATCAACCACAGGAGTTTCGTATTGTCTTAGCTGTCTGGCCATGACGATAAAACGGGAGTCGGGAATTTCATAGTAACAGGTATAAAGGGTCAATATCTTATCATCCGGTTTTATGTCAACCGGACAATTGATGATGGAGCGACGTTTCACCTGTTTGATCAGTTCCATAAACTCATCGCCTGAGCTGTAGTCCGGCTGTCTGAACTCCAACACATCGGGTTCCATCTTTTGGGTGTCAATGATAAAGATGGCAAACACCTTATAGCTTGCTTTTTGATAGGTGGTATCAAACTTAACGATTGGATTTTTCTTGTAAAACTCCAAATCTCTGTATTTGGGAATCAGACCGAATTCTGTGTCCTTCAATCTGTTATGACCGTATATGGTTATATTCTGGCTCGTTTTCTCTTTGGTCAGAGAACAGCGATAATCAGCAAAAAAAGT
>MKRK01000134.1:1786-7977 GCA_001896915.1 Clostridiales bacterium 43-6
TGTCCCCGAAACATCAAGATAACCCACGATATCATCATTTTCCGCCAACAGCTCGTCCCAGGGCTTATGTGCGATGCCGGGCTCCCTGTATTCGGTCATGGCGGTTGTTGTCGTCGTTGTCGTTGTGATAACCGCTGTTTTCACCGGCGGTTTTTTGTGTAAGGTTATGATCATGATCAAGATGCCGATCAGCAGGATCAAAACAGTCGCAACGGACATAAATATCTTTTTTTGTTTGGATAAATTGAAATTCATATTCATACACCTCTAGACTTTTATTATACCCTTATTTGTAACAATTGTCAATTCCTCGGGGCGCAAAAAAGGACGCCTGATTGAACCAGGCGTCCTTCATTTTATGGTGTGATTTATTGATTGTCCTCTTCATTGCATTCGTCACAGTCACAGGAAAAATCAAATTCCAGCTCTGTTCCACATGCGGGGCAGTCAATGCTTTCTTCCTCAAGCATTTCTGAGTCAAGATAGACCTGTTCACCACAGGACGGGCAAACGACTTCATAAAAATCCTCGTCCTCTGCATCATCCTCATAGCCGTAGATTTCTTCTTCTACACCTGCCAGGTCCTCATCCACAGCGTCCAGCTGGTCGCTGAGTTCTACCACATCATCCTCTAAATCCGTTACAGTCATTGCGATATCGTCCAAAACCTCAATAATTGCTTTGAGCAATTTATCCTGCTTGCTGCTTTCGTCAAAACCGAGACCTTCTGCAAGACCCTTTAAATAAGAAACCTTTTCGAGTACTGTCATTTTTCTTCCTCCTGATAATTAATATTAAGCGCGTTCCATATATTCACCGCTGCGTGTATCGACTTTTACAGATTCGCCTTCGTCAATAAACAACGGTACGCGGATTTCGGCACCTGTTTCCAGTGTTGCGGGTTTTGTGGCATTGGTAGCGGTATCGCCTTTGAAGCCGGGATCCGTATTGGTGATCTGAAGCACAACAAAGTTGGGCGGCTCCACACCGAACACCTTTCCTTTGTAGGACACAACTTTGCAAATCATATTTTCTTTCACAAAACGGAAGCTATCGTCAAGATCAGATTTGTTGATGGGAACCAGCTCATAGGTTTCGCTATCCATAAAATAATATAAATCACCGTCGGAATAGGAATATTCCATATCCTTACGCTCCACAAAAGCCGGCGGGAATTTATCCGACGGGTTAAAGGTTTTTTCAACAACGGAGCCTGCAAGCACATTACGCAGCTTTGTACGCACGAAAGCGGCACCCTTGCCGGGTTTTACATGCTGAAACTCAATGATTTGAAAGACGTTTCCGTCCATTTCAAATGTTACACCATTTCTGAAATCGCCTGCTGATATCATATTTTAACAACCATTCCGCCGCTGTGCCAAAAAGCCAAATCGCTTCATCCTTCAGCTAATTTTTAAATTGTGCGTTCATGCACAAAAGCCTGCCATGCACAGCCCGAGGAATGGCAAGCGGGGTAACCGGCGAATAGAGACAGGATTAGTATGAGCAAAAGCCTATGCTTTTAATACAAATCCGATGAAATCCACCGTTCACACACATGTAGAAATTTCCTTACTATTTTATACTATATACATTGTTTTTTCAAGTGTTTTTTATATTAAATTTAAAATTGCCCGAACCGCAAGCAGATAGCTGTCCTTTCCGAAACCGCAAATCAGTCCCTTGCACACTGCCGTCAGCACTGATTTGTGCCGAAACTCCTCTCGGGTGTATAAATTGGAAAGATGGACTTCGACAAAGGGTTTGTTGACCGATGCGATGGCATCCCTGACTGCATAGCTGTAATGGGTCAGTGCTCCCGCGTTGATGATACAGCCATCATAGTCTGTCAGGACGGTGTGGATTTTATCAATGATCTCTCCTTCGGTGTTTGACTGAAAGAAATCACAGGCAATGCCTGTTTGGTCACATAGCAGAGCAATGGCTTCATTGATATCGCCCAGGGTTTCTTTGCCGTAAACCACGGGCTCACGAACACCCAGCAGGTTTAGGTTCGGTCCGTTGATAATCAGTATCTTTTTCATGTTTCCCATTCCCTTCTGTTCAGGATGACTTTTTAAAATTCTTCATGATCTTTCGCTCCAGATAGCGTTTGATTTTATAATTCAGACCGTCTTCAAGCTCAATGGGATCCACCAAAACCGTCTTCATGAAGGACAAGTTCCCTCCGATGATATCGGTAAAAATTTGATCGCCCACCAATGCAATATGCTTGACAGGTACGCCAAGACGCTTTGCGGCAAGCAAAATGCGAAGAGGAAAGGGCTTACAGGTAAAATAATAAAAAGGAAGACCTATTTTTTCAGCAAAGGGACGAACCCGCTTTGGATTTGCATTGGACAAAAACATGATCTGAATGCTGTTTTGTTTCATTTCCTGCAGCCAGTTTTCAAAGCCCTCCATCGGTTCATGTACTTTTCTTTTTGCGCTGGTATTGTCAATATCCAGTAAAAGTCCTTTGATTCCGTTGTCGGAAAGCATAGATAATGTAATATCAGTAATTTTTGCTGCATAAATGTCCGGCTTAAGTAAGGACATAGCTTCACCTCTGAAAACTAATAAAAAAGCGGGCTGTTTCGCGCGCTTTTCGATTACGATAATTATTTAGACTTACGCTTACGAGCAGCCTCAGACTTAGGTTTACGCTTAACAGAAGGCTTTTCGTAATGCTCTCTCTTACGAACTTCGTTAATTATGCCATCACGGGATGTGGCTTTCTTAAAACGTCTGAGAGCGTTTTCAAGCGATTCGTTCTCTTTTAAACGCACTTGACTCATATAAATTCCCTCCCTTGGCATCATGTTGTTATAATGTAGAATTCATTATATCATGTTGCATATTTTCTGTCAAGATTTATTTCGGTTTTACTACAAAATTAACCAGTTTGCCTTTTACATAAATCTCTTTCTGGATATTCATACCCTCCAGCGCTTCTTTTGCCCTTTCATCGGCTTTTGCAGCCGCTATGGTGGACGCCTGATCGCTGTCGGTGGGTATCACAATTTTGGCACGTATTTTCCCGTTGACCTGGATGACAATCTCAACTGTCGCCTCTTCACATTTTGCATCGTCATAGGTCGGCCATGCTGTCTCATTCAGCATCCCTTTATACCCTTTATTCTCCCACAGTTCCTCAGAAATATGAGGCGCAAAAGGATTTAACAAAATTAACAATGTCCTGAACTCGTCAACGGTAATGCTGCCTGTATCGGAAACTGCATTGATAAAACTCATCAGCGCAGCAATCGCGGTGTTGAACTTCATATCTTCGATGTCATTCGTTACCTTTTTGATGGTGCGATGAATGACGGTTTCGATTTCTGTCCGATACCCTTTTCCCATTACCTTATCGGCAAGAACAATGATTCGCTCAATGAATCTGCGGCAGCCCTTGATGGATGCAGAGCTCCATGGAGCCGATTTTTCAAAATCACCAATGAACATTTCATACAGCCGAAGGGTATCCGCGCCGTATTCGCTGACAATATCATCGGGATTTACCACATTGCCCCGGGATTTTGACATTTTCTCGCTGTTTTCACCCAGAATCATGCCGTGGCTGGTACGTTTTTGATATGGCTCTGAGGTTGGCACAACACCGATATCATATAAAAATTTATGCCAAAAACGGCTATATAACAAATGCAGTGTGGTATGCTCCATGCCGCCGTTGTACCAGTTCACGGGCATAAACGCTTCAATGGCTTCCTTGCTTGCCAGCTCCTTGTCATTGTGCGGATCTGTGTAGCGTAAAAAGTACCATGAGGAGCCTGCCCATTGGGGCATGACATCCGTCTCTCTTTTGGCGTCTCTGCCACAGGACGGGCATGTTGTGTTGATCCAGTCCGTCAGCTTGGATAGCGGGGATTCTCCGTTGTCAGTAGGTTCAAAATTATCTATCATTGGAAGCTCTAAGGGTAAATCGGATTCGGGAACAGGAACATATCCACATTGTTCACAGTGAACGATGGGAATGGGCTCTCCCCAATACCGCTGACGGGAGAAGACCCAGTCACGCAGCTTATAATTGACTTTTGGACTGCCGATGCCTTTTTCGTCCAAAAACTCGACAATTTTCTTTTTTGCTTGCTCTACAGACAAGCCATTTAAAAACTCCGAATTAACCAGAATGCCTGTTTCACAATCTACAAAGGCTTCGGTTTCAATGTTGCCGCCACTGACCACTTCAATGATCGGCAAATCAAATTTCTTTGCAAATTCATAGTCCCGTGTATCGTGACCGGGAACAGCCATAATTGCGCCGGTGCCGTAGGACACCAAAACATAATCCGAGATAAAAATAGGAATCTGTTTGTTATTGACAGGGTTGATTGCAGTTACACCGGATAGTTTCACACCGGTTTTTTCCTTGACAACCTCTGTGCGTTCAAAGTCTGACTTTTTGGAAGCCGAAACCTGATAATCACGAATTTCAGAGATATTGTCCAGTTTATCGCACCATTTTTCAATCAGCGGATGCTCCGGTGAAATTACCATATAAGTAGCGCCGAACAAGGTGTCCGGTCTTGTGGTATAGACAACAATAGTATCACCGGCAGTGGTGTTGAAAGTCACCTCAGCACCGGTGGAACGACCGATCCAGTTCCGTTGTTGGGCTTTCACCCGGTCAATATAATTAACGGTTTCCAGATCATCAATCAGACGCTGAGCGTATGCCGTTATTTTCAGCATCCATTGACTTTTGACTTTTCTGACAACCTCGCTGCTGCACCGTTCACAGGTGCCGCCCACCACCTCTTCGTTGGCCAGAACACATTTACAGGAGGAGCACCAGTTGACCGCCATTTCAGACTTATAGGCAAGCCCTTTTTTGAACATCTGTAAGAATATCCACTGGGTCCATTTGTAATAGGATGGGTCTGTGGTATCGATTTCTCTTGTCCAATCAAAAGAAAAGCCGAGGGATTTCAGCTGTTCTTTGAACCGTTTGATATTTTGCTTGGTTACGACAGAAGGGTGGATATGGTTTTTTATCGCAAAGTTTTCTGTGGGCAGACCAAAGGCGTCCCACCCCATGGGATACAACACATTTTGTCCTTCCAGTCTTCTCTTTCTGGCAACGATATCAAGGGCGGTATAAGAACGGGGATGACCCACATGTAAGCCCTGTCCCGAAGGATAAGGAAACTCAACAAGAACATAAAAGTTCTCCCCATTATATTCATTTTTGGCAGTGAAGGTACCTTTCTCCTCCCAGATATCCTGCCACTTCTTTTCGATTTCTTTATGATTGTATCTCATTATATTGGGCATATTTTACTATAAAAAGTTATTGATGCCCGTCTGCCACCTTTCCTGAATATCGTTCAAATGAATCTCAAAGGATTTCCTCCAACGGAATTTTAACGCCGTCGCTCCATAACCGTTCCAAAGAATAAAATTCTCTTGCTTCTTCATAAAACACATGTACCACAACAGAAATATAATCGAGCAGGATCCAGCTTGAGCTTCTGCCTTCTATATGATGGGCGCCAACACCCTCTTGTGACAGCCTGTATTCCACCTCGTCAGCCAACGCCTTTACCTGTGTGGATGAGGTACCGGATGCAAGCAGAAAATAATCCGTCAGAGTAGTAACATCCTCAACCTTGATGATTTCCAGATCCTTTGCTTTTTTATCGTCAAGTGCTTTTGCAGCAATTTTCAAAATATCCTGTGAATTCAAAATAGCCCTCTTTTCTTGTTGTTTTGATTATTCTTCAACATAATCGGATGCGGAGCCGTCATCGCCCACCTCGGGTGGTTTATAGGTTGTGTGCAGTTCCTTGAGTCCGATATCCTTGACATAGATTGGCGTGGTTGCATAAGGTCTCATATACATATTTAAAATATCCACATATTCTTCTTTATGAACAGAGAAATAGGATAAGCTCTGGTGCATACCTGCCGGTTTTGTAGTAATGGACTGACCGGGTATGGCATGGAAAAAAATATTATTCATTTTCAAATCCTGTGCAAGAGAAATAAATCCCGACAGTTCGCCAAAGGTCATATCTGTTTTAAAGAAATCCCAGCATTTATTTAGCAGATTGGTGATGTCCACAATATTCAGATCCTGCATTTTCTTGATGAAGGCGGAATAAAAGATACGGTTGGCGGCCACACGACCCAAGTCACCGTTGGCATAGGAGGCACGGTTTCGAACAAAC
>MKRK01000134.1:8109-9657 GCA_001896915.1 Clostridiales bacterium 43-6
CGGAAACCGGGAATGGTTATGCTGCAGTAATAGTCGATGGGAAGTCCGAATTGGGTATTCAGACGGCGCACCAGGGTAAGGATTTTGGATTCCCCTTTTCTGCCGTTGTTATAAACCGCATTGACCTTTCCTGTAGGCACATCCGACCCCACAAATGTGTCCCGGGGAATTTGAAGTATATGAGCGGTCTTTCTTTTGGTATCGATGCTCATGACCATAATAATATCCGTGAGGGATTCGCTTTTGTCCAGACCGCAGAGTAAAATATTGACCTGATCGGCATTGTCCGTCTTGACAGGAGGTTCATAAACATCATTCGTGGCTGCCTTTTCTCCGGAGACCTTTTTATTTTGCAAAAGGGCCATTCCCACAAGAAAAGAGGAAGAAACAGCAATCACCAGCGATAACATGATATTTACGGCAATACGAAACCAATTATGTTTTTTGCGGACAGATTTTTTGCTATAGCTTGATAAATCAATTTCATCGTTGTATTTATTTTTAGCCATTTTTATAAGTCCCTTCAAATTCTCTGTTTAATTAAAATATTCTTCTGCTTTTCCGCCCAAATCGATATCGGGTTTCTTATATACCTTATGAATTTCAGTCAGCTTAATGTCCTTTACAAATATGGGAGTTTTATCATAGGGTCTCATATATCGGTTCAAAATGTCCGCATATTCCTCCAGATGCACAGAATAATAGGAGCGTTTCACCTTAAGACCCGGCGGGACGGTATCCTCGGACTGTCCCGGAAGCGCATGAAAAAAAATATTGTACGGCTTTAAATACTTTCCGATCCGCATAAAATCGGTGATTTCTTCAATTTTCATGTCGCTGGAAATAAACTGAAAGCATTGGTTGAGCATAGCAGTAACCTTCACAAAATCAAGACTCTGCATTTTTTTTAAAAAAGCTGTATAAAACAATCTGTTGGCCTCCACGCGACCAAGGTCAGCATTGTCATAGGACGCACGGTTTCGCACAAAGCCTTCTGCCAAATATCCGTCCAAGGTTACGTTTCCCGGTCCGATTTTGACATATTTCCGGGTTTCCGGGCTGTCGTCCCAGATTTTTATTTTGTTCGGTACATCGATGGTAATTCCGCCGACGTTGTCTACAACTTTTCGTAAACCGGGAATGGTAATCGTCACGTAATTGTCGATAGGTAACGCGAATTTTTCGTAAATGAGGTTAGCAAGGGTTGATATTTTCGTTTCACCCTTTTTGGGGTGCCCGTATACCCCATTAATTTTTCCTGTATTGTCATACTCAGAACCTATGAAGGTATCACGGGGAATCTGCAAAATATGAGCCGTTTCCCGTTTGGTGTCCAGACACATCACCATGATAATATCTGTCAGCGTTTCGCTTTTGTCCAATCCACAGATCAGAAAGTTTACCTGATCGGGATGGTTTGAACTGATATCAGGTGTAATATTCGGACCCGGCTTATAAATACCCTGCAAAAATATCATGCCCGTTAAGATGAGTAAAGATATGACCAAAACCATGGAAATTGCAGAATTTATCAGAATCCTGAACCAA
>MKRK01000135.1:0-6166 GCA_001896915.1 Clostridiales bacterium 43-6
AGCATCATTTTGGTGTGGAATAGATTTGACTGATAGACATTGACATCAATGGCGTCATATTTGCGTAGTGTCGATTTTTCAATATAGTTCTGAATGGATGTGATTTCGTGATCCATATAATATTTATTGCCTTCCACATCTCTGGTAAAGCCGCGGACACGGTAATCTATCGTAATAATATCGGAGTCAAAGCTTGAAATTAAGTAGTTCAGCGTTTTCAGCGGGGAAACCTCACCGCAGGTGGCAACGTCGATATCCACACGAAAGGTGGAGATTTCGTTGTCCGGGTGGCTTTCCGGGTAGGTGTGAACTGTGACATGGCTTTTGTCAAGATGGCCCACCACACTGTCACGAAGCCCGGCATAGGAAATCTGACCGAGGTTACAGGACGGGTCGATCACGTGAACAGGCATTTGTTCCTCGGTGATCAACAGAGTTACACTGGCTCCCTGGGGGTCATAATCCTGTTTGGATATGTTTAAAACATTTGCTCCGATTGAATTGGTAACTTCAATGAGGATATTGGTCAAACGTTCTGAATTATACTGCTCGTCGATATAAGCGATATAATCTTTTTTCTCTCTTTCGGTCTTAGCATAACACACATCATAGATGTTAAAGCTTAATGTTTTGGTTAAATTGTTAAAACCGTATAGTGTTATCTTATTGTTATTCAACCCTATCATCAGCAACCTTTCAGTCAATCAAGCTGTATCATACTTACTAACGTAACAGTATCGGCAAAAGCGTTTGCTTGGGCGACGATGGTGCGTTATGGTAAGTAATTTTGACGATTTATTATATGACTTAATGCCCCATTTGTCAAGGGAATACGATATTTTTAAGAAATATTTAAACAAATTCTGATTCAATTCTTGTTTACATAATATAAGAGAGTAAGCAGTGAGTTTTGTAACCACTGTTTACTCTCTTATATTATGTGCAGTATTTTTAAAATAACCACTGCGGATACGGATAACGCAAGCAGGGAAATTAAGAGCAATAACAACCGCTTTCTTTTTTTGATGCGTGATCTTTCATTTTGAATGAGAGTTTCCAGTTCTCGATATAAAACCGGTTGTTCGTACTCGATCTCTCTTTTCTTTTTATAATTGTTTGTTTCTATTCGGATTTTTTGACTGTCAAAGATGCGGTTATCCGATGGCGTAGGTTCGGGTTGGAGGCTGGTATGAAAATCTGAAAATGCGTGCTCTATATTTTTGAATAGCTTCTGGGTTTCATCTTTTGATACACTCAATGGAATTTCTTCAAAAGTAGATGGCGGGTCAGCGGGTTCTTGGAGCGTCAAATTTGTGCTTGCAAAACCGTCTATCGGTTTTGCGTCAATATTCGGAATGGTATAGGAATAGCTGGGCTTTGGAATGCTGATCCGTTCTGCAGCTGGTTTTGGTTGTTCCAGGGGTTTTGGTTCAGCTTGTAAGGGCGGCACTTTCGGGGAGGCTGTTGTGGGAAGGGGTTCGGGTATTGGAGTAGTGAAATCATGCCGTTTGGATATTTTTTCAAAAAATTGATTGAAACGGTCATCCACATATTGTTCGAGATTATTGTTCAAAACCGCTTCCTCGTCACGCAGCAGTGTTTCGGGAATGAGCGGTGCGTCCGGAATGACGTTTAAGGACGTGGATACATTCGCTTGCGGTTCGGGGATTTCGGCGGCAAAATGCTCGGTGTATTCGGAGGGCTTTGTATAGGGAGGTTCGGATACAGGGGGTTGCACAGCGGTTGGTCCGGCAGGGGAGGCAGGTGCTTCGGTTTTGTCAATCAGGGGTTTGGGTGCAAAAAATTTTCCTACGGGATCCGTAGATAAATTCCGATGTTTTTCGGGAGCTTCATGATCGGTTTTATAGATGTAGGTTCTGTTGGGAGAATCGCTGATTTCGATGCGGAGCAGTTGCCAGCCACGCAAGAACAAAAGACTCTCCAACTGTACTTTGAAATATTCAGTGATGTTTTCTATGGTGGGAACACAGTCCTCAAAATAAGGGAGCCGATCAAAATTTTTGTTTTGATAAATGGATAAAAACTCCTTGATGACCTGTTCAAATTCATGGAATTCAATAAAATTATCATTGAGCTTGAAAACAGTTAAGCCGATTTTCCAGGTATGCTGGTGCTCACTTCCACGGACACCGTTTGTTATAATGGAGTGCATTGCGTCCAGATAAAAAATGAAGCGATATTCCTGTTTCGACATTACGCTGCCCCCCTCTCAATCATATATTATTTTAGCATATCTTTTACCATTTTACAAACTATTTTATATGAAAATTAATTTGACAATGAATAAGTCTTTGGATTGTCCGCCCGTTTTTGTCGGACAATCCAAAGGTAGCGGACAATCCGACGGATGGACTGACCGGGGTTCCGGGATGCTTTTGTTTATGGTTCTTTTGAGCCTTCCTCAAGGATGATCATGTTATTTTTGTCATGGTGTTTGGTCATTTGATGCCTTGTTTTTCTGGTTTCTACCGTGTCAAAGAGAATGCTGAAGTCATAATTTTCCGGATAAAGCTGTGAGGCGGAAACCTGAAGCTTGATACGTTTGTGAGAAATCATCTTTTTGGTTTTTTTCACCTGCACGCCGACTTCCCCTTTTTCGTTGGCAGTTGCAAAGACAATACCGATTTCCTTTTCGGGGTACACCACTACGCTGTCTCCGATATTGAACTGTTGTGACACGGATGATACCGGCTTCGCCGGAAGGTCGGGAACAATCTTTGGAGACGGGATGGACGCTTGTGGGTTGGGTGAGGGGTGAAAAAGAAAGTGGGGATCTGATGGGGATGCGTCCAGTTTTTTGGTGCTGTATGCTGCGCTGGATGCGTTTTTTATGATATGGTCGGGCATACCGAGCCGTTGTGCAATATATAATGCGCAGCTTTCCCCAGCTTCGCCCATTTCCAGACGGTACAGAGGAGTCAGAGTTTGACGGTCAAAGGCCATGCGGGCGTTTTCCAGCCCTTCTCTATGGATGGCATAATCCTTTACCTCGGGATAATGGGTGGTGGTGACAAAAAGGCAGCCACGGTTACACAGCTCTTCCAGTATGGCAATCGCCAGCCCCATGCCCTCTGCCGGGTCGGTGCCGGAACCCAGTTCGTCCAGTAAAACGAGGGATTCGTCGGTCGCTTCTTCTAATATACCAATGACATTTTTCATATGTGATGAGAAGGTGGACAGATTTTCAGAGATGCTTTGTCCGTCGCCGATGTCGCACAGGAAGAGGTTGTTCATGGTGAAGACACTTGCTTCCTCCGCCGGAACGTGAAGACCGCTTTGTGCCATCAGGGACAGAAGCCCCACGGTTTTTAACGTGACGGTTTTTCCGCCGGTGTTGGGGCCGGTGATGACCATGCCCCGGGTTTCACCGCCCAGGGTGAAGCAAAGGGGGACGGCCGCCTCCGGGCATAACAACGGGTGCCGGGCGCTTTCAATTCGGATGATCCGCTCCGTGGTCAGGCTGATGGGGCCGGCTTTCATGGCAATGCTCAGCTTTGCTTTTGCAAAGAGAAAGTCCAGTGTTTCCATGGCCTCTATGTTACGGCGGATATCAGGCAGGGCATCATTGATTTCTGCGGTCAGGGTGTATAGAATTCTTCGGATTTCACAGTCTTCTTCGATTTCCAAGGTGTCATATTCCTGCTGCAGTTTTGACACCGAGGATGGCTCGATGAAACACGTGCCGCCTGTGTTTGAGATTTCTATCACCGAGCCGGGTACATTGTTTTTGTGCTCGCGTTTTACCGGGAGCGTGTAATGTCCGCCCCGAAAAGAGACAAAGCTGTCGGAAAACCATGCTTTGTTTTTGGAGAGAATGGTAGTTAGCTTGGCTTTGATCTGATCATTGACTTGCTCTGATTTTCTTCGGACATTGTATAATTCCTTGGAAGCGGCGCTGTCTACCCGACCGTGTCGGATGCAACGGTCGATTTCGTCAAATAATATTGTCAGGTCAATGATGGAGCTGCCATAGGAGCCAATTTTGGGACTTGCGGATTGGGCACGTTTTAAATACTGCTTCAGACGCTTACAGGCGGAGAAAAAGGACATGAATTTCTCAAGCTGGTCTGGTAAGAGCATGTCGCCCGCTTCGGTGAGGGTGATGAGCTTTTCTAAGTCAGCCATTGCGGACAAAGGGGGAGAGCCTGCCTCACAAATAATGCGTTTCGCCTGAGTGGTATCCTCGAGATGCTTTTTTGCCTCTCTCTCGCTGAAATAAGGCGTTAGGGACAGGCATTTATTTTTAGCCGTTTCCGACAGAGCATGGTCTGCCAGCTTGGATAGGATGCAATTAAATTCCAGTATTTGATGATGGTTGTTCAATGTAAAAACTCCTTATCATATAAAAATACCCGCAAAAAATTCTACACCTATTTTGTGCAGAAGCTTTGCGGGCATAAAAAAATGCGGCCTAGCCGCATGTGTTTCATTGAAGCAGTCTGTCAGGCGTATCTCAAAAGAAACGGCAAAAAGACGGGCATGCCCGCAACAGCGTTTCCTTTGCAACTGTATTTAGTTGACGGTCACCAAAACAGATAATACCGACATCAATACTCCACCTTTTGTAATTCAATGATTTTACTATAGCATGGAATAAAATTTTTGTCAAGAGTGTTGGTTTTTATAAAAATGTTGGGAATACTATTGACACGAACATATGTTCAGGCTTATAATATGACTATTGGATGTTATGGTTTTAGAAAAGGAAGGAATCGTCGGATGGATGTATGTGAAAAGCTGACTATATTGGCTGATGCGGCGAAATATGATGTTTCCTGTGCTTCCAGCGGAACCGATCGGAAGAATGCCGCAGGCGGGATCGGGAATGCCGTGAAGTTTGGAATCTGCCACAGCTTTGCGGCGGACGGGCGATGCATTTCTCTTTTAAAAATACTCATGACAAACTATTGTATTTATGACTGCAAATACTGTTACAACCGTTCCTCCAATGAAATCAAACGGGCAG
The DNA here is from genome assembly GCA_001896915.1 of Clostridiales bacterium 43-6. Classification (GTDB taxonomy): domain Bacteria; phylum Bacillota; class Clostridia; order Oscillospirales; family Acutalibacteraceae; genus MKRK01. Next base: position 4,988 of record MKRK01000135.1, read on the forward strand.
CCTTTACCCCCGTCGAAATCGCCGATCTGACCATTAATTTTTATCGGAGAAATTATATCGAGGGATTGTTTTTGAGCTCCGGGGTGATACGAAACCCGGACTATACCTGTGAGCAGCTGATTGGGGCGCTGAAGATTTTGCGGCATGAGTATGGGTTCAACGGGTATATCCATGTCAAGGCAATCCCGGGGGCGGACAACGGGCTGATTACACAGCTTGGGATGTTGGCGGACAGGATGAGCGTGAATATTGAGCTGCCGTCACAGGAAAGCCTTTTGCTGTTGGCACCCAACAAAACAAAGGAATCCATCTTAAAGCCCATGAAGGCAATCAAGCACGGTATCATTGAGAATAAAGAAGCGCTGGTGAAGTATCAGAATGCACCGAAGTTTATTCCCTCCGGTCAAAGCACCCAGATGATTGTGGGAGCAACGCCGGACAGCGACAAAAAAATCATCATGCTTTCGGAGAGTTTATATCAAAAATACAAGATGCGCCGGGTGTATTATTCGGCTTATATGCCCGTAGTTGCACATTCCTTATTGCCCAGTGTGGATTCAAAACCGCCTCTTTTACGGGAGCACCGGCTGTATCAGGCCGATTGGCTGCTGCGGTTCTACGGGTTTACCGCCAGCGAGCTGCTGGACGAGCAAAATCCGAATTTCAATCCGCTGATTGACCCGAAATGCAACTGGGCGGTGAATCATCTGGATCAGTTCCCTGTGGAGGTCAACCGGGCGCCCCTGGAAATGCTGCTGCGTGTGCCGGGGATCGGTGTGAACAGTGCAAAAAAAATTGTGGAAACACGGCGAAGCTGTACCATTGATTTTAAAGGGCTGAAAAAGATCGGTGCGGTTTTGAAACGGGCCCAATATTTTGTGACCTGCAGCGGAAAAACCATTGAGGGGCTGAAAATCAACCATGACGGGATTTTGCGGGGGCTTTTATCAGACAAAAGCCTTGCTATGCTGCCTCCTGTGGAGTTTGAACAATTGTCCATGTTTGACAACAGGCTGATTACGAGGGAGGATGTGGTGCAATGTCTGACGGGGCAGATGTAGTGTATTTATATGACGGCAGCTTTGAAGGGCTGTTGTGCTGCGTGTATGAGTATTATTATGCAAAGGATCATGTGACGGGGATTGTGGACGAAAACAATGATTTTCAGGATACTCTTTT
>MKRK01000135.1:6334-6864 GCA_001896915.1 Clostridiales bacterium 43-6
TGCTGGTTTTAGACGAAGTGACGGAGATAAACAATGCAGTGCGAAAGCTGAACAGAGAGGTCGGGAAATACCTTGGGTTTGTGCGGTTTTCCGTGGCGGGGAAGGTACTGTATTCCGTGATTGAGCCGCGGAACAATGTTTTACCCCTGCTTGCGGAACATTTTTGCGACCGATATGCAAACGAGGCGTTTATGATTTATGACAAGGGGAGAAAGAGCGCACTGGTTTACCGTCCTCATGAGTATGTGATCGTACCCATTGAGGACTGGCAGGTGCCTTTGCCGGACAAAACAGAAATGGAATACCGGCTGTTGTGGAAGCGGTTTTATGAGACCATCGCCATAGAAGGGCGGACGAACCCGCGGTGTCAAAGAAACCTGATGCCGAAGCGGTATTGGAAACACCTGACGGAGATGACAACCTTTGAAAAACAGGGACAGAACACACCGATGATCGGGCAGGGGGGACAGATGTGAACCGTGATGACTTGGTTCTTGAGGATAAGATTAAGTTTCCCATTCGGCAAATGG
>MKRK01000135.1:6896-7601 GCA_001896915.1 Clostridiales bacterium 43-6
TTGTGGATGGGAGCAGCCGCTCACAGAAAGATCCAAAAAGGCTATGGGGATGCTTATACCGCCGAAGTGCATCTGAAGATGGATGTGCCGTTTGAGGAATATACGGTTGAAATGACAGGGAGAGCGGACGGCGTGTATCGGGATGACAAGGGGTTTGTGATTGATGAAATCAAAACCACCATGACGCCGCTTTTTGAAATTGAAGAGAACACCTATCCTCTTCACTGGGGGCAGGCCATGTGCTATGCCTATATTTATGGAACGGAGCACGGGGCTGACCATATGGGAATACGGCTGACATATTATCATCTGGAAACCGAGGAAATGGTTTATTATAAGCGGTTTTATAACATGGGGCAGCTGAAGGATTTTATCCATGATTTACTTGAAAAGTACATGTTTTTCGGTCGTTTGTCCAAAGAGTGGACCCAAACACGGAATGCATCCATCCAGCAGACGGATTTTCCTTTTGGTAAGTATCGAAAGGGACAAAGGGAGCTGGCCGTGAATGCTTACCGTACCATTGTGGGCAGCCGTAATTTGTTTGTGGAGGCACCCACGGGGATTGGAAAAACCATGTCTACGATTTTTCCCACGGTGAAAGCCATGGGAGAAGGGTTTGTTACCAAGCTTTTTTATCTGACCGCCAAGACGATTACCCGTCAGGTGGCCTGCGAAGCCTTTGACAGGCTCCCGGATAAGGGG
>MKRK01000136.1:0-351 GCA_001896915.1 Clostridiales bacterium 43-6
GGATCGCTCATTGGTCTCCTCCCAGAAAATGGAAATTGTATTTGCGCAGAGCACGCAGCGTCAGCACAAACAGCAGCACAATCGCAACGCCGAATATCACATATGTCTGCCATAGCCGCGGCAGCAGGTCATAACCGAAATTGTGCATGTGATAGGTTGCCTGATTCAGCGGCGAAAGCCACCCGACAGCCACGTTTGCCTTATAGAGCAACTCGTCCGGCAGCTCAAAGATCTGCTTGAACAACTGCGGATTAAGCAAGAAGCCGAACAAGCTGAATGCAAACGCCGCCGCGATGCCGGCCGATTTGCCACGCTTGATATTCACAACCAGCATGAGAAACACCATGACAA
>MKRK01000136.1:507-1043 GCA_001896915.1 Clostridiales bacterium 43-6
TGCTTGTCCAGTAAGCCACGTGCGCCGCTTCATGCGCACGAGATAATACGGCACACCCGCGCCAAGAAACGGCATATCGACGAACAGCAGCACCAGCAGCAGCGAAATCAGTAACACGGAGTTCGCGTCGCCAAATGTCCAAACGAATGGCTCGAACGCCTGCATGGTCGTGCCCATGTCGTAAGCAAACGATGCGGCTTTGTCCGAGAGCAGGAAGCAAAGAATGAACGCCAGTGCAAACGTCAGCAGCACGCGCGCGTTGCCGCGCCACATGCGGAAATTATAGTGCACCACGGAGCGCACTTGCCGTAGATCATTTAGCACGGGGATATCATGCGAGGGATGGAACGGTTTTTCCAGAGAAATGCTCCTCTGCCGAAACAGCGTTCGGATCGATTTTCTTGCATTGTCGTCCCGCAGGTGATCCTGCGCGATCACGTAAAACCCAAGCATCGCGCCGATGAGTAGCACCGCCATCGTGATCCCCGCGCTCCAGCCGCCGAACGGCCAAGTTCCCGTGAGCGTGAGATAGTTCT
>MKRK01000136.1:1081-6677 GCA_001896915.1 Clostridiales bacterium 43-6
TGCAGGATGATCAGCACATAGTAGAGGATGAATGGTGCGGCGTAGGCCATGTAGGTGTTCATGGTCACGGTGGAGAGCAGCATGCCGAGCATTGCCCACAGTGCGCCCGAGAGGCCGAAGATGATGATTTTCCCGACCAGTTCACCCAGCTGCGACTCAACTGCTGTTTCGCCAAACGTTTCCATCGGCAGCACGAAGAGCGACACGAGAATGTGTCCAGCGAGAATGCCGATCGTGAGTGTCAAGAAACCGGAGATTGCGCAGGCCATCTCCTTGCCGAGGATGTAGCGCGACACCGTTGTTCTCGGTAAGAACTGCTTGAGGTAGCCGCTCTTCACATCGTCCACAAATGCACCGGAGTAGGGGATCGTCGCCAAGATCGGCGCGGCGAAGAGAATCGCGTTGCCGGAGAGCGCTTTGAGCGTGATGGCTTGATGCGCGAGCAGCGCCGCGGTCGGTTTCTCCATCATATAGATCGCCAGCACATCGGAAAATGCGCCGAACAGCACACAAAGCATCGTGCCAAGAATGCTTAGCACGAATGCTTTGGATAACGCTCGGTTGAGGTCACTGTGTAGTTCGGGCAAAGCTTTCTCCTGCTAATTGCAAATTGTGGTAGGCATAGATATACTACACTTATCCCTGTAAATAACATCACATATGTGATGGGGCTCCGCAGCTCAATATTTGCAGGGATTCTATTTTGCCATATATGGCGACGAATATATGCATTCATAATGCATGTTTTTCAACTTCAATAACCGATATCCGAGTTTATAATACTACCATCTACTGCATTAACTGTGATAAGTGATCTTATGTAATCGTTTTTATTAATAGGTGAATATTGGCTACCATCCGTATAAAAGTATTGAACATCTCCAAAGAAGTTCCACACTGGAATACCAAGTCCTTCATCGAAATTATTTTGTACTGCAATTCTTTGTAAAGTTAACGAAGCTTCCTTTATTTCGATATTCACATGATCAATATTTAATGATGATTCGCTGCTGAACTTTGAAAGCAATCCGTTTGATGCATATCCAACAATTTGACTAAACGGAAGTAAGACCGCGTTGTCTGTGAGCACTTGCGTTATTGTAACAGGCGCTTGCCAAATAAATTGGAACACACCGTTTTCGCTGACATAAACACTTAATGTTTCATAAGTCCAGCTCGGTGCAGCGGTATTTTCTTGATCGCTACTTGCACCATCAATATATGCAAAAGGCGCGCCACTAAAGCTTCGAGAATATGTAACCATAACGGCACTTTTTTTACGATCCTCACAAGAAATCATTTTGTAAACGCGGTCAAATGAAAAATAGTCAATGCCACAAGCGCCTAGTAGATTATCGGCAATAGTAACAGCGTCAGTCTTCAAGAGCCCCGAGCTAATAGTACTGCTATCATTTTCAGCAAAGTTGTAATTGAAGTTGGCATAAGGATCATTATAGTTTGCAAAAAAAAGAACCGCATCTCTTTTTAAACGCAAACCTTGAACTCGATCTCCATATGAATGTACCACTGCATGCTCAAGATTTGAATTATTGACTACTTGGAAAAATTTCCCTATTGGATCCGTAAATTTTTCTGCAGCGACAATTCCAGTGTATGTAGCGATTGAAGAATTATTTGATGCATCAAAAAGATTATTGCATAGTAGTGTTCCATCACATTTAACACGTTGTAATGAATCTGGAGCAGAGAGATATCCTTTTTCCCAGCTGGTCAACGCATCGGTTAATTCTTTTTGCTGCTCATCCTCAACATCGCCGTTTAGATTGTCTTGCAAATCTTTGATTATTGATTCTATTTCACCTTTCGTTCTTTCTGAAGTATACTGCCACATTCCAGTACTGCCACAAAGCGTGTTAAACAATGTATAAACAATATCCTGAGAAAAATCAGCAGGTTGTAAACGTAGGATTGGCATACCGTTTAGATTTGGAACGAGTATTGCAGCATCATAATCTAGTAATACTCTCTTATCCTTACTTTCACGTCGATATTCTAGCGTTGATGGTATATCATACTGTTTCTCCAATGAGGTAGTTGATGCACCACCGCTCATTGCCTTTTGCAACATCTCATTCTCGTCTTTTTTTACCAGTACCTCTGTATTCGGTGTGGGTTTACAACCGAAAAAAAATAGTGCACCTGCAAGCAAGCTTAAAAAAATAAATAACTTGTTTCTCATTTTGCCTCCATATAGAGATCGCGATATTGTATCATTCAGTTTTCACGAGGCTCAATCAAATCTCCAGAAATTGCACTAATCATGAAACTAGAACGAAACGGAAATTCCCATTCACTTGTGGTAATTCTATATTGTATATACCATGTTGGTTGGTAGTATGTTGATGAACCATTCTCGGGAAATGAAAGCGGTGCTCCTCCTAGCAATATCCTATCAACATGAATTTGCCACTGATGCTGATCTGCTGCACATGATGCCGCCACTTTAAGTAGTTGATTCACAATAACACTGTATATGTCATTGAAGTTAAGAAGCTGCACATTTTCATTAACAACTCTTTTCTCTTGACTATGACCTGTCCATATCAAGTAGCTTATGCCATATTCATCAACATATATGTTTAAATATTCGGGGACTTTACTGGAAGAATATTGGATACCCTCAAAGTTTTGATATTCAGTTGGGATTAAGATTCCACCTGATAAGCCGCGATAAATAGGCTCATAAGTCAACAACCAGCCTTCGGACATTAGTCCATAGTTATTGATACTCTTATAACCCAATTGTCTGGCCTTAGTGCTTGTTACTAACTTCAAATCTGAAACATGTACATCAGCTAAGAAATCTTCAGCAATTTTTAACGCATCTTTAAAGCTGATAGAAGGATTTATTTTTGTACCAATTTGTTCACCATCCATGGCGTCCCCTTGAAAAACGCTAAATTCATCTTGTATCGTATCACTTATTTGATGAACATAAATATCTAGTGCACCTGATTGGGTTATATATTGCATGTAATTACCAGAATTACGTTTGTAAAAACATGAAGTGTTAGATATATCGCAATTCTCAGGTTCAAACCTTTTCCACTCGTACTCGTTGCATGCTGTTTTCAGTTCTTCATACAAGTTGTTCAGAGACTCATCGGCGTTAGGATCGGTACATAATGGGTCCTCAAGTTTCGCAATCGCCGCTTTAATTTCTGATATTGTATAAGTATATCGTCCATCATACAAAGTATATTCTTGTGTAAAGTGTCTAAATATATTCGTCAGGATTGTGTCGTTGATATCCGCATGTTCCAGTTCAATAACTGGATATTGATCAATGTCAGGCTTCTCTACTTTAGATTCGATTTTGATTGTAACATTGGGGTAGCCAGAATCTATCTCTTCGCTGACGTTATCAACTGATGTCCATTTAGCAGAGGCTTGCACATCAAGTTGGTCAAAAAGCTTAGTCCTTTCGGCACTATCAGGATTCTTGCTTGATGTAGTGTTGCATGCGATCATAAGCAGAAACAAGATCAAAAAAGCGGGCAGTGTTTTTTTCAGTTTTAGCATTTTAATCCTCCTGACTATTTGGCGAACAGGCTAATAGCCTGTTCGCCGGTAAGAACTGCATTGTTGAAATTAAACGCGCTTACCAGGCTTGATAGGAGCCAAATAAACGCCCAAGAAGTGTTGAGCGAATACCAACTGTTCCAGGGTACAAACGCAAACCCAAAAAATTATCGTCAGTGTTTAGGGATACACTAATATATCCCCCATTATACATTAGATGTTTTCCGGGTATGTTAATTTCAGCATTGAGTGTATTACGTGAACGAAACATATTGTAATATGTGTTAGTTGAGCACGAAACGTTATCATCTTCGCCATACTTCCATGTGGCTGCACTCGGCTTTTCTAACCATCCTGTGTTTGTACTAGTTTTTTGAGTCCATGTGTTATACTGCAGATAGTTCCGAGTGACAGCGGCATGCGCTGTCGCCATCGTGATGAACATTAGGCAAATTACTAACGTGAAAGATGAAATCTTTTTCAGTTTCATGGTATATCCTTTCCGGTTTAATTATCTATTGAACCTTAAAATTGTTTGGGCTCCGCAGCTCAATCTTTACAGGGGCTTATCTTTGGAACAATCAAACACATCCCTCCTTGTATCTTACTTGCTCTCATTACACTTAATAAGTGCAGCGAAACCTTTGTTACTCCTGCAAATTTGTCCTCAATTCTTTTTATCTAATACAGATTGAGCCCTTTATACCTATTAGACGTTTCAAAGCCGTAAAGTGTGACACGTGTATTGAAAACTTTGGTGATCTTTGCTGTTGCGTCTGTTTTCACCTTCATCTAAAAAACACGTTTTAAACGAAAAATGGGACATGTTTTGAAAATATATAATTCGTCAGCACATCGGAAAACGCGCCGAACAGCACGCAAAGCATCGTGCCAAGAATGCTTAGCACGAATGCTTTGGATAGCGCTCGGTTGAGGTCGGAGTGTAGTTCGGGCAAATAGCATTCTCCTTTGAATAGTAGTCTAATTCGAACAACATTCTTCCTAATATCCCAACATATCTTCTGTTGCACGCGGCTCAATATAGCTTCCATCAATAGCATTTAGAAGTAAATGCAAATCAATTACTGAACAAACCGCTTCTCCTGTGCTGCGATAAAGAAGTTGATAACCGATATTCCAGCTGGGTATTAGTATTCCGCTTTCAGGGTCCTCTTTCTGATCTATTAGAGAACACTCTAGGTTTATAGAATTTATTACTACGGAGTATTCTTCGATTGATTCATCCTGATATGCGTGCTGAAATACAAGTTGGTTTTCCAATCGCTCTATCATTTCATCAAACGCAAGAATCCCAACATTCCTGAATAGCACTTCGTCTTGTATACCAGCTCCGCGTAAGTCAAACTTGTATACCCCTTCAGAATCAACAAAAATTAATACTACCTCTTGATCCCAAGGGGCTGCATGCATTGGTTTTGGACTGTTTATCCACGTATAGTATCCATTAAAATCGTATTGAATTTGCAAATCTGTACTTGTACGTGTAAATGCCATTTGCCAACCCAAAGCCATCGGTTCTCTATATTGGTATGCTAAAGCTTTTTTGCAATACAGCATCTCTAAAGCGGGGTCTACATGAAGATCCTTAAGTGTTTTCTGAGCTATCTTCATGGCATCGTCCTTTGAAATGTCAGGCGTTATTTGAAAGTCAGGTTTTTCAACAGAATCTGGTTCTAAAAAATCTTCCTGTAATATTGCACTCTCCTCATCTCGCAAGTATTGATATGAATTCTCACCCACACCGATTATGAAAGAAGAATATCTCCCATCATCGCGTAAGTACCATGCAGCATTAGGAACTGTCAGGTTCAGATTTTCTGCCAGATTATAAGCTGTGAAAATTTCGCTGTCAGGTGCGTTTTCTATTTCTTGCGCGAGTGTTCTTTCATATTCTGATTTCTCAAAAGCTTCAAACCGATCTGAATTCATTATTCTATAAAGCCTATACTGGATAGCTCCTTTCGTTTCAGGAGGACGTTCAATCCAATTACTATTGGGTTCAAAGTAAGACATAATGCCTTCAATTTCACTT
>MKRK01000136.1:6708-7482 GCA_001896915.1 Clostridiales bacterium 43-6
TTGTGCGTTGAAGACCATTTTTAAATTGTGTATCGTTTTTGCAAACCGTACAGTGTTAGGTGCAAAGTATTTTGCTGGCGAAGCCTCTGTTAGATTGTTATAGTAATCAGATTCCTTATTAACGATCAGATCGCTTGTCGGAGAACTTTGACAACCCCAAAAGAGCACTGTAAAAATAACCGCTGCAAATATTGATATTATTCTCTTTTTCATGTCGCTCCTCTTTCAGGTACAATTTAGAGCTAACTGACCAATCTATGAAAACTAATTAGTCAGTTAGCTTCTTATGTGTTACTTATATTGTCCAATATCCGGTTATCCCGGCTGCAATATTGTATACGTTAGTATTGGCCCACATATCGACCTGCGAATATGAACTGAAATACTGCTTTCCCCCACTCAAAGCACCAACAGCATAGGTTGTTGCATTTGCTGCATTTGTGCCGCTTGATGTTTTCGGCCGTACTGTGATCTTTGTCGCCGGTCCGCTAAATGAACTGCCGGCGCAATAGTAACTCAGATATCCACCACATGAAACATTACCCCACGCTCTAACGGATGTTGTAGAATACCCATAAATTGTATGATTCGTCGCAGTAGCCTGAGCTGTTAAGGGGAATGCAAAAAGTGTAATGCCGAGTGCCAGCATAACGACGAATGACAAAGCTCTTTTCTTCATAATTTATCCTCTCTAATTATGTACTTCAATTTAGTGCTATAGCATTGGTAATAGAGTAGAATGTTATTGTCCTTGTGAACGCCATCACTTACGTG
>MKRK01000136.1:7495-9356 GCA_001896915.1 Clostridiales bacterium 43-6
CGCCTGCATCATACTTTTCCCTACTGCGCTTATCGAGCGCAGCAAAACCGTTTTTTGTCTACAAAATCTAGTACAATCCTTCCATGTTTGGCACGAACCGCATCCTATATACCTATAAGACGTTTCAAACGGTAAAATATGACACACGAGTTAATACTATTGCGAAACTTAATCGCATCCGAGAATTAGCATTCGAAGTAATTCTTTCAAAATTGTTCACTTCAATTTAAATCGTATATGTAACCATAATTCCTGGGCTTTCATCCAGCAATAAATCGAGAGAAAAATCCGTATAACAAATAAAAGGATAACTCTGACGAACAAATCTCATCGGCAAATGCCCTTACTATTTGTTTTTCAGATTATCCTCTTACTTCGTTCATCCGCTTTTAATTATTATGAAGCAATCACCTATTTAGTACCCGAGTGATCGATTGATGGTGCTTCCATCAATCGCGTTGATTGTGAGCAACGAATCATACTTCGTAAATAAAGTAGTATCCCCTTTTTCATTCGTTATGCTAATACTTCCGAAAAAGTCCCAAACCGGCACTAATAACCCTTGATCGCGTGTATTAGGCTCTGTGATCCGCGCAAGGCCAAACTGAATCTCAGAAATACTGACTACAGCACTCACAATATCGCCCGATTCATCCATCCAAGCATAGTTTGCCGGAAGCATCGTTGATAAAACGGATTGGATGTCTTGAAAAGACAGCAGCTTAGCATTTTCCGTCACCGATTCGGCAACCTCATACGGAGACTTATAAAAAAAGCTAATGACGCCGGTCTCATCAACGATAAGCTCAAGCCTCTCATATTCCCAAGGTTCCACATACTGCTCCTCGTCGGCAACGCCTGTGCCGTCATCCTTCGTTATCGTGATTGGCACGCCACCGTAACTTCTGGTGTATTGGATTTTATACGCCCATTTGAAATCTTCTGCCTTCTCCGAGCTAAAGGTCTTTCCTGGCCACATCGAGCCGCTCAGTTGCGCACTATCCGGCATGACTACAAAACTCACTTTAGAGCAAACCATGTCTTTTATTCCCAGCATTTCCAATGCACGATTGGCAGTGCTCAAAGCATCATCTTTTGTGAGAGCAAAACTCACCGGGACTTTGGGTGATTGTGGGTCACTCAATTCATAATATGGGGCAGTGTTATTATATGTAACGCCTTCAACCGTTTTCGCTTTTATATATTCGGCTCGAACTATATTAGGCAAAGGATAAGAATTCGTAATACCAAAATAGACATCCGTATCGTCTTGTTTCGTAACACCTTCTATTCGCTGTGCGTCGCTATTTTTGGCATCTTTGGGAGTCTCAAGCTTCTTGTTGGCTAAAACCAACACAGGCGTGTCAGTTGCGGCAAGTAGCGCTTTTTCGTAAGAATCAATGATTTCATTCAAACGCTCAATGCTGCTGCTGTCTTCGCCGTCTACGTTAATTGGAATAGACCCATCCCGCATGCCGTAATATTCGATCAGCTTTTCTTCAATTTGTTCCTTCGTCATTGAATTGGGGATGGTATATAACGGATCGTCCCCAAGAAAGAGCCCGATCATTAAGTCTGCTTCTTCTTGCGTGAACAAATGCTTTCTCACCCGAATGATAGGGACCGAATCTGACGGTGGGAAGAGGATACTCGCATCGATCATAAACTCGGTTTTCCCGTTTTGCGAAGTAAACGTCTCTTTGAGGTCACTTGGGACATTTAACTTCTGCGCTAGAATTTCTGTCGTATTGCTTGTCTTCTCATTTTCCAAAGCAGAGGCGACCATTCGATCCATATCTTTCTCAATGATGATTTCATTTTCAGGTGTTTGCTGGCAAGACGCCAAAGTTCCAAAGTTAAC
>MKRK01000137.1:0-5626 GCA_001896915.1 Clostridiales bacterium 43-6
AATCCCCGGGATATTATAATTTCTTTCCACAATTGCATCAATCAACCATTCCAAAGCACTTCCGCTGTCTCTGTTTCCTGTTTCGTAAACCAGCAGATTGAACGGCGGTGTCAGCAAGCAAGAGAGCAAAACGCTGCCGCCATCCTCCTTCACCGTGATCAATAACCAGTTTTCATTGTATTGCCCGTATAAAAGGTTTCCCAAAAAAAGATTGTTTTGCGCTTCATGCTCCAGCAAAACCTCCCGGGTGTCACTTTTAAACTTCTCGAAGTCTGTATAAAATTCAACTATCATAGGTATCACTTTCTTTCGTTCTAAATATTCGTTCCAATCGAAACCTCTGATTGTTTTTTGCCAATGTCATGAAGTGCCACCCTTTCAAAATTCATATAAAAAAGCGGTTTCAAGCCATAATGACTCAAAACCGCTTATCATCTGTTAATCATCTACAATGATTATGACAATACAGGTTCAAGCCCATGTCCATACAAAGACATAAGCATGATTCGGATGCTTTTTAAACTGGTTGCATTGAACATATCTCAAACCCTCCTTGTTTTTTAACAGTATATACCATTGTCTGTCGATTTGTCAATATATATTTGCCTGATTGACAAACCTGCATAAAAACCAAAAATACACTGATAAAATAAATGTTTTTGCAAATGAGTGAACACTACATTATTTTGAATCGGACAAACGTTGGTATTGTTTCAGCAGCCCCAAATATTCGTGACGATAACCGCTCGGGTCTTTCCCTAAATTTTCTGAGGCCAGGGCAATGATATCCGCAATATTTGCATCTCCGACATAACTGGATTTTCGTAGCAAATGCCCAAACGCAGCAACGGAGCAAGCGAAATTATAATCCGTACTGGGATGGGTTTTGATACCCGATTTGCCAGCTGTTTTTGTTATCAATTTACTTTCTGTCTTTCCGGGGTCTTTATACCGAATGCGTACTTCGAACAGGTTATCGGGCAAATTTTTCTGATTCTCGGACAGTTCTATTTCGAACATGGCAACAATGTCGGCACCGGCCCCGATTTCACCCGCGTCTTTTTCATCGTTTGTAAAATCCTCATTGTCTAATTTGCGGTTTTCATAACCGATCAAACGATATTTTTTCACACTCTTCGGATTAAACTCAATCTGAGCCTTTGTATCATCCGCAACTGTAAACAGATTTGAACCCAGTTCTTCTACCAGTACTTTTTTCGCCGTTTGAACAGAATTTATATAAGAATAATTTCCGTTCCCGTTTTTTGATAAGGTTTCCATGATGTCATCGCGTATGTTGTCGGTTCCAAACCCCAAAATACTCATATACACACCGCTGTCGCGTTTTTGGCTGACCAGTGACGCCAACTCATCGGTATTGGATATGCCGACGTTGAAATCACCGTCTGTCGCCAGAATGACCCGATTGTTTCCGTTTTTCTTAAAGTTTTTTTCCGCCAGCTTATATGCGGTCTTAATGCCGTCTGCACCGGCTGTTGATCCGCCGGATGTCAAATTGTCAATTGCATTCAGGATTTTGGTTTTGTTGTCCCCGCTTACACTGTCCAGCAAAACCCCTGAACTGCCGGCGTATGTAACAATCGATACTTTATCGTTCTCCCCCAGGGTTTCCACAAGCAGACTGAACGCTTTTTTTAACAACGGCAGCTTATCGTATGAATCCATCGAACCGGATGTATCGATTAAAAAAGTAAGATTGCTGGGCGGCAGCTTGCTTTTGTCGATTTCCTTGGTTTTTATCCGGATATAAGCCATGTGATTGTTTTTGTTAAACGGCGAAGGACCGATTTCTGTTTGGATGGCGAAAGGACTTTCTGAAAAATCCATTTTCCCTTCATATTTGAAGTAATTGATCATTTCTTCCGTGCGTACCGCATCTTCCGGTGGCAAATTGCCGCTGTTGATGTAACGGGCTACATTGGTATATGCCGCGGTATCCACTTTTAGTGAAAATGTTGCGGTGGTCTCATCATCGGTGGGTGTTTCCTTGTTTTCATCAATCGCCAGATAGGATTCACCGTTATATGCAAGGTTTTGGTCACTGTATGACCCCTGACTGTAACGACCTGAACATGAGCTGAATGACAATACCATAATAGCCGTAAGGAACAGTAATAACAACTTTTTTTTCATGATTTGCAACTCCTTCATTTCATTTGGTTTTGCTTTTCATAAATATAAACCGATTAAAAGGTAAAAACATTACAGCATTTATAAAATATTTTTTCCAAGCTCGACCAATGTACTGACGTCATACCGACATGTGAGCGTATACAGTATACCGTTCTTTTTGAAAATCAGTAAATTATAATCCGCGGTTTTCCGCGTATAAGCCCGGTAACCATTTATTTTAACCGCGGTCATATCTTCGTCATTGATATTCCTGTCCGTTTCCTCCAGCACCAAAACCACATCATCCTGCAATGAATCATGCAGGCGGTAGATGCTTTGCTCCTGATCCTGTTCCGTACCCGACACCGATAAATTTACTGGCAATACAAATGATAGGGGGATGACTGGGGGTGTTGGTTTCACGTTCGGTGTTATATTCGACTTTTGATTATAACGCAGAAGGCTTGACGTCATAACAATCAAAAGGCATGCAGCCAAAGCGCTGATTCCCAATGCAACACGTTTTACTTTATGCATACTGACCCTTCGATGCACGCGTTCATCCAGAATAGGCGTGGTGTACTGGATATTCTGTTGTTTCAGTTCCTGTTGCAATTCTTGTCCATATGCATCAACATAACGGTTTGCAATCTCCTTGAAAAAGTCGTTTTCATGGCTGTTTTTCAACTGCATACCCCTCCTTTATCAAGATATCCGCAATCTTCTTTTTGGCCCGGTGCAACCGTACTGTTACATTGTTTTCGCTGATATGTAACATCTGTCCAATCTTTTTATGGGGCAAGTCATAAGCGTATTTCATCAAAAAAACACTTCGCAGCTCTTCATGGATGCCGTTTATTATCTCATAAATCTTTTCTGTTGAAATTTCCGAAAAAACACATTGCTCCAAGTCAAAAGAATCCCGTAGGTCTTCGTCTTCAAAATTCGTATTTTGCCGTGTTCTTTGGCTTAATATGGTGAGAGCTGTATTTTTCACAATCATCATTACAAAGGCAATGCTGCGTTTGGAAGCAGGATCGTCAATTTTGTACATATTTTTATAAATTCTAATAAAAGCCTCGCTTACAGCATCCTCAGCAAGCATGCTATCCTGCAGTATCAGATATGCTTTTTGCAGCATCATGCTTTTATATTTCGAATAAATATATTCGAATGCATTCATTTCATGCGCCGATGTAAATGTAAACATGATCAACAATATACAGCACCCCATCACAATCGTACTTAATTATATAACCTTGAAAAAGCTAAATATATTACAGCATGAAATTATTGGTTCATCATAATTTTTTTAGCATTGTTTATTATAACAAAATCCAACAATGAAATCCATATCAGGTTTTGCCACAGACTTCTATAAAGCCGTATTGATTTTCTCAGTAAAAAGATGCTGTACTCATCTATTAAAGAGATTGTCATGAGAAGCAGCTATTGCACATAAAAACCCAGCATACGCCCCATCGGGACGCATGCTGGGTTTTTGGCTGCGGAACTAGGATTTGAACCCAGACAAACAGAGTCAGAGTCTGTCGTGCTACCCTTACACAATTCCGCAATATTTATTTAGCTTTTATATTATATACTGGAATTTCAAAAAGTCAAGCCTTTCTTTGCATATTTTCACATTGAAATCGCTTTGGGCAAGAAATAACCGCCCCGATTATTATCGAGACGGAACTATTCCCAATTATCTTACTTCAATCCGTTTTCGTAAGATTGAATCATTTTCTTAACCATCTGGCCACCGATAGAACCGGCCTGACGAGCTGTGATATCGCCGTTGTAACCCTGTTTTAAGCTAACGCCAACTTCAGAAGCTGACTCCATCTTGAAACGGTCAAGAGCTTCTCTTGCCTGAGGAACCAATGTTTTCTTTGCCATGATTTTTGTCTCCTTGTCAATTTATAATGTGTTGCGTTTGCATTATTATTGTATTCCTTTCTCATTCCGTTATGAGCGATAAATTTTGGTATTTTTCTGTTAAATTTTATAGCTTGGATTATGAATTGGAATCTTATTATGCCCTGAAAAATGAAAAAGCCCGAAAAATCGGACTTTTCCATATAATAGAATTCAATCTGTTTGTGATCTGATTTTCTTCTTTCAGTTTTTATTGATCTATTTTAATCAAATACCACAATTGATTATCCCAGTAGTAGTTTTGATAAAAAGATGCCAATGCGCCGGGAGCGAGGGATCCGTTATAGATTTCCAGCGCATTTGAACCGGTTGTAATACTGAAGGATGGCTTTGAAGTATAATAAGTGATTGCAAAGGGGAATCCATAAGGACTTAACACTGCTTGAATTGCACCGTTTTCATCCAGATTCGGACCCGGAACCATATTGGGATATGGGGTAGACACACATGTATTGATATAAAAGCTATTATCACCGATGCCTGAATCCGATATATTCCATTGTTGGTTTAGTCCGCCGCTATAGTTAGCCTGTCGGATTGAATAATCACTTGTATCTGCTTCCAGGTATTTTCCGCTCTGCCGATTGACAATATAATAAACACCGGATTTCACCTGACTGAGAGGATAGACCATTGCGAGCATATCCAAGCTGTTTACCGCATTGTCGCCGTTGAAATCCCCACAGAATTTCTGTATTTCATTAAAGGATACCTGTCCAAGTACATATTGCTTTACCAGTTCCGCATCCTTGGGATTCACGATGCCGTCCAGGTTAGCGTCTCCCTTTTGGTAATTCATCGGCTCCAGATACCATTTCTGGTTATTCCATCCGTAGTTGCCATACCACGAAACTGTTGCGAGAGCACTCAATGATCCGTCGTAGATTTCCAACGCATCCCATGCACCGGTAGATGGATTTTGATGTGTAATGCTGACCGTTCCGTCACTGTTTTCTGTGAGGTGCAAATCAAAATTACCTGTCTGCTGAACAACCGCTCTGGTCGCACCATTGCCGTCCAAAATATCGCCTCTCGTGACAGAGCCCGGTGAATCGGGCCAATTTGTGGTCATACTGTATGTGTTTGTTCCGGTCCGTTTGATAATCCATTGTTGATTCGTGCCACCATGCTTGTAATATTGGAGTAATCTTCGGTTCCCCGATGCATCCAGATCAAGATACAACCCGCTCTGCTTGTTTTTCAGGAAGTACGCACCTTCCTGGATGGCATAGTTCTGATCGGTGCTCCAAGCATATCCGTAGCGCACTGTTCCAACACTGGAACCATATTTGTACGCTTCCAACCGATAATTCATACCGCCCGATAGATTGAAATAGGCAAGCTCTGTAGAACTGTTGCCTTTCACAGAATAACCAAGCATCGTATTCGCACTGTCGTAAACTTGAAGATCCACATCCTGCATGGGTGCCATCGTGCTGATATCGTTTTCACGAAGCCAAGCAATGCTGACATTCATTTTCGATGCGTCTCCCTTTAACTGAGCAAATTTAACCGGGTCAGCGGAACCGACGATTTTGCTGGTACCATAGGT
>MKRK01000137.1:5649-8320 GCA_001896915.1 Clostridiales bacterium 43-6
CCTGCTCCATGGTTTCTCCTGAGGGTGTTCCGTCCCAAAGAGTATTTATCTTTCTATGGCAGGAAGACAAAAGAATTGCTTTTAACGCATGGGGCTGTGTTGCCAATGAGGGCTTCAATTGAATCAGCAACGCAAGTGTTCCCGAAATAACCGGGGTCGCTGTGCTGGTTCCGCCGCCCCCAATATTCGCTTGCGAGATGACATCCGGCTTGTAACAGCCGTTCCCGTGATCATATGTATAATTATATACAAAATCGTCGTTGTAGTTGCTGGGTGTTAGATTATCGCTGAATCCGTTCACTGTAACATTATTGTATGCGGTTGCCGGATTCTGTATCCTCTCCGACCCATTATTGCCGGAAGCATTGATATACATCATGCCATAATTCGCAGTCAGATAATCCCGGTACTGTTCACCCAGAGAATATTCTTCGCTTCGGGGACCCCAAATCAAGCTTTCGGAAACCAAATTTGCGCCATTGGATAACAGCAGTTCATTGTTATTAAAAATGTAGCTACCGCTGACAGAGAGGATATTTGCGTTTGGCGCAACACCGTTTTGCCCTGCCGCAACGCTTGCACACCAGGTTGCATGCCCTGCTATAACCGGGTTGGATTCAAGAAGCTGGACACGCGCAGGATTCAGCTCTGCATCGGTTCCGACCGCTCCGCCATCGGATATGCCAATGTTGACCCCATCCCCATTCAGTCCCAGCCGCTGATATACCGTACTAAGCTTCATCGCCTGCTTCATGGTGGAATTGACAAGATCGCTTGTATAGCTTGTCGGCTGTAATTTGGGCTCTTCATACAAGCCGATTAAAGTAACATCGTTTCGTTTTGCATAGCTCTCTATTTGCTGTTTGCTGAGCGTTACAATCAAAACAGGACCATATTCACTTTTTTCCACAATGTCGGTTTTGCTAATTTTCAATGATTTAATTATTCCCGCACTTTTCTCCACAATCATTTTTTTTGCGGTATCCCGTTGTGCCTTGATATAACGGTTCATGTTCTTTTGTTCTTTTTCTCTGTCCGACTTTGTTTTTTCAAGATAAGATTTCATCAGCGGTTCCAGCTGATTCGCCGGAATTTCATTGTTTGCCGATTCACTCAATGCATTAAGCAGAGCGTCATCGGGAGCGGCGTAATCGACAGACAAATTGTCTTTCGTTAGTCCGGTATCTTTTTTCACCTGTCGGTCCACTTCACTGTGGTCAATGTCCGTATACCACAGATATACCAAGAATTCCTCGCCAGATCCTGCTGTTTTCAGCTTCGCAGAAAGCGATTCTGAAATTTTGCTTTTTGGTAACGTTGCTTTTGCTTCTTTTCCGACAGCAGATACTGGCATGGATATAAAAGCGATGCACATAGCCATAATGATAGTAAGTACCTTAATCCATCGTTTTGATTTCATAATTAATCCTCTTTCTTGTAAAATCATGTGTTTTCAAGCATTGTTTCTTTTGTAATATTCATATGTACATAGAACTAAATCATAGGAATCATCCCCTTTCTTTTACTGTAAAATAATATCATATATTTTATCATTTTACAATATTTTCTATAATGATGCGGTCTTTTTTGTATGAATGAACAATATAATGACGTAAAAATTGGAATTTTTATCAAATTTCGATTTCATTTTGAAATCTGTCGGATAATAATAGAACCGCTGAAATGGCGAGCAACGAATAGCTGGAAATTTCCTCTGTCATCTTAACCGTTATCTCGCATTCTTCGATTTTTTCATTGATAACATTCATTACATCTCTTTGTAAGCTGATGGATGCCGAATTTTCTTCATGACTGGATATACTAAGTGTATCGCTGACGCTCATGCCGCAGGTGATGGCAGGAACTCTCAGCTTCTTCAATAAAGCCAGTGCCGGCTGATTGTCGCTTTCCACAATTGCTTGAAAGCCTGAGGGAATTGAAAGACTGACATGATCGGGTAATTCCTTTTTAAACACAATAATACCGGTATCCATATTGAAGACCGGTGCATGTTCAAATTCATACAACATAAAATGAGCCAGTGTATGAATGGGGTCTGCGGAAAACTTGTTCTCGCTTATGTGCAGAACTCCGCCGTTTTTTGCCAGAGCCGTCCGCAGATGAACAGACAAGCTTTTATCATTTTTGCCGTATAGAAAAACCGGTATCATACGTATAACCATGCCTTTCCTGATAGCTGTCTGATATTCTATATCAAACAAAACTTCCCTCTTATTCTTTAATTGCTGGTATAATTTTATACATTTTTATCATTCATAGGATAAAAATGTATAACTGTAAAGCAATTAGCTCTTATGTGTAATTTGTGAAAAAAGTGTCAAACTATCAAAAACTGATAATAAAGTTTAAAATTTTTTATACACTTTTATACTTGCAATTTCTTATAATCGTGGTAATATTAGCATTATTATAATAATTGCGGATTTGGAGGTTTATCCCTATGGAAGATATGATTCAAAAAATCATTGACGTTGACAATAAGGCTCGCGAGATTACAGACAAAGCGGTAGCCGATAAGCAAAAGGCTGAGATCGAAATCGCAGAAAAGTCCGTCAAAATCCGTGATGAGTATTTATTAAAAGCAACTAAGCAAATCGCATCGATGGAACAAGCGGAACGGAAAAAGGCGGATGAAGCGATTACACAAAAG
>MKRK01000137.1:8362-10974 GCA_001896915.1 Clostridiales bacterium 43-6
TTGACGAATTGTACCAAAGAGTAATTCAATAATTTTTGAGTGAGGCGAGCGTATGTTTTCAAGTGTTTCCACTGCAATTTCAACAAAAGCACGTGCCAGATATGGCAAAAGACTTACCTCCAGAAATTTTGACGAACTTTTATCATTGTCAACGGTTCCTGATGTTGCAAACTATTTGAAAACCAGAACCCATTACAGTGACGGCCTTGACGCATTAAAAGACACCGACATTCACAGAGCAAGTCTGGAGTCATTTCTGAGAGCCCAAACCTTTCACGATATTGCCACCTTGAGCAAATTCAACATCTCTGTGGGCGAGCAGCTATCAGGCGGTTATATGCTGACCCGGGGGGAAATCGACGAGCTTCTTACTTTTCTGCGTTTTTTTATATCGGGCAAACCCTCCGAATACTATCACGTTTTGCCTGATTACTTTAATAAACGAACGGATATCGACTTGGTTGCATTGTCCCAGGTCAAAACCAATATGGACTTTTTAAAGGTCATCAAGGATACGGATTATTTTCGCATTTTAAAAGAATTTTTTGATAAAGACGATAAGAATATTAATTTTACAGAAATCGAAGCCACTCTTGACCGATATTTATATGACGAGACAAAGAGGGGCATCAAAAGCAAATACAAAGGAAAAACAAGAGCCGAGCTAATCAGCCTTTTTACCATAAAGGCTGAGCTGGACAATGTTAAAAAAATCTATCGGGCAAAAAAATACTACAAGCTTGATGATGAAGTAATCAGCGGATTGTTAAACAACGAAATGCACTTTTTGAAAAACAGAGAGCTTGATGCAATGATTCAGGCAAAAACGCCGGATGAAGTCATTAATATTTTCAAATCCTCATCCTACGGAAGAAGATCAGACAATATCGATATTTCCATCGACAAAACCTCTCTCAAGATTATGTACAGATATTTTCAAAAAATGATGCGGTATTCCAGCAATCCGCCGGTCATTTTGACGGCTATTATTTTTCTCTTTGAGCTTGAAATGGAGGATATCATCAATATCATTGAAGGCATCCGTTATAAGCTTCCTGCAGAAAAGATAAAATCTTTGCTTGTTACCTATTAGTCTGTGTCCTATTAAATCCGAGGCGGTGAGATTTTGGCAGTTGAAAAAATGAAAATCATTAGCATTATCGGCAAATACAACAAGCTGGAAGAAACCATAGATACTTATATCAATACAGGCTGTTACCAGCCCGAGCAAACAGCATCATTAATCTCGAATGTGAAGGGCTTTTCACACATCAGCGACGAAAACCCTTACTCCACACATCTTCAAAGGATTACAGAGATTTTTACCTCTGCCGGGATTGAGCTGAATGCAATAGAAACGGAAAAGATATTTGACGAAGACGACATTGATTTTAAGCTGGGAATATTGGAAGAACGTCTTTTCTCTCTGAAACAAAACCAAAACAAGCTGGAAGATGATATTGCAAAAACAGAGCTTTCCATCTCCCAACTCAATCATTTTGTAGGGCTGGACGTTGATTTGGCAAATGTATTGCATTCCGACTTTGTCGGATATCGATTCGGCAGAATACCATTGGAATACAATGAGAAACTTAAGGATTACAAGAATAATCCCTTTGTAATGTTCTTTGAAAGTGCTAAAGACAAAACTCATGTGTGGGGTATGTATGCGTATCCCATTGCAAAAGAAGAGGAAATTGATGAAATCTTCTCCTCTTTGTATTTTGAAAAAATAAATATCCCCGATGTTTCCGGCATCCCGAAGCAAGCCTTGAAAACACTGGAAATCAAGCTTTTGGAGGCCAAGCTAAAACACAAGCAGCTCAATCATATCATCAACGACTTTATCTCCTTGCAAAAGGATGAATATTTGGCATTGTATACCCAACTCAAACGTTCTTATGAAACCTTTGAGGTCAGAAGATTCGGTGCGAAATACGGAGACTCCTTCATTCTTCTGGGCTGGATCCCGGAAAAAAAGCTTTCCGATTTCATTCCCTGCCTTGAAAAAATCGCAGCCATCGAATATGAAGTCGAGGATGCGGGCCAGGTAAACTTCAAGCCGCCTACCGTGCTGAAGAATTTTAAACTGTTCAAACCCTTTGAATATTACGTCAACATGTTCGGCGCTCCGTCTTATAACGAGATAGATCCCACCTTTTTCATTGCGATTACGTATACCATCATCTACGGTCTTATGTTTGCTGACCTGGGTCAAGGAATCGTTCTTGCCATCGCCGGTTTCCTGATGTATAAATTCAAAAAGATGGAAGTGGGAAAAATCCTTATCCCCTGCGGCATCTCCGGAGCCTTCTTCGGTTTTTGGTTTGGAAGCGTATTTGGGTATGAGCATGTTTTAGACCCTGTATACCGTGCCATGGGCTTCCATGAAAAACCCATTGAAATATCCAACCAAATCATGCCAACACTAATTACAGCGATCCTCATCGGTACCTTTATGTTGATCTGTGCCATACTGTTCAGCATCATCTCAAACTTCAAGCAAAAGCATTATGAACACGCCATCTTCGGCGAAAACGGTCTTGCGGGACTTGCTGTATATGTATCGGTCATACTTTTGGTTGCGTGCTTTTTGGTTCCGGCAATGAAAC
>MKRK01000137.1:11039-14104 GCA_001896915.1 Clostridiales bacterium 43-6
CAGCCGGAAAGCTGGGGCGAATTCATCATGCAGTCGTTTTTCGAAGTGTTCGAGATTTTCGTCAGCTATATGGCAAACACATTTTCATTCTTGCGTATCGGCGCATTCGCCTTGATTCATATCAGCATGATGTCTGTTTTCTTCATATTGTCTGATTTGGCAGGCGGCGGTTCCGCCGGAATGTTCATTATTATCTTCGGCAACATCTTTGTCCTGGCCTTGGAAGGACTTCTGGTTGCCATCCAAACCCTTCGTCTTATGTTTTATGAAGTATTTAGCCGTTTTTTCTCGGGAGACGGAACCCCTTTCACTCCTGCGGTATTCACGGTTGATAAATTAAAAGAAAATTGATTTTGTTGGAGGAAAAACTATGTTATTCACAATCGTCTGTTTATCATTCCCCCTTGTAGCTGTCAGTGCTGCAATATATTCCGCTCACCGCAATATGCAAAGAACCGGCAACGCCAGAAAAGCGATCAATAAGAACCTTCTGGTTCTGGGCTTCATGATGGCACTGTTCGCAATTTTTACCATCACTGCTTCCGCTGCCACAACCGATGCTGCCACAGCAACAGCAGGTGCAGCCAGCGCAACAGGTCTTGGACTCATCGGTGCCGGCTTATGTACCGGTCTTGCCGGCGTCGGATCGGGCATTGCTCTTTCCAACGGTATCCCAGCTGCTATCGGTGCGATTTCTGAGGATCCCAAAGCCTTCGGTAAAGCCATCGTTTTCGTTGGTCTCGGTGAAACACTGGCTCTCTACGGCGTCGTTGTTTCCGTTATCATCATCACAAAAATCTGATCATCGACCCATTACGCCAATCATATTTTGCACAAACCGGTCGTAATCGACTTCCCGAAAGGATAAGGTCATCATTATGAAGTTTATGGTAATTTCAGACAATCATGATACCATCACAGGAATGCGCCTCGCCGGCATTGACGGTGTTTTGACCCACGATGTCGCCGGTGTCCATGCCGCACTGACCAAAGCATCCGAGGATGAAACCATCGGGATTGTTCTGATCACCGAAAAGCTTGTTCCCCAATGCCATGACTTAATCTATGATTATAAACTGAATAAACGCAGACCTCTGCTTGTTGAAATCCCTGACAGACATGCCGAGGGCAGAACGGCCGATTCTATCACACGATACATCCGTGAAGCAATCGGAATAAAACTATAGCATGATTTTCATTGAGCACGTAAGCCGGCGAATGGGGTGCTCATGCAATATTTGAATCCCTGACGCCGGAGAAATGGAGCTTTGTATGGTAGATGAAAAAGTAAGTAAATTTGTTGCTGCCATTACGGAAGACGCGAATCAAAAGCGGGATCAAATCACCCGTGAAACAGAAGAACATATTAAAACCGAGCTTGCAAAGGCGGAAGAAGCAGCACGCAGCGAAAGCGAATTACTGATCCTGCGTAAAACCGAAGCCATTCGTGCCCAAGTGGGACGTGAGTTGTCCCACAAAGAGCTGGAAAGCCGCAAAACCCTTTTCAACCGCCGTGAGGAAATCGCCGACGAGGTTTTTCTCACATTAAAAGAAAAGGTGCTTGCCTTTACGAAGACAGGTGAATATAAGGATTATCTGCTGCGCTCCGCAACAGAGCTTTCGCAGAAATTTGACGGTCAGGCAGTTACTGTTCTCATAAAACAAGATGATGTTTTGTATCAGGACGACATCATCAAGCTTTTTGCCCCCGGCAGTACAGTGCAAGCCGATCAGAACATTCTGCTTGGCGGAGTGAAGGCAAAAACAGAAGTAATCGCCGCAGACAACACACTGGACTCCAAATTAAAAGACCAGAAGGAATGGTTCGGCGAAAACTGCGGAATGAAATTCAGCGGCAATTAAAATGAAGGTGGTGCTGTCGGAGTGGCAGAGAATATTATATATGGTATCAACGGACCTGTCGTAACGGTAAAAGACACAAAGGATTTTTCAATGATGGAAATGGTCTATGTGGGAAATGACCGCCTTGTGGGCGAGGTCATCCGTATCACAAGGGATCATACCATCATTCAGGTTTATGAAATCACAACCGGCATTCGTCCCGGCGAACCGGTATACGGCACAGGAGGACCTTTGTCGCTTACCTTAGGGCCGGGTATCATCAGCAATATTTTTGACGGCATTGAGCGTCCCTTACGTAATATTGAAGAGGCATCGGGCCCTTTCATCAAACGGGGCAGTATGATTGATGCATTGAGTGTTGAAAAAGACTGGGATGTTACCGTCACCGCCAAGGTGGGTGACACGCTCACCGGCGGTCAGATCTATGCCCAGTGTCCCGAAACCGCATCCGTCATGCATAAAATCATGGTTCCTCCCCTGCTTTCCGGCACCGTTACCTTCGTGGCCGAAAGCGGAAATCATAAAGTAAATGACAAAATCATTGAACTGACCGATAAAAACGGCAAGGTTCATACCCTGACCCTTTGCCAAAAATGGCCCATCCGAAACGCCCGCCCCATCGCACAGCGGCTGGAATGCGACACTCCTCTGATCACAGGTCAGCGGATCATTGACACCATCGTGCCCATTGCAAAGGGAGGCACAGCGGCAATCCCCGGCGGCTTCGGAACCGGCAAAACCATGACCCAGCACCAGCTTGCTAAATGGTGCGATGCGGATATCATCATCTATGTGGGTTGCGGCGAACGGGGCAACGAAATGACACAGGTTCTCGACGAGTTCGGTGAGCTCATCGATCCTCGAACCAACCGAAAGCTGACAGACCGTACCGTATTGATTGCCAACACCTCAAACATGCCTGTTGCTGCCCGTGAGGCGTCCATCTATACCGGAATCACTCTGGCGGAATATTACCGCGATATGGGCTATGATGTGGCTATTATGGCTGATTCCACCTCCCGGTGGGCAGAAGCACTCCGTGAAATCTCCGGTCGTCTCGAGGAAATGCCGGCAGAAGAAGGCTTCCCTGCATACCTTCCTTCCAGATTGTCCGAATTCTATGAGCGTGCCGGTATCGTTACCACCCTCAACAACCAAAGCGGCTCTGTTACCATCATCGGTGCAGTCTCGCCCCAGGGCTC
>MKRK01000137.1:14134-14688 GCA_001896915.1 Clostridiales bacterium 43-6
GCGCTTGAAAAATCTCTCGCTTATGCCCGTCATTATCCCGCCATCAGCTGGACAGCCAGTTACAGCGAATACGACGGTGATCTGGCACACTATTACGAAGAAAATGTTCACCCGGACTTCATGAAGCTGCGGGGTGAATTTATCACAATTTTACATGAAGAAACCGCTCTCATGGAAATTGTTAAGCTCATCGGTTCCGATGTTTTGCCCGACGAACAAAAACTGATCATAGAAATCGCCCGGGTCATCCGTGTCGGCTTCTTACAACAAAACGCATATCACAGTGATGACACCTATGTCCCCCTGCTCAAACAGTATAAAATGATGGAGGTCATCCTGCGTCTTTATAACAAGGGCAAAATGATGATCAGCAAGGGCGCACCGATTTCAAAGCTGATCGATACCGGTCTGTTCGAAAGCCTGGTTAAAATCAAATACGATGTACCCAACAACAAGCTTGAGATGCTGGACGAATATTTAACAAGAATTGATGAAGCCGTTGAAACATTAATTTAGTGAGGAGCTGATAGATTATGATTATTGAACATATAGGA
>MKRK01000138.1:0-1382 GCA_001896915.1 Clostridiales bacterium 43-6
TCAAAAGCCGGCTATCCGCCACCGCCAAAATCAGATACAGCGCACCGGCGGCACCTTGCACGATTGATCCAATGGGGGAACAGCGGGTAAAGGTGATATTTGATGCTCCCGTTCGTGCGGTGACCAAGGGGCAATCCGTGGTTTTTTATGATGACGATACCGTCATCGGCGGCGGCGTCATTCTTTGATAGAGTTTTTCGGTTTGAAGCAGTGAATTTGCAAAAAGGACGGGATTATAAATGGATATAGAAATTGTCAAGCGCTTTCTCCGTTATTTTGATAAGGACAAAAGGCGAATCAATCATGCGTTGAAGGTGCACAGCTTTGCCCGTTTGATTGCTCTGGGCGAGAGGGTGGATGATAAAACCCTGGAGATCATTGAAATCACTGCCATTCTGCATGATATCGGCATCAAAACAGCCGAAGAAAAATACAATTCCTCTATGGCAAAATATCAGGAGACGGAGGGTCCGCCTGTGGCAAGAAAGCTGCTGGCAGATTTGAATGTGGATGGTGAAATCATCGACAGAGTATGTTTTATCATCGGACACCATCATACCATCGGAAAAATTGACGGGATCGATTTCCAGATCATTGTGGAAGCCGACTTTCTGGTCAATATCGACGAGGACGACATGAAAGGGAATGCGGTGACGAGCATTAGAGAAAAATGTTTTAAAACAAAAACAGGACTGGAAATATTCAATGATTTGTATTGAATATCCTTTCAGATGAACGAGGATACAGGATTCATCAGAAACGTTAAGGTAATAATATGGTATATTTATATTTTGCAACAATATTCGGTTTTTAACACACGAAAAGAAATAGAATCTTAGGAAGAACGAACACCCTCTTGCGAAAAGCGCAAGAGGGTGTTCGTTCTTGATCTTAATACTGATTGATGGTGCTGATTTTCAGCAAATGCCTCTTTTCCTGTAATAGGTCAAGTACATCCACCGAGGAATCGGAGCTTCTGTCAATGTTTCCGGCAATCAGTTCTACGCCGGTCAACAGGCGCATGTTGAGGATATGCTTTTTCATTTTCAACAGGTCGATGACTCCGATCACACCGTCGCCGTCGACATCACCATATAAAACCACGGTGTGTTCTTCGGTGAGATTACCGTTGACAAGAATTTTGATGGTCGCACCCGTGCCCACAAAACCGGAGGTGATGGGTTGTCCTGTCTTTTTGGCAATCGAAATCGTTACCGAGGGCTGTGCCCCGAAGGAAGCAATGATATTGCTTGCCGAATTGGTAACAGGTGCCAATCCCCAGAGATAACCGTTTCCGGTGAGATAGGGATTGCTGTAAAGTAAGGTGGTATTTGTCGTGGGGGTGGTAGTGGATGTGTTAGTGGTGGTTCTTGTGGTAGTGG
>MKRK01000138.1:1433-4705 GCA_001896915.1 Clostridiales bacterium 43-6
CAAACAGCTGTAGATCATCCAGATAAACCGTGGTGCGTATTCCACCGGTGGCTGGCATATTGATCTGAATTTCCGTGATTCCTCTCAGGAACAGATCAAGCTCAGCTTTTGTGGCATCCATAACGCTGGAGTTAGCACCGCCGTTGTTGATATTGAAATTTGCAAAGTTCGCTGTCACCCAGCCGTCTGCGTCCGGTTTCACCCCATTACAGCTGATGCTGTTTGACATGCCGGGAATGGTGTAGCTGGAAGTTAGTCTGATATTGGCAGCCGTGGCAGGGCCTTCTTTGAAGTTCATCCACAGACGCATACCGGTGGCAATCATGGTGGGATAGGTGTTTCTGAAGATTGCTGATGTTGTCCGTAAGTCAAGACCTGTGGTGGAATTGGGGACAAAGGAGACCTTCAATGCCTTGGTGCTTGAAGTGTTGGGGTTGACCATTTCACCTGACAGTGCAAAAATTTCCTTGGGTCCTGCACCAAATTGGCTGAACAATACAGCGGTTTCAAAGTCACCGATGGTGACGATTTTTTCTGCTCCATAAGTTGGCGGCACTGTGGTGGTGGGTTCCGGCAGGGAGGAAGCCGGGTTGTAGTTATTGTCCGCTCCGATGTTGGGGCGAACTGTCGCTGAAACGGGATTGCCGAAAAAGTCTTTGTCACAGGAGCCTGCAATGAGCTTGCCGGCTCCGATCACAGGGGAAACAGCGCTGATCTTATAAGCGTCGCAGGAGGCAAGACCGACAGAAGCGCCGCCCGGATTGATGATCTGGGGATCAACAGTCAATTTATGCGGGTCGGCAGGTTCGTTCAAGGAATTCCGTCCGTAGAAGAGATTATAGTCATAGGTTGTTGTGGAGCCGTCCAGATGAATGTATCCGCCGGTGCCCATATTATAGAAGATATTATTAAAAAATTTAGTGTTGATGGGATTGAGACCGCCAATGGCACCCTCCTTGACCACACGTGCATTCATACCCGGTCTGATATAAATAGTATTATTATAAATTAAAGTATCTGAAATTCTGCCGGAAATGAAAAACTGTCCGTTGGCGTTGTTTTGACCGATATTATAGCGTACTACAGAGTATCGGTTGAAGGCAGGATTGCCCTGATAGGTGGCATCGCTGCAAATTAGGATAAAACCACCCTGATTGTCATGGCTATAATTATACTGAAAGGTGGTATGCTCACTCTGATAGTCAGAATCCAGACCCTGCCCATCTGTTGTTGTTTTTGTGTTATAGGCCTCGTTATACTGGAAGAGCGTTCTGATGGCGTCGAATGCCCAGATAGCCACGCAGTATTTCGTGCTTTTGTAATGGGAATTGTTGACCACATTGTATTCGGTGAGCCCATCCACAGTGCCGGCCATCAGTATGCCGTCTCCACCAATATTATAGAGATAGTTATTTAAAAATTTAACGCCTGTCGCAGGGCCTGTATACCGCTCGCCATTGATATAGATGCCGGTACTGCCGGTGTTGTAGATGGTGTTGTTTTGAACGATAGCGTCTGCAATTGCCTGATCCCAGCTTCTCGCCCATAATGTAATGGCGCCGATTCTGGCGTGGTCGTTTGCATCACCATTGGACGCAACGTCATGAATGATATTATTTTCGATGAGAAACCCTTTCATATCGCTGCCATAGTAGCTCCCGTCGATATGAATGCCGGCACGATCGCCCCAAACCTCTGCGTTGTTTGTGATCTCCAGATTGCGGATGGTCCAATAGCTTTGGTTTTTCAAATACACCGCCGCATCGACCCAATCGTCTGCAGAATAGATTTTTCCGTTGCCGTCGATCCGTGGCAGGGAAAGACCTGCGTCACCGTATGCATCAATGGTAATGCTGGCGTCCGCCGTACCGGAGCCTTTTGGATACAAAAATCCGGTCCAAGTGCTGCCCCGCTTCAAAGCAATGGTTTCTCCGGGGCTGAAGGTGGTGGCATTCACCTTATCCAGTGTTTGCCACGGAGTGTCCGGGCTGGTTCCGCTGTTATTATCGCTTCCCAGAACGGAATCGACATAATAGGTGGTCCCCGCTGCCGCCGCATGCAACGGAACTGCAAGAACCGACAAGCTGCCGGTCATGACAAGCGCCATTACAATACTGAGCAATTTGCTGATTGTAACTTTTTTCATCTTTTATCCTCATTTTCCTTATTCAGCGATTTCATCCATCGCATGTATCTTTATTATATAGTATTTTATTGGCTAATTCAATGAAATTATTATAGAAAATAGTATATATTGCTGAAAAGATATAAAGTTTGATAAAAAAATATGACATTACATCAATCTAATATGGTTAAATAAGGGAGCTATAAAAAATAAGACACTGCTGTAATATGTAATTTGAAGATTATGGTGCAAACGCGGGTAGTTTTTTTGAATTTGCATCGACAACATTTTTGTGAGGGATAAGATAGCAGTGTGATGCTGTCTTCATTGACGGATGCAAGCAAGCCGCTGAAGCAGCCGGAAACAGAACCGGGTGAGCAGGTGTGAACAGTGATACTTTTTCCAATGAAGCAAGGCAGCTTTTCTGAGATATTATTGAGATTACCGGGAATTAAATCAGTATTCATGAACCATCCCTCCGAAAAATCAGAAAAAGCAGATCCATAGCGGTCTGCTTTTTTCACGACTGGTGTATCGTTTTCCATACAATTTGCAGAGAATGACCAATTGGTATTTGCGTTTTTCTAGTATGTTCTGTCCGATGGATCAAACTGCGTTATGCACAAAGGATGCAATTCGCTCAATGGGAATATCCACAACCGAACCGGCACTTCCTATGTTGCCGCCGTATCCGTATCCATATCCGTACCCGCTTGCGTTGCCTTTTCCGCTGCAGCTGTTTCCCAATGAACAGCCGGGTGCCGGACCTACGCTTGTAATCAATCTGACATAGCTGCTGTTTGCAAGAATACAAATCCCGGTAAATCCGCAGCCTGACTGCCCTCCGCTGACGGTGAATATCGTAACGGTCTCACCGATACATTTGCTCAACTGATCGACAAAATCATCTGAATATGCTTCGTTTATCACTGACATCGCTCCTTCAAATAATGAAACAGTGTGTTGTCACACCTTTTCCATTATATGAAGTCTTTTGCTTTTGTTGCAAATGAAGAACAACCGGCTATCGTTTTAGCCGGTTGTTTGTTGAGTTAACCTGTAATTTTAAAGGATACCATTTTGCATTCGCCGTCCCAGTCATTTCCGTTGGTGCCGAACTGAATCCAATAATAATTGTTGTTCTTGT
>MKRK01000138.1:4716-7244 GCA_001896915.1 Clostridiales bacterium 43-6
TTTCCTGTGTAAATGCCTTTTGACAATGTACCGCCGGCTGCATTGACGGTGTTGGTGAAAATGTCATATTCATACACACAAATGTCGTTGAACATAGTGGGAATAAAGTAGAGATTCTTTTGGTCCGGTGACATGGTCAAGCTGTAGGTATAGGCAAGCTTGATTCCGTTGTCTGTAAAATAGGAGGGCAGCATGTGGGTGAGCCATTTTGTGGTGTCGGTGGTTGTGTCCAAAACATAAAGCTCGCCGCAGGAGGTAGAGATGTAGACCTTTTTGCCATCCGAAGTGGTTGCCTGACCGTTCCAAAAACCGCCCGATATAATGTTGTTTGTTTTGGTCAGCTTATTGGTGGCATAATTGTATAAATACACATTGTATTGTTGGTTTCTGGCACTGGCTTCTTCCACGCCTCTGTATAGATAAACCTTGTCGCCGCTGACAACGATTTCACGGCTTAGTGGATTCCCCAGAGTCCACGGAATTCCAGTTACATTTCTCTCAATTTTATTGGTTTTTACATTGAAGAAAACCAGATTGGAATGGGGGTGGGTTAATCCGACGATGAGGTTACGGGGTGGGATATAGTTTAAAGCGATGATGCCTTCGTTTTTCGTAACAACACCATCCGGCAAGGAGGCGCTTAAATCGGTGATTTTTCCGCTGGCTGGCTCAATGCTGTAGAGATGGGAGCCACGGTATCTTGGCAGATCGGCTATGCCTTGCTTGAAATCATGGAAGCTTTGGGAGGCTAAATACATTTTTCCGCCAATATTCAATATTTTGGTGTGTCCTTTTGGAATGGCTTCACCGGCTTGCAGATTGCCTGCTGCTTTTGAGGCGTCCATCATGGTTCCAAGGTATTTCACTGCTTTACTGGACGGGTTATAGGTGAAAATCGCACAGTCCTGCAAGTAGGGTTCCTTTTCGTATTCCTTATCGCTTCTGCGCTTATAGTTGGGGTTCGGATAGGCAGTATTCATACTGTTGAAGCCCACATAAATCACACCGTTGTTGTCTGTTCCCATGCAGTCCCAAGAAGCTTTCAATGTAATATTGGAAGGCTTTACACTATCGAAAGAGGTAAAAACAGGATTTTCGACAGTGGATAGGATCAGTTCATTGTTGTTTCCGTTGCTATAAGTGGGTCTGGCGGTCGGTTTTGCTGTCGTGCCGTTTTGATTTTTTTGGGTGGTTACTGTGATCACTGAGCCATTTGCATCGGTGATTGTTTGCACGGTACCGGCGGTGGTGATGATTTCTCCATTGGCACCCGTTGCAGAGGGGTCGGCATTGCTTGCACCTTGGGAAGTGGTTGCTCCGTTTGCTGTGCTGGTTTTTTTATTATTATCACCGCATGCGGTTAAAACTGACAGCAGCAATACAAGAACCAAGGAAATACTGATAATATTTTTCGCTTTGAAGATCATATGTAGCGCTCCTTCTATAAATTCACACAATAATCATAACATAAAATTGATTTTGGCACAAGCAATAAAATATGTATAAATGGTCATTTTATGCCCTGATATAGCAAAATATCAAACTTTTTAATTTTTCCTGCTGTGTTGTGGGCTTATTCGTCAATAACGGTTTTCATAAAAGCGTCAGCGATCAAAGCGTGACCTGCGCCGGTGGGATGAACGCCGTCATAAGCCCACCAGGCAGCTTCTTTTTTTGTTTGTGCAGCGGCAAAAAGCCCGTCCAGCGGAACATATGCTCCACCGTATTCAAGAGCAAGCTTTCTGCACACTTGTATTTTCGGATCCAGATCCTCTCTCCATTTTATTCTGTCTTCCGGAAACGGGAGAACAAAAGGCTCAATGATAATCAGCCTTGCATCCAGTTTTGCTTTGATTTCGTCCAGCAAGAACCTGTAATTCGCTTCGTATTCCTGTGGGGTGGTAATCATATTCTGGTCATAGTTTCGCCAAGTGTCATTGATTCCGATGTAGACTGAAACAACCGTGGGGTGTAAGTCGATACAGTCCTCTTGCCAACGTGAGACGAGGTCGCCAGCCCGGTTGCCGGAAATTCCACGGTTATAAAACTTGACGCCCAGGTGGGGATATCGGTAATTAAACTGCGATGCGACAAAGTATGGGTAGCCAAGCCCGAGACTATCCGGGTCACTTTTGTCACGATGGCAGTCCGTAATGCTGTCCCCTTGGAATAAAACAATATCATTCTCTTTGATTTGCATAACATGACCTTCTTTATAAAATTATTTTTTTGGAGAAAAGGAATCTTTTAAGGCAACGGTTCTGTTGATGATAAGATTTTCACCGTTGGAATCTTTATCAATGCAGAAATAACCCTGACGCATGAACTGGAAGGTGTCGCCCGGTTTTGCAGCGGCAACTTGCGGCTCTACCTTACAGTTTTTTAAAATCACCAGGGAATCGGGATTCAGATTTTCAGTGAAATCCTCCACACCGTTTTCGTTGGAGGGATTATCCACATTAAACAGACGGTCGTATAACCGGATTTCGGCGTCATTGCAATGAACAGCAGAAACCCAGTGGAGGGTG
>MKRK01000138.1:7252-9020 GCA_001896915.1 Clostridiales bacterium 43-6
TCATCCTTCTCGGCGGATAAAAACTTGACGAAATAGGCACCCTTTAAGCGCACCTCTTTGTCGGGAGACAATCGGAAATATCCTTTGGGCGGATTTTCACAGAAATCCTCGTCTTCAATATAAAGCTCCTTCGAGAAGGTGACGGTTCTGTTTCCCAGCTCCGGCTTGTTCGGATTGATTTCTACCGTGATTTCCTCGGTTAAGCCTTCGGGATAATTGTCAATGATCACCTTAAGCGGGCGTAGCACCGCCATGGTCCGTTCCGCGTTTATATTCAAGTTATCCCGCACGCAGGATTCCAGCAGGGAATAGTCAATGACGCTGTATGCTTTGGAAACGCCGATTTTTTCAACAAAATCCTTGATGGCGGCGGCGGGATAGCCCCTTCTGCGAACTCCGCAAAGGGTTGCCATTCTAGGGTCGTCCCATCCGCTGACAAATTTGTCATTAACCAGCCGTAAGCATTTGCGTTTGCTCGTTAAGGTATAGCTCAAATTCATTCTGGCAAACTCGATTTGTCTGGGCGGCATGTTCCAGCCCAGTTCAATCAGCGGCCAGTCATAAAGTGGACGGTGGTCCTCAAACTCCAAGGTGCATAAGGAATGGGTCACTCCTTCGGCAGCATCGGAAATGGGGTGGGCGAAATCATACATGGGATACACGCACCATTTGTCACCCGTACGGTGATGGGTAGCTTTCATGATGCGGTAAATGACAGGGTCACGCATGTTGATGTTGGGTGACGCCATATCGATTTTGGCGCGCAGTACTTTCGCACCGTTTTCAAATTCTCCGTTGGTCATGCGGCGGAATAAATCCATGTTTTCTTCTACACTGCGGTCACGATAAGGGCTGTTTTTGCCCGGCTCGGTCAGCGTACCTCGGTACTGTCTTATTTCCTCGGCGGTCAAATCGCATACATAGGCTTTGCCTTTTTCAATCAGCTTGATGGCACAGTCATAAATTACATCAAAATAATCAGAGGCATAGAAATAGGTATCGACAGTAAAGCCAAGCCATTTGATATCTTCTATGATGGCGTCAACATATTCCACATCTTCCTTGGTGGGGTTGGTGTCATCCAACCGCAGATAGCATGTTCCGTTGTATTTTTCGGCGGTGCCGTAATCAATGCAGATGGCCTTGGCATGACCGATGTGCAGATACCCGTTGGGTTCCGGAGGAAAACGGGTCTGAACCTTATTATAAACCCCGGTTGCAAGGTCTTCGTTGATAAACTCATGTATAAAATTAACCGACTCTCTGGCGGAATTTTCTTCTGTTATATTTTCCATGTTTACATCTCCCAAAATTTAATGGCGGTTTCAATGCGTTGCAACACCCGCTGTCGGCCGTAAAGCTTCAGGATGGACCACAAATCCGGCGTGTTCTGCCGATCGGTCTGTGCAATACGGATCACGGTGCTGACATCGCCCACATTGCCTTTATAGTTGTCCGGGTTTTGCTTATAATCTTTCATGTCCGCGGCAAAACCAAGGGGTTCGCAGATGGACTTTATGCCTTGAAACCAAGCGTCCTTATCGTCTTCGGGGCTGTATACTTCTTGATACGCTTTCAATATTTTAACGGCGTCAGCCTTGTTGATATGAGAAGGCAATGTATAGAGCGGGCAGAAAAGCTCATCAAAGAAATATTGGGTGTAGTCTTTCGTATCCGACCATTTGGCAATATCCTTTCGGGGGTTTTTGTTGCCCCGGTCAATGGCGAAAATAGCGGTGGAATAAGCCGGGTCACGACTGATTAAATC
>MKRK01000138.1:9159-15392 GCA_001896915.1 Clostridiales bacterium 43-6
TTTCTATATTTTCCGTTTTGTTTGCTTTGCGCCAATCTTCAAAGTTTGAGTTTGAAATGGTGGTCAACTACTCAATGACCGACTCTTTCGGGTATCCTTCTCCATGATAGAACAGCACGGCGGCTTCCGGGTCCTTCCGTTTGGAAATTTTTCGTTTGCTGCCGTTTTCCTCTTTCATAATGGGTGCGATATGGGCGTATTTGGGCGGCTTGAAGCCGAGCAACCAGAACAGCTGCAAATGAATATTGGTGGAGGATATCCATTCATCCCCCCGAACCACGTGGGTGGTGCGCATAAAATGGTCATCAACGGCATGTGCCAAATGATATGTTGGGATGCCGTCTTTTTTTAACAAAACCAGATCTTGATCGTTTTCCGGCATTTCGATTTTGCCTTTGATC
This sequence comes from Clostridiales bacterium 43-6, assembly GCA_001896915.1. Classification (GTDB taxonomy): domain Bacteria; phylum Bacillota; class Clostridia; order Oscillospirales; family Acutalibacteraceae; genus MKRK01. The sequence goes on from MKRK01000138.1 coordinate 9,561, forward strand.
ACATCCGTAAAGCTGATACGTTTTTCTTCCTTGCCCGGGGAACGAAGGCGCAGGACATAGGGCTTTCCTGTCTGCAGGTTTGCTTTGATTTCGTCAAGGGAAAGCTCCCTGCATTTTGCCCATTTTCCGTAATAGCCGGTTCTCAGCTTTTCGCTCTCCTGAACTGCTCTGACCTCGTTGAGCTCTTCTTCGCTGCAAAAACAGGGATAAGCAAGCCCTTGTCTGGTCAGCTCCTTGGCAAAGGTCTGATAAATTTCCCCCCGCTTGCTTTGCTGATAGGGTCCGTATTGACCATACTCGCTTCCGTCCGGAGCAAAGCCTTCATCGGGAACAATGCCAAAGGCTTGTAGTCCGTTTACAATTTGAGCGATTCCGTCTTCTATCTCCCTTTTTTTATCGGTATCTTCGATTCGCAAATAGAAAATACCGCCTGTTTGCTTTGCCACCCGTTGTTCGTTCATGGCGGCGTATAAAGCCCCAATATGCAAATAACCTGTCGGGCTGGGTGCATATCTTGTCACCACTGTCCCTTCAGGCAATCCTCTTTCGGGGTATAAGATTTCATAATATTCCGGTGTTTTTGTTATGCTCGGAAACAGTAAGTCTGCAAGTGCGTTTGTGTCGCTCATGGTTTGATCATGCCTTTCTTAACAAAAGTTTGAAACATTATTTCAAACTTTCATTTTCCGGATATAAATTACCTATTATTATGACAGAAAAACAGGAAATTATCAACCTTTTTTTTACGGTTTCGGGATACCATAGGTCATTGTTTCCGTATCCAAAAACAAAGGCAGTTGCGGCGCAAAAAGGGTGAACAAAACATAGATCGCCAAAAGAAGGAGAAACAGAACGGCAAACATCAGAAAAAATCTTTCTGCCTTTTCCCATTTGGTGTATAATCGATAAGACACGAAAAAGGCTAGAAACAACACAATAAAAGACAATAGGATATCAACCAAAAGAATATGGTGCCCGATTATCCCCGTGTAAGTATAATACAGTGTTATCATTGAGACAATCACCGTTATCAACCCCCCGGTGGTTGCAACAAGAAAACGTTTCAAATCCGGCTTTACAATAAAGTAAATACAAACAGAAGCGAGCAAAAAGGGAAGAAAAATAATCTTCATATGCTCCCAGATGCTTTCATTGGCAGCACCAATGATGGCGGCAAGGTCTGCTTTTCCGGTTATATCATATAGAAAGTGCTGCAAAAACATCAGGGGTATGGCAAGAAAGTAAAAAATAATATCCCATTTAAATAATCTCTTTTCCGTCATAAATGATCACCTCATTCTATAGTATCACAAATTTTAAAGAAATATTGCTTCATTGAAAAGAAAATGATATAATTTTTCTCATTGGAGTGATTATTTTGCAAATAGGCAGTTTGAAAATAGAAGGCTATGCTTGCCTGGCACCTATGGCGGGTGTGGCGGACAGAGCCATGCGGGAAATGTGCAGGGGATACGGCGCAGCTTATGTGGTCGGCGAGCTTGCCAGTGCAAAGGGGATTTCATTGGGCGACAAAAAGTCGGCCGAGCTTTTGTCTGTGTCCGATATCGAACGCCCCATGGGTACCCAGCTGTTTGGGGACGACCCGGTTGTCATGGCAAAAGCGGCACAGCGGGCCATGGCATACAGCCCCGATTTTATCGACATCAATATGGGATGTCCGGCACCCAAGGTGGTAGGAAACGGCGGGGGAAGCGCACTGATGAAAGACCCTGCACTGGCGGGCAGAATTGTGAAAGAAGTATCAAGAGCCGTTTCGGTACCTGTTACCGTGAAAATCCGTTCCGGATGGGATGATAACAGCATCAACGCTGTGGAGCTTGCCCTAATATGTGAAGAAAACGGGGCAAAGGCGATTACGGTTCATGGCAGAACCCGAAAGCAGATGTATGCGCCGCCGGTGAATCTGGACATCATCACTGCGGTCAAAAAAGCCGTCCGTGTGCGCGTCATCGGCAACGGGGATATTGATTCCGCTTCTGACGCAGCAAGCATGTATGAAACCACCGGCTGTGATTTTGTTATGGTGGGTCGGGGTGCACAAGGAAACCCGTTTTTGTTCCGCCAGATCAATGCCTATCTGGGGCAGGGTGTCACACTACCCGACGCCACGGTGAACGAAAAGATGCTGGCGCTCCTACGGCAGGTGAAAATGATGCTGGAATACAAAGGGGAACGAACCGCCATGTGCGAAGCCCGAAAGCACGCCGCATGGTACATGAAAGGCATCCACCACGCCGCCGCATATCGCAGAGAATGCGGCAGTCTGACAAAATATGAGCAGCTGGAAGAGCTGTGCTATCGCTTTTGCAAAGAAAACGATGAAAACCAAGAAACCGATGCACGCTGACATCCGTGCATCGGTTTTTATATAAGTATCGATTTCTATCAGAACACGATTCGTTTGAGTGTGTTGGTGATAATAGAACAGGGTATGTTTTAAACGTTTTAAATATTGATTATGATGGTTTCTTCATGGAAAACCAGATTTCAACGCCGTCTTCGGTGTTGGCACAGCCGTATTTGGCGTGGTGCAGATCCAAAAAATACTTGGCAATGGTCAGTCCAATGCCGCCTGTTCCACCGTTTCTGGTTCTTGCAGTTTCAACCTTATAAAAACTGTCCCAAATTTTATTCATATCATCAATGGGAATGTTATCGCCTTCATTTTCCACGGAACAAATCAAACGTTCTCCGTCTTGTTCAATATTGATGGTGATTTTTTTGCTCGTTGGTGTATGTTTCACAGCATTGGACAAGAAATTAGACAAAACCGTAATCATGGCAAATCGATCGGCAAGTATGAAATCATCCTCGACGCTAGAAACAGTTACCGTGATTTTTTTCTCTTCCATCCATGCCCTATACCGATTCACCACATCTTCAGCTATTGTTTGTAATGACAATTCCTCGGCTTGAAGGGTATACTCATTTGCCTCCAATTTTGAGAGGTTCAAAAGCTTATGAATCATTTGATCCAACTGTTCTGTTTCGTCCATGATCACATCCAGATAATAATCCTTTTTATCTGTGTTGATGTTCTCCTTCAGCCCTTCGCTAAAGCCCCGAATGACCGCCAGCGGTGTTTTCAGTTCATGAGCGACAGCACTCGTCATCTCCCGCTTCGCCTGTTCCATTTGTTGTTGTTTGTGATAGATTTTTATCAGCATGGCGGAAAGAAACATGATTAATATCAGAACAAAGAGAAAGCCAAGGATGTAAAGGGAAAAGAGGTTGTGTATGGTTTCTTCAAGAGGGTAATAGACATAACCGTAGGAAAGATAACAGGCGGTTGGTCCGGAGAGATAACCGTCTACTTCACCTTTTTCCTCCCTAAAGATGTTAGCTTGAAAGGTTTTACTGACACTCTCACCTTTGCCTTTGTTTTTCCAGAAATCAAACGCAGGTTTTGCGACCACATCACAGTATTCATAGCGGCCTTTCATAAGCGGTGTAATTTCACCGGCGCTGCCAATCCGTTCAAAATAGGCATCTGTATCATACGATTTGAATTCAACAAGCTCATAGCTGTCCATGTTTTTGGGCGTGAAGTTTTTTGTGTTTATCACCTTAACCTGATAATTTGCATATTTGACAAGCTCCAGCTTGGTTGGATATATGTAATCTCCATCATAGCCGGTCAGGTAGACCGGTTGTCTTTCCTGCAAATGTGTGGTTTTGAAAAAGTCGTTGATTTCTTGTGTTGTCATGTATTTATCCAAGGGCAAGCATTTATAAACAGGAATTTGATCGGTGTTATTTGCTTCGTTTGTTTTGTTTATGGTGTCCATAAGATGCAAGGCATTGCCTGTTTTGGCGATCACATTTTGATTGCTGTCATAAAGTGTGCCCCGGAAATAGATGTGTTCATGGGATAATTTCTTCATCAATTCGTTCAGATTTTGATAAAGATTTGCGCGCATACTGCTTTCTATAAAATAAGGGTCGCTGACAAGATTATATTTTTTTTCTAAATAGCTGCTGCCGTTTTCCGGTATTTTAGTTTCATTTAAAGCATCAGTCACTAGCGTTCTCATTTTGTCCCGCTGGCTTTCTGCCTGCACAACGCTGATCACCGTCATCATTACAAGATAAAACGCGAAAAGCACACAAGTGGTTCTGATAACAATATTTAGTTTCGGGTGGTTTTGCTTTTTCGTTTTTTTCAAACCTATCCGCCTGCCCTCCTACTTGTCATATCATTTGCTTCGCTTCATGGAAAACCAGATTTTCACGCCGGTTTTGGTGTTTTCACAGTCATATTTGGCGCCGTGCAGGTCCAAAAAATGCTTGGCAATGGTCAGCCCGATGCCGGTGCTGTTGTCGGTTCTTGTTCTCGACGCATCGCCCTTAAAAAAGCTGTTCCAGATTTTATACATATCATAAATGGGAATGGGTTCCCCCTCGTTTTCCACGGAGCAGGTGATGATGTCATCGTCGGTGTCTATGGTGATGGCGATGCTTTTCCCCTGTGGTGTGTGTTTTACGGCGTTGGACAAGAAATTGGATACGACGGTTTCCATGGCAAAGCGGTCGGCAAAAAGTGTGTCGTCCCCCTCGCGGTGGATGGTTACCGTGATTTCCTTTTCATCACTGAGCGGACCGTATCGTAAGGCAATTTGTTCCGCCATTGCTTGCAGGGATAACGATTCCGGTCGAATGGTATAGGCCTCTTGTTCCAATTTAGATAAATTCAACAGCTTTAACAGCATCAGGTTCAGCCGTTCGGTTTCGTCTATGATTACTTGGAGATAATAATCTTTTTTCTCTGTGTTAATGTTTTCCTTCAGCCCTTCGCTGAAGCTGCGTATAATCCCCAGTGGTGTCTTGATTTCATGGGCGATGGCTCCGGAAAGCTCTCTGCGGGTTTTCTCCAGCAATTGCTGTTTGTGAAAAAAACGAATCAGCAAAAAGGAAAGAACACAAATGAGAATCACAACAAACAAGAAACTAAAGCCATACACCGGAACAAGCAGCTTCATTGCTTCCTCCAGTGGATAATAGACATAACCATAAGTGAGATAACAGTTGTTCATTCCGTTTAATGATTCAATTTTTTGGGTAACACTGTAATCCCTTATAAAAATACTGTTATTCACAGAATTCACTGCGGTCTTGCCGGTCTTTTTCCATGAATCCAGCGTCGGTTTGCTGATACTGTCACAGTATTCAAACCGGCTTTTCATTGCTTTTGTGAGAGGGCTCATGTAACCGGAATTTAATTTTTCCTGAAATACCTGCATGGAGACAAGCTGACGGTAATTCACCGGTTTTAATCCGCTTTTTGCTTCAACCCGGAAGGATTTTGAAGCAATCACCGTTTCTTGGTCAAAACTGTGGGAAACAAACTCGATTTTGGTGGGTTTGATGCTATATTCATCTTCATATCCTGTCACGTAAATACTGTCTGCCGCTTTTTGTGACAAACCCGAAAAGTATATATTGACTTCATCAATGGATAGCAGATCACCAAGAAACACACACTTTTTCTGATAAAAGTTATGATAGCCTTCGCTGATGATATCATTCTGGTCATCAAAGATTACAGTGTGTCCCGATTTGGCTATGATCTTATTGCTTTCATCATAAAGCGTTGCTCTGAAATAAATATTGTCATACGATAATATCTGCATCATAGTGTTGATGTTTTTTTGGATCTGAGGGACTGAATTGCCCCTTGCGGAATAAGGATTATTTGGATCCACGCCGTTTTTGTTTTCATAAAGAGTATAGGGCAGGGAGGAGGAAAATAAAGCTGTGTCAGACATACGGTTCCTTACGGTTTCTGTTTTCACCAGCGTGATGACCGTCATC
>MKRK01000139.1:0-5135 GCA_001896915.1 Clostridiales bacterium 43-6
CGTCAGGTCGTAGTCCTTAATGTCCTTGCCGTCATAAAGGATGGTACCCTGCTCGCTGTCATACAACCGCATCAGCAGCTTGACCAAGGTGGTTTTCCCTGCGCCGTTATAGCCTACCACGGCAATTTTTTCACAGGGCTTGATGGTCAGGCTGACATTGTCCAGTACCTTTTGTTTGCCGCCATAGGAAAAGGAAACCTTCCGAAACTCGATTTCGCCGGACATGGTAGGAACAGGGCATACCTGGCCGCCATTGGTCACCACCGGTTCATAATCGAGAAAGGTGCGCATTTTGTCAATATAAAAGCTGTTTTGCTGGAACGCAGGCAGGGTGCGTGATATCCGCTGCAGGCTGTTTTTCAGCTTCCAGGCAGAGCGCATCAAGAAGACAAAGCTTCCATAGCTGATGGCCTTTTTGACAATGGTGATAAAGAGCAGATAAATCATATAAACGCCGTCTAAAATAAAGCTGTTGAACACATAACCTCCCAAAAAAGACAGAACCACTTGCTTTTTGGAGTATTTTTTGATGGTTTCGGTGATGTTGTTATTGTCGGTGCTGAAATCGCTGCGCAGCTTCCCGTCAATGTGAAAGAGACGCATTTCTTTTGCGTAATCGTTCAGATAAAACACCCTGTTGATATAATCCCGTTTGCGTATCTGAGGCTTTAATTCCACATCCATCTTAAAATTGATTTTGTTCAGGGAAGAGAAAATGAGAAAAGTGGCGACAAAGGAAACCAGCACAAAAACAAGCCCGTCGGCATTGATAGCGACAAAAAATCCGCCGTATAACAGAAGGGAGGCAATGGCGGCAATCAGATCCTTGATGTTGTCAAGAGTAGTGGTCACCCGTGTCTGCGCCTCGCTGATGGCCCAGACAAAATCCGTATAAAACGCCGGATTGTCATAACAGGACAAATCAAGAGTGGAGGCTTTTTTGTATAAGGACAGCTCAATGCCCTGAAACATTTTCATCTTGCTTTTCGGCAAGATATAATCATACACGATGGGGGTGCACAAGGACCATATGATCAGCCAGAGAATGAGACAGCCCAGGGCGAACAGAACCTGATGGACGGGACGCCCGTACTGAATGGAATCAATCAGATATTTCACCATATAATAATGCTCGAAGAAAACCGAAACCTCATACACAATGCCAAGGATAAGAAGGGTGATGAAATAGGTGGGACAATGGGTCAGAGCCAGCTTGACCACATAAAGATTGTTGGCAAGGGTTCTGGTTTTTACTTTGGGTTCTTTTTGTTTCATACCGCTGCCACCTGCTTTTCATTAACATATTTTTCCGCCTGCATACGGAACATTTCCGCATATTTTCCGTTTTTGTCCATCAGCTCTTTGTGAGACCCGCTTTCCATCACACTGCCGTTTTCCAGCAGATATACCCTGTCCGCCAGAACGGCGGAGGAAAGCCGATGGGAAATAAAGATGACCGATTTGTTCTCACACACCTTCATCATGTTTTCATACATCAGGTATTCCGAAACGGGGTCAAGAGCGCTGGTGGGTTCGTCTAAAATTGCAATACTAAAATTCTTGGCAAACAGGCGGGCAATGGCGATTTTCTGGGTCTCGCCGCCGGACAGCACCGCACCCTCATCGTCAAATTCCCGTGTCATGATAGTGTTTTCCTTGTGGGGCAGGGTCATGACTTTGTCATATATTCCGGCATATTTCAACGCTTCCATAACGGTCTCCCGCTCTGTTTCCGTTTCTACCGTTTTGGTGAGCACGTTTTCGGCAATGCTCATGGAAAATACCTGATAATCCTGAAACACCGTGCCAAAAACATTGCGAAAGGCCTTCAGATGATAGTTTCTGACGTCCGTCCCGTCTAACAAAACAGTCCCCTCGGTCGGGTCATAGAGCCGTGTGATCAGCTTGACGAGGGTGGTCTTTCCCGCGCCGTTATGACCGACCAGTGCAATTTTTTCGCCGGCATTCACGGTGATGGAAATGTCCTTCAAAACCGCTTGGTCACTGCCTTCATAGGCAAAGCTGACATGGGAGAGGGTGAGGGAGGAGGGCTGTTCGACCGGTAAGATACCGTCCTGGCTTTCCTTGATTTTCGGTTCATAGTTGAGGAATTTTATCATATTGGCGGCAAAAAGCCCGTTTTCAAAGAATTTTCCCATTTCGTTTGATAAATTGATCATGGTCCAGGTGGCGCTGCTCATGGAGCCCATAATGACAATGAAATCCTCAATGGGCATGGTTTTGGCAATCATTACGCAGTAAATCCCATACAGCATCACTCCCTGAAACATAAAGAGAAACTTAAACATGCCTTCCAGGGTCGCCCACTTGTAGGCTTTTTTTATGAGAGGCTTATAGTTTTTGATTGCGCTGTTGTAGCCTTCGTTGTACCGCTCCATTAAAGGACGAAACACACCCGAGAGCCGGATTTCCTTGGCAAACTGCGCCAGATATACGGTACGGTTCACATAGTCTTTTTTTCGTAAATGGGGTGTGTTTTCCACATTAAAATCATACATGATTTTGTTTTTTCGTTTTCCGAACACAAATACGCCAATGAAGGGAAACACAGTGATCAGCAAAAGATATTTGTCAATGGAAAATAACGTGGCAACCACAGCAAGGACGGCAACGGCCGCAAAAATCATATTGCTGAAATTGTCCAGTACAGAAATCAGCCGCACCCCCGCCTCCTTAACGGCCAGCGTATAATCATTGTAAAAATCGGGATTTTCATAACAGGCAAGCTCCACGTCCCGTGCCTTGTCAAAAAGAATATCATTGAGCTCCCTGTAAATTTTCTGGTCGGTAATCAGACGGTATCTCCGGCTAAACCAGGAATCAAACAGCTCGGTGCAGAGAAACACAACCATGGATACCCCCACAAAAAGTGCCAGCTTCATGAAACTGGCCTCCGCCGATTTCTGCTCCATGACATAAAAGATATAGCGCAAAAAAACAACACTGTAAAACACCCAGGAACCATAATTGATCGCACTGAGCAAGCAGTTGCAGGCGACACGCTTCGGGCAGATCCTCAGAGCGATTTTCAGCATGTAAAGATTGTTTTTCAGAATGGTTTGGAAGGGCAGCTTCTTTTTCTTTTCCATTGATGGTAACAGCCTCCGTTATCAGCATTTAAAACATTATTTTATCATTTGTTACAATAAGTTACAAGTAAAAAATCCCACAAAAACAGCAATTTTCTGCTGATTAAATTATGGTTGCATAAAAATCATTCTAATGGTAAAATAAAAAAGTTAAATATCTTACAAATCCATAGGGCGGACCCATCTGTCGGAAGATTTGTATATGCGGAGGAAAGTATATGATCAACAGTGAAAAAACCATGGAAAAAATCGTCCAGCTTTGCAAAAGCAGAGGCTTTGTTTTTGCCGGCTCTGAAATATACGGCGGCTTGTCAAACACATGGGACTACGGCCCTCTGGGGGTAGAGTTCAAAAACAACGTAAAAAAGGCATGGTGGAAAAAATTTGTTCAGGAAAGCCCTTATAATGTAGGTCTTGACTGTGCGATCCTGATGAATCCTCAGGTTTGGGTGGCTTCCGGTCATGTGGGCGGTTTTTCCGATCCGTTGATGGACTGCAAGGCCTGTAAAACCCGTCACCGTGCGGACAAGCTCATTGAAGACACAGGGGTCAACCCCTCCGGCTGGAGCTTTGACGAAATGAGCGTACACATCAAGGAAAAGGGCATTGTGTGTCCGGACTGCGGCAAAAGTGATTTCACCGATATCCGTAAATTCAACCTGATGTTCAAGACCTTTCAGGGTGTGACCGAGGACAGCAAAAACGAAATTTTCCTTCGTCCCGAAACCGCCCAGGGTATTTTCGTTAACTTTGCCAATGTACAGCGGACCACACGCAAAAAAGTTCCTTTCGGTGTTGCTCAGATCGGAAAGTCCTTCCGTAACGAAATCACGCCGGGCAACTTCACCTTCCGCACCCGTGAGTTTGAGCAGATGGAGCTTGAATTCTTCTGCAAGCCGGGAACGGACCTGGAATGGTTTAATTATTGGAAAGACTATTGTTATCAGTGGCTGCTCACCTTGGGCATCCATGCGGAAAGCGTCAAGCTGCGTGACCACGAAACCGAGGAGCTGGCCCACTATTCCAACGCCACCACAGACATCGAGTTTTTATTCCCCTTCGGCTGGGGCGAGCTTTGGGGCATTGCCGACCGCACGGATTTTGACTTAAAGCAGCATGACACCCATTCCGGAAAATCTTTAGAATACTTTGACCAGGAGTCAAATGAAAAATATCTGCCTTATGTCATTGAGCCCTCTTTGGGTGCCGACCGTGTGGCACTGGCGTTTTTATGCGAAGCATACGACGAAGAAACAGACGAGAAGGGCGAAACCAGAGTGGTCATGCATCTTCACCCGGCACTGGCACCGGTCAAGGCTGCGATTCTGCCGCTTTCTAAAAAGCTTTCAGAAAAGGCACTGGAAATTTTCGGGACGCTTGCAAAGAAATTTAATGTGGATTATGATGATGCTGGCTCCATCGGCAAGCGTTACCGTCGTCAGGACGAAATCGGTACGCCCTTCTGCATCACTTATGACTTTGAATCCGAAGCAACCGGTAAGGTCACTGTCCGTGAGCGTGACAGTATGACCCAGGAGCTTGTTGCCATTGAGGACTTAACGGCTTATATCGAAAGTAAAATGGAATTTTAAAAGAACAAACAAAAAGGATGACCACGATGCGTGCGTCATCCTTTTTTTGTTTATGGAGATTTTTTATCCTCTGTGACAGAAACGGAGAATATTGATGTGTAGAGGTATTTCAACAATCCTTTGGGTAATAAACTACAGAACTCAATGATCCGTGACAGACGATAGAAGCGACCTTACCATCTCTGTGAGAGGAAGAACTTCGCCTCATAATCCCTACACTAAAACTTTCCGCCTCCGTGTCTGCGATCTTAGGAACTTGTGGGTGCTGCTTCCTGAGGAAGATGTGTTTTGGTTTTTAAAAATCTCCTTTCAAGAGGGGATATTGTTTTAGTCAATGGCTTTGTGCCACTCTGTTACAGTCCACATAGACACTCTGCTTTTATAATTGCTTTTCCTTGAAAACAATTCAATTCAGTAGTAAATGAGGCGTTCT
>MKRK01000139.1:5190-11380 GCA_001896915.1 Clostridiales bacterium 43-6
ATATTTTTACTAAAAGCTGTTGACAAAAGGGTTTCCACCGCATATAATTCATTAACATACTATACAGATATGAATAAACGGTAAATATTATTTGTTGATAGCGCCTTATGAAAGGACAAAAGAAGAGCCTGGTTGCTCGAAAGCCGCAAATGACAAAATTACGATACAATTCTATAGAAAGCTACATATGAGGGTGTGAACAACATGAAAAGTGAATTTTCCTGCGCTGATTGCCATACGCAAGGCTGCAAAAGTGGAGACTGTGCCAAATATCCTGAATTTTGCCTGACAGAAACATTGGGCGGGGACACAAACGAAGCCGTGGTGAAAAGAATCAAAAACAGCAAACGTCTTTCTAAAATTCTCAAGACATCGGCTGAAGTAGAAGGTGTTTTTTACGGCAAGCTGACCCGAGTGGAAGAGGTCGTGGAGTTTTATCACAGAATGGGCGCAAAAAAGGTCGGCATTGCTTCCTGTATGGGATTGATGGCAGAGACCAGGCTGCTCACCAAAATCTTTGACAAACGGGGCATTCATTATTACACCGTGTGCTGTAAGGTTGGCGCCATCGATAAAAGCGAGATTGGCATTCCCAATGAACATAAGCTCAATCGCGGCACAGGACATGAAAGCATGTGTAACCCTATTGTACAGGCCGAAGCGTTGAATTTACAAAAAACCGATTTTAATATTATCATGGGTCTCTGCTGTGGCCATGACATGGTATTTACCATGCATTCAAAGGCACCTGTAACAACCCTTATCGTAAAAGACAGGGTGTTGTGCCACAACCCGGTTGGCGCTCTTTATACCAGTGAAGGCATTTATTCCCGTTTTAAGGATTAGCGCCTTCTCAATTGATTTCGTGTAACAGGCGTTAAATTTTTTTATCTAAAATACATACTATACAGATATGTAAAGTAAAACGAGAGGTGAGGCTTGAAATGAAAACAATTGACAGACCATCCATCGTGCCGGTTTCCAAAGGGATGCTTGGCCACAACAATTCCGGGCAACGATGTACCGGGCACTTTTCATGGAAAGGACCGCAACCTTTTCCGAAAAGTGCGAATAAATAAAACTGTTTCCGTCAGAAATACATCGTTGAGGGGTTAAAGAAGTTATGTTTTCTACCAACTGGTTGGCTTTGTTTGCGCTGGGCGTTGTTGCCCTGATGTTTTGGCTCATCTTCTTTCTTGGCAAAAGGGGGCTGAATTGGAATCTTCAGTTTGTGATTTCACTTATATTGGGTATTGGTGTGGGAATTGTGTTTCGCGATAACCAGTATTTTGCCAACAATCTGGAATATGTCCGGTTAATCGGAACCATTTACATAGGAATCACCGAAGCGTTGGTTGTTCCCTTGGTATTTGTGGCTATTTTGTCAAGCGTAACACAGCTCAACAACGCGAAGCAACTAAAAACGCTTGGATCAAAATCCATCTTTTGGCTGACAATTCACACGGTGATCTCCATTGTGTTAACATTGATCGTCTGTACCGCAATCGGGGTGGGCAAGAATGTATCCCTTTCGATTGAGGGGCTTAATGCAACAAAATATGAAAACATCGGCACAAAATTCACCGATGTGCTGACAGGCTTTTTCCCCCGCAATATTGTTGCGGAAATGGCCGATAACCGCATTATTCCGATCATTCTTTTTGCTCTTGCCCTTGCGGTTGCCTATATTACCTACGGCGAAAAGCAAAAGGTTGAGCCGTTCAAGAATTTTATTGAGGCAGCAAAAGAACTGGTCTACAAAGTGGTGGGCTATATCGTTGACCTCATTCCATTCATCGTACTGCCCTTGGCGGCCGATGCCGCAGTAAAAACAGGCAGCAAGCTTTCCGCTCTGCTTCCGCTTTTACTTATCATCGTTGTCATCTATGTTTTGTGCATCCTTCAGACATTTGTGGTTGGCGGTCTTCTTGTAAAATTCGTGGCAAAGCTAAGCCCGGTAAGGTTTTTTAAGAAAATTTCAGGGGCGCTTATTATGGGCTTTACCACCCAAAGCACCATTGCGGTTTTGCCAACGACCATCAACAGCCTGATTAAAAAGGTGGGCGTAAAGGAAGAGGTTTCAAACTTTACCGCTTCCATCGGTGCAACCGTCGGCATGCCGGGCTGTGCAGGAATCTGGCCTGTGGCGCTGGCGGTGTTTACCATCAATTATCTGAAGCTGCCCTATACTCCCGTCCAATATGTAACACTGGGCATTATCGCCTTGGCTGTTTCCTACGGAACGGCGGGCGTTTCGGGAACAGCTGTTATTACCGCTACTGCGGTGTTTACAACAGCAGGTCTTCCCCTGGAGGTTTTTGTTTTACTCATGCCGATCAGCTTTATTGTCGGTATGGCAAGAACTCCGACTAACGTGTCCTGCCAATGTGTTTCGGCAGCAATTGTTGCAAGACAAACCGGCGAGCTGAATGAAGACATCTTTTATGATCGTCAACCCGCTCCCTCCTCACTTCCGCTGGTTGCCACAGAAGCGTAGCCGATCATAAAAACCCATAGTATCTTACGATTGGAGATCATTGAAATGAAAAAATTACTGGTTATATTATTGGCTTTTACAGCCATCACAGGTGGCGTTACTTTTGCTCAATATAGCGAAAAGGCGTCCGCTTCAAAAGCAAATAAAACCAATGTTGTCACGACAACAACACAACCTGCCGACGGAGGGGTTTCAAGCACAGTGCAAAACACCACGGCGGTTACGGAAACAACCCTCGCTGACAATACGGAGCTACAGACCACTGTTGCAACCCAAGCAGGAACATTGGCGGCAGGACAGACAACAGCAAAGATCACTTCTGTCCCCGTTGCTGCAACCCAAGCGGGAAAGACGCCGACCACCAAAGCTCCGGCAACCACTGTAAAATCACCCGTAAACACCACCGCACCCAAAACCACGAAAGCTCCTGCTGCCACAGTTGCCGGCGGCAGTGACGATGAATGGGACGGCGAGTGCCACTAAACCCGGATTGTTTTATCCCTAACTTGAATCAATAAGGAGAATATATATGATAAAAAAATACAAGAAGCATCTTGCGATTTTATTCGCAGCTGTGCTTTTGATTACATCGCTGGTTCCCCAGACCCTATTTTCCGCTTTTGCAGCCGACAAAGCAGCTGCCCCGAAATCTCTGGTCAGCAGCTATGACTTTTTTACCGACAAATACCCAAAACTGACCGACAAAAACCACGTGTTTCAAACCGCTGAATTTGCCCAGATCTATCACTATTTCCTCGGCGGCATCCACAACGGCGCCCAAAGCTTTTGGGCTACCTACAATGCTGAAACCGCCAAATGGAGCAACAGCCGCAGCTATGAAGTGAATGTCAAATCAGGCAACCACATCTTCTTGCTGGGAGGAACCTGGACGCCCGAATTGCAGGCCTCCATCGGATATATCAATGAGGTTGCCAAAGAATATTCCATCGGAGCAATCTATAACTTTGACAATCATCTTGACGGCAAAGCAGAAAGCTCTATTGATATTTTTGAAGATCCCGGTGTTGCTGCTGATTATAATACCACAGCAGAATATAACTCAAAGGTTTACTATCGCCAAAGAGGCGACGCACTGGCCAAATCCCTTCTTGGCAATGGGGAACAATCCGATCCCCATGATGCTTCTGATCTATCCACCCCGTCTATTTTAATCTGGAACAAAGACAATGCCGGCTCCCCGCTGGTTACCTCTTTTAGCTGGGATGATACAACAGCCGACTTTGGAAATGCGGCAACAGTGGAAGCCTTCAAAGCCGGACTGCGTGCACAGTTTGATAAAATATCCACCACTGTCGGCGGCAAAAAGGTTGCAAGCAGTGTGAATGTTTCCCAATCCGAATATTATCGTGAAAACGAAAATGCACGCTTTAAGGCCGCATACGGAACAAACACAAGAAAGCTTTTAAACGTTGACGGAACACCCATTACGGTCAATGGCGTTCCCCAATACGGCAGTGACTTGAAGCTGTTTACCGAAAGCGATACCAAAATACCCTTTGAGGTAGTTACATACGAAGAACTCCGGGGTGTTTTGGACTCCGAAGGAAATCACGCCATTCTGTTTACAGGCTTGTGGTGCCCCAACGGTTTTGCAAATTTAAGAAACATTTATGACTATGCGCTGAAATATAATCTGGATAAGATATATTTCTTTGACCCTGAGCTGGACAGCACGACCAATAACAGCATAACCTCCATCCGAAACAGTGAAAGAACCTATATTTCCGGACTATACATTGATTTATTTACAAATGTTTTCAATAACATCGGTCCTGACGGGATTAAAACACGTTTCGACAACGACTATGACAATTTCATTGCATCTGAAGAATTGAGACGTGCCGCTGCAAACCAGCCAGCTCTTACCGAAGCGGAAAAGAAGGCCTACCGTTACTACAACGGCGGTTCACGCAACGGTTATTCCATTTATGAAAAAATCCCGGGAGAAACAGGGAACCCTGCCCCTGTATCGGAAAACGCCCGTTGGGCATCCCGTATTCAATATCCGGCATTGGTTTTCTATAACAAGGACCACAAGGATGCAAACGGAAAGTCCGCCACAGTGATCAGCTTGTTTGAACAGCTCTGGTACAGCGGTGCCAATCTGGCAGCACCCGGTACGTTTGGCTACTACTCCAGCACCCAAGGAAGAGTGTTTGAATATCAGGAATATATCAACAACAACGGCAATCCCGACACCGTACACGGTTTGGGCAATTACAATATTGACACCAACGCCTCTACACCAAAAACAAATATAGCCGCCAACAAGGACGAAAACGGATATGACAAACGCGGTGTGAACACCCCCGTCATTTCAAGAGCCTATTGGTCAGGATTGAACGAAACCTTTGATACCTTTGTCGCCACAGCGCTGAAAGAGCTGGCGACCGACGCAGAAACACTGGATGAGACCGACTATACGCCGGAGACATATGCGGCACTCAAATTAGCAGTTGGAACCGGTAAGAGCACAGCGGCGTTTGTCGCCAATGCCCAGGAGGAAGCAAGAGCTGCTGATTTGGCAAAGGTAAATGCAAGCCTTACAGGGGTTCGTCTGACCGCTGCCCAGCAGGTCGGTTCCTTTGAAAGCAACAGTGAAGTTTTGAATACCGCTTATGCCGAATTAGCAGCTGCCTACAATGGACTGAAAGCCTTGGCGCCTGCTTCTCCAACCGACAATGTTGACAAAGTTGAGGACGATAGCCCGGACACCGGCGACGTTAACTTCCCCTTGTTCGCACTTGGTCTTGCCCTTGTATCCCTCTCTCTGGTGGTCGTTACAGGCAACCCGACACGGATTTTCGGAAAAAGCAACGCCGGCAGATAATTTGAATGGGCTTACACCGTCACAAAGAATCGTCTTTTGGAAACCGGTGTGAAAATCGTAACTCGTGAATCCATGCACGTTTTTATAAAAGTTACAAACAACCATCCCCATACTGAAAAACATAACTCTAATTTCGCAGAAAGTTGGAAGAAATCTATGCAGTATACTTATATCCCGGAGGGCGTCTGTCCCTGCTCCATTACGGTAGAACTGGAAGGTGATATTGTAAAAAATGTTGCGTTTGAAGGAGGTTGTGACGGGAATCTGAAGGCGATCAGTAAGGTGAGCATAGGAATGACCGTCCAGCAGGTAGAGGAGTATTTTGCCGATGTGACCTGTGAAGACAAGGGCACATCCTGCTCGGCTCAAATGGCAAAAGCCGTTCGTTCAGCATGGGACACTTCCTTTCAGAACATAACAAAATAAAGCTTCCCTGATTGTCGTCGGGCTAGCCAAAAGGGGATCCTGCACATTTTTGTGCAGGATCCCCTTTATTTATGAGTAGAGCCTGATGCAGAGAACCATTTGTTAAAAACAAGACCGGCTTCCATTGTATTGTACATCTCCCTATCAATAGGTCAGGAAGGATAGCTTCTTACTTTTTACTCAATTGTATAAAAAAGAAGATGGAAGAATCATATGAATGGATTGAGGTATCAATCCATACCCTTCAAATCACAACAAATGTACCCTTCGTAGCAGCAATCCGATGTGGCTACTCATTGATCCCGATCATAATCTACAGAGGGGTTACGGATTGCCGCGCTAGCGCTCGCAATGACGCCGGGAGAGCTTGGGTGAAGATAGTTGACCACGTTCTATAGGCAGACTGTCTGATAAGG
>MKRK01000140.1:0-3397 GCA_001896915.1 Clostridiales bacterium 43-6
CTATGATTTCGGCGATACGGCCAACATGACACCTCTTGTCAAAATGTATACCCTGGGAAGCAATTTCCTCCCTTCCGCCAACCACGCCGGCGGTCTTCGTTATCACGGGATGTCTCCGATTATCTCAAAGCTGTATCATGACGGACTTCTGGACGAAGCAAGAGCGGTGGAACAAACCAAAGTGTTTGATGCGGCAACCTTCTTTGCCAACCATGAAACCATCCTGCCGGCACCGGAATCCGCCCACGCCATCCATGCCGCACTGGAGGAAGCCAAAAAGTGCAAGGAAACCGGAGAAGCAAAAACCATTCTCTTTGGTCTTTCCGGCACAGGTTATTTTGATATGCAGGCATCTATGGATTACAACGCAGGAAAAATGAACGATTATATCCCCACAGATGAGGATTTGAAACAGGGCTTTGAGCGTCTGCCCAAAATTCCGGGCATACAAGAGTAAATCCAAAAAGAAAAGGGCTGGCACACAATTTTTACTGTGTGCCAGCCTTTTTGCTTTCGGCTATTTTCGGGCAAGAAACAAAACCGCTGAACAATAACTATGTTACAAATTCTGTAGAATCGGCATCATAAATTTTCAAAATTGATGCCACGGTATATTTCGTCAAGCAAATCGCAGGAATGATGAAACTGCTTTTTTTCCTCCTGTGTCAACGCTAAGGTGATGATACTGTCAGCACCGTTTCGGTTGACAATGCTTGGTACCCCTGCATAAATGCCCTTGCGGTCATATTCGCCGTCCAGCATGGCAGATACGGTCAGCACGCTGTTTTCGTTGCCCAATATCGCTTTGGTAATGCGGGTCATGGCCATACCGATGCCGTAATAAGTCGCCTTTTTGGCAGCAATGATTTTTTGAGCGGCATTTTTCACCTCGCTGCTGATCACATCCATTTGTCCGCAGGTATAACTGCCGCAGGATTCGGCACACATCTGCAGCACCGGCTTGGTGGCAATCAGGGCCTGGGACCAAGGGACGAATTCACTGTCCCCGTGCTCGCCCATGACATAAGCGTGAACGTTTCTCGGGTCGACCTTAAAATAATCTCCCAGCAGATAGCGAAGCCGAGCCGTGTCCAGCGTGGTACCTGTGCCGATGACACGCCGCCGCTCAAACCCTGAGAGGTGCTTCGTGATATGCGCCATGATATCCACCGGGTTTGTTGCCACAAGGAATATTCCGCTGAAGCCCGAAGAAATGACCGGCTTGATGATTGAGTTGAATACCACTGTGTTTCTTTGCAGCAAATCAAGCCGTGATTCCCCCGGCTTTTGAGACACACCGGCAGAAATGGCAACAATATCTGCGTCCTTGCAGTCTTCATAAGAACCTGCATAAATCTTCATATGGGAACCGGAAAATGCAAGCCCGTGGTTTAAATCCATGGCCTCACCCTCGGCCTTTTGTCTGTCCACGTCAATGAGGACAAGCTCGTCACATGCGTTCTGGTTGAGCATGGCATAGGCATAGCTCATGCCCACAAAGCCTGTTCCTACCAAAACTACTTTTCTGCTGCGATTATTCATATAAATTCCTCCCTGTTTATTCTTCCTTCGATTCCTTTTCCACGATTATTATTTTTACGTCCAGTTCGTCAAGCTTTTTCAGTTCGTCTTCGGGTGCATCCCAGTCGGTAATCAAGAGATCAAGCCTGTTGGCGGGGCAGATTTGAAGAATGGAACGGAACCCGATTTTTTCGGTAGGATACAACCCGACAGTGGTAACAGCGCTGTGAATCACAGCATTCAGGAAACCCACATTTTCTGCCGATTGGATGGAAAGCCCGAAATCGGCCGAAATGCTTGCCGAGGTGATGAATGCGATGTCAAGCCGGATGCGGCTGACCATTTCAACGGCCAGTGCACTTTTGCAAACGCCCTCTGGTGTCATGTCCCCGCCAATTAAAATAATTCGGATATTGTCCTTTTTTCTTACCTCTTCGGCAATGATGATGGAGTTGGTAACCACAGTGATTTTTATCTCCGGCAGGTTCTGTGCCATAAAATAACCCACGGTTCCACTGGTGATATAGATTACATCGTTTTCTTTGATCAATTTCAATGCTTGCATTGCAATAAAAAAATAGTTTTCTTTGATACTGGGAAAATCCCTTGCCGTACATTTTGATGGCTTTGTAAATCCGATCTGGCGCAGCGGAATCGCACCACCATGGGTTCTTTTGAGCAAGCCCTGTTCCTCCAGCAGCCGCAAATCCCGCCTGGCCGAGTCAACCGAAACAGCGAACCGATCCACGATTTCGCCAATGGAAATTCTGCCGCTTTGTTTGATGATATCCAAAATTGCCTGATGCCGTTCTTCAATAAACACAATCAACCCTCGTTTCCAATTTTATGTTAACATTATATAATTAATATTAACGAATGTCAACAAATAAGTTAATAAAAATTAATAAACGTTAATAAACGCGAAAACAATAGCTGTTATTTTATGAGTATATTATACCCACCCTATCATCAAAGGGCAATTATTTTATACAATAAAAAATTACAACATTGTAACAACCGATTACAATGTTGTAATAAGCAATGGCAAATGGAATGCATATTGGATAGGATGGACTGAAAACAGAAGGAAAGGAAGGGTTTTGATGAAAAAGCTGCCGATCATCACATTTGTGGTATTGAGTGTTGCTTTGATGCTTTTGTCTTATACCACGGGAAAAAGCAGTGACGCAAAAACAACCGAACAATCATCAGACCTGATGCAATCCGGCATAGCACAATTCGTACAGACAACACAGAAGAGCACCGTTTCCTTTTCCATTCAAAAGGATATGGTTTCAAAAAACAGCAATGATATCATTCTTCCAGTAAAAGCTCAACCACGGTGACCGGTTCATGGGGTAAACGGGAGCTTTTCAGATTGATGAAAATATGGCTGCCCGCTTCGTAATGAAAGGCAAACCAAGGCGGGGTGATATCTGCTTCACTTCCGTCATGTAACAGCCTCGCTTGTTTGACCTTTTTGTCAACATCATTAATGACAACAATACCAAGACTGCATTCGTACACGTGGGCGTAGAGTTTATTGCCCTTTTGGGTGAGCCGACCCCATTCCGGCTTCGGATAATCTGCGGCGCCGCAACCATAAACAGAGGCAGCGTTTTTTTCCATCCATTGTCCCACCTCGGTCAGGATATTCACGCTTTCCGGCGGAATATTGCCCTTTGCGTCGGGCCCTACATTCAGTAATAGGTTTCCGCCCTTGCTGACACATTCAATGAGCAGATGGATGACATCACGGGTATGCTTATAATTGTGATCACAGGAAGAGTATCCCCAACCACCATTCAGTGTGATGCAAGCCTCCCAGGCCAGAGCCTCACCGCTGCTATCGGTAATACAACGGGGCGGAATGATC
>MKRK01000140.1:3443-9406 GCA_001896915.1 Clostridiales bacterium 43-6
GCCCTAAGAAAAATCAAACCACAGTAAATCAATTTTACCGTAATTCGTCAGAAGCTCTCTGACCTGGGCATGGTAATATTCAATGTAGCGTTCAAAATGTTCCCCGTTTTGGTGCTTGTATTCCTCTTTGCCCCGCATAGGATGGTGCTCATCTTCATATGCGGGAAAGTCAGGGTGATGCCAGTCAAGCAGGGAATAGTAAAGCCCGACTTTGATTCCTTCCTGCCGGAAGGCGTCCACATATTCCTTGATCAGATCCCGTCCGGCCGGTGTGTTGGTCGCTTTATAATCCGTATATTGTGAATCGAACAGACAAAACCCGTCATGATGCTTTGTTGTCATCACAGCATATTTCATGCCGGCTTTTTTTGCGAGCTGTGCCCATTTTTTCGGGTCATAATCTATCGGGTCAAAGGAGTTGAAGTACTGCTCATAGTCTTCTACAGAAATTGCTTCATAGCTTCGCACCCATTCACCCCTTGCAGGAATGGAGTATAAGCCAAAATGAATAAACATACCGAAACGGTCATTCATCATCCAGCGGGTTCTTTCTTGCCTTTTTTCTTTTTCAGTCATAGGAAATCCTCCTTGTTTTTTGAATTGATTCAACCATTTTTTATTGGCGAGTTGACAATATGAGTATAGGGGAATTATAATAAAATCAAAAGTAAAAATACTAAGTTCTTTTTGTATTTTATTAAGGTGGATGCGTATGCAGATGAATCTCAATCCGCTGTCGTCCTTTCAGGCAACCTATCTTTGCGGCGGCAATGTCATATGCAATGAAGAAAGCTGGAAGGATGCCCATTATATTCCTGCTTTTAATAAGTTTTATCTCGTTCGCATCGGTGAATGCGTTTGCGATGTGGATGGGACGGAATACCTGCCAAAAGCCGGTCAGCTGATGCTGATGCCCGAGAACCATGTCCAATCCTATTGTATGAGCAGAGGAAAACCCCTGGCAAAGCACTGGTGCCATTTTACGGCGCACACCGCCGGTCGAAGACTGTTTGATGTGCTCCAAACGGATCTTGTCGTAACCGTGCCGGATTTTGATGGTATGGCAGAATTATTTGTCAAAATCCACAGGCCTTATGCAGGGGACAACAACCGGAATATCTGTATTGAGATGGAACGTCAGGCTGCTTTGATTCAGGTGATTTCAACCTATATCGCACTGGCAAATCCACGGTACAGTGATAATTTAATCCATCTGGGACATGATTTTGAACCGGTTTTTGCCTACATTCGCAAGAACCTCTCGGTAAAGTTTTCGGTGGAGGATTTGTCAAAAACCGTGCACCTTCACCCCAATTATTTTATCAAACGGTTTCATGATGCCTATGGCTGTTCCCCCATGCAGTATGTCAATACACAGCGCATCGAACAGGCAAAAAGCCTTTTGAAAACCACGGAGCTTTCCATGGCACAGATTACAGAAAAAACCGGCTTCGGGGATGTGTCCTATTTCTCGAAATACTTCAAAAAAGCAGTCGGCTTCACACCGTCCTTATACAGAAGTATCAGAGACCAATAAAAGCGGCAGCCATATGGGCGGTCGCTTTTGGTTTTGACAAAAAGTCAGAAACATTGCAAAAAGTGCTGTTTGTTCTATGGTTTATGGTTGTTTACAGCAAGTTAGGCTATTTACATTGAATTACTTTTGCGTTATGATAAATGAGATTAACAAATTGGGGGTTTTCTTTTGCTTACCGAGCTAATGAATAACACTGACCTGTCGCCCCGTGATTTCCCCATATTTTCCGATATTCCCAGCTATGCAGACCGGCAGAAATGGGACAATATTCATCCCCGGATGCAGCAAATGTATCTGGCGGCGGCACAGCAATATTTGCATTATCCCTATCCCGCTTTACCGGCCATGCGATATTTTGATTATTTTAGCAATGGTGACAGAGACGGGTTCGAAAACCTGTACTTTGAACGGCGTAAGGTCGTCTGGACACTGACGATAGCGGAATGCATGGAAGGCAAGGGACGGTTTTTGCCCGATCTCATCAACGGGATATGGGCGATTACAGAGGAGACCAATTGGGTCATGCCGGCTCACCTGGGCTTTTATGAACACGACAAAACCTACGAAAAAATATACGATCCTGCCGACAACCTTGATTTGTTCAGCGCCGAAACAGGAACTATGCTCGCTTGGGTTTATTATTTATTGAAGGATGAATTCGATAAAATCACCAAAATCATATCCCACAGGATGGAGTTTGAACTGAAAAGACGGATTCTTACCCCCTTTCTTACCCGCGATCTATGGTGGATGGGCTTTGGAAAGCAAGAGCCCAACAACTGGAATCCATGGATCATGTCCTCTGTTCTGCCTGTGATCATGATCATCGAAAAAGATGCAGATAAGCAAAAAGCACTGCTTTCCAAAAGTGCAGCAGTACTGGATAAGTTTATTGAGGCTTACCCGAAGGACGGCGGCTGTGATGAGGGACCTATGTACTGGAATGTGTCCGGTGCCAGCTTCATGGATTGTTTGGGCGAGCTGTATGATTATTCCCAAGGACAGATTGATCTTTACGGTACCGACTTTGTCAAAAACATGGTGTCCTATATTGCAAAGGTCTACATCGGTGATTGCTACTACGCGGCATTTGCAGATGCAGACGCAAAGGTGGGCATCAACGGGACCATGCTGTACCGGTTCGGCAAGCTTACTTCTTTGGACAGTGTGGCAAGTCTCGGTATATCCGTCTTCAATCCCGCCGCTTATATTGACCGCGGCACCTTCTACCGACAGCTTCTGAATATTCTGAGCTATGGGGAAATGACTTCCTTAGAACCGAACCATAAATCGGTACAAAGCTGCTATCTGTCCGCCATCCAGGTCATGACAGCACGGGAAAGCCAAGGCACGGACGGGTTTTTCTTGGCGGCCAAAGGCGGGAACAATGACGAAAACCACAATCACAACGATGTGGGCAGCTTTATTGTATACCATAACGCCAAGCCGGTTTTGATTGACACCGGGCTGGAAACCTACACCGCTAAAACCTTCAGCGACAAGCGGTATGAGCTGTGGTATACCCAGTCGGGCTATCATAATCTGCCCACCATCAACGGCATGGATCAGAAAAACGGCAGGCAGTATGCCGCCCGGCATACAGCGTGTTTGTGTGAAAACGGTGTTTCGTCACTCACCATGGAGATCGGCGGTGCTTACGACGAAGCCGCAGGGATAGAGCGCTATCAAAGAATTGTATCCTATCATACCTGTGAAAATGAAATCAGAATCCGGGACAGCTTTTCTTTTGCCCATGGAACGGGTGAAATCATCGAGAATTTCATTTGTTACCACGATGCCGGTATGGACGAGGAGGGTAAAATCCTGCTGACCGGAACCGGAGACGAACCGATTTATCTGCATTATGACAGCAGCCTGCTTGCGTTTGAAAAGGAAGCTCTCCGGCTGACCAATGACAGAATGATCGGCAACTGGGATAAGGATATTCTCTACAGAGTACGGCTCAGGCTGAAAAACAAAGCCCAAACCGGCACAATCCATGTTACAATCAGGAGCGGAAGCTAGAAACTGCTACTTACCGGAAATTTTGATGTTTCGTTTCAAGAACGGAACCGCTCAGAACATATCGCATCTGATAAGAAGGGAAACTTACAAATGAGTATCTTAAGTGTCAAACCAAAAAAAGGCTGTCAATATGACTGCATTTCCTTGGGCGAGGTCATGCTCCGTTTTGATCCGGGGGAAGGCAGAATCAAAACCACGAGAGAATTCAAGGTCTGGGAAGGCGGCGGTGAATACAACGTTTCCCGGGGTCTTCGGAAATGCTTTTTAAAAAACACAGCCATTGTCACTGCTTTTGCAGACAACGAGGTAGGCAGACTGCTTGAGGATTTGATCCTGCAAGGCGGGGTGGACACCTCTCTCATCAAATGGGTGAAATACGACGGCATCGGCAGAACGGTGCGCAACGGCTTTAATTTCACCGAACGGGGCTATGGCATCCGGGGCGCTCTCGGCGTTTCCGATCGTGGCCATACGGCAGCGTCCCAGCTGAAGCAGGGTGACATTGACTGGGAGTATATCTTTGGAACACTGGGCGTGCGCTGGCTTCATACCGGCGGCATCTTTGCCGCCCTGTCCGCCACCACGCCGGACACGGTCATCGAAGCGGTAAAAACCGCAAAAAAATACGGCACCATTGTGTCTTATGATTTAAACTACCGTCCGTCCCTGTGGAACGATTTCGGCGGAAAGGCAAAAGCCCGGGAGGTAAACCGGGAAATTGCCAAGTATGTGGATGTGATGATCGGAAACGAGGAGGATTTCACTGCATGTCTCGGCTTTGAAATCGAAGGCAACGACGAAAATCTGGCAGAGCTGAACATTGACGGCTATCAAAAAATGCTGAAAACGGTTGTGAATGCCTATCCGAATTTCAAGGTGATTGCAACCACGCTGCGAACCGTGAAAACCGCCACGGTGAACGACTGGAGCGCCATTTGCTATGCCGGCGGCGAGCTTTACAAAGCGGCGGAATACAAAGGTCTTGAAATTTTTGACCGTGTGGGCGGTGGTGACAGCTTTGCTTCCGGTCTGATTTACGGGCTGATGGAGTTTGACGATGCAGAAAAAGCCGTCAATTATGGAGCGGCACACGGTGCCCTGGCGATGACTACTCCGGGGGACACCTCCATGGCGAGCCTGAAGGAAGTGGAAAAAATCGTGGGCGGTAAAGGCGCCAGAGTTGACAGATAACGAAATTTGAACAGAAGGAGCACCAAAACATGATTATCAGAAACGCATCAAATCCAAAGGATGTCAAGCAGTATGACACACAGCGGCTAAGAGAGGAATTCCTCATCGACGGACTGTTTCAAAAAGGCGAAATCCTAACGGTATACAGCCATGTGGACAGAATCATTACCGGCTCTGCCTGCCCCGTCACTCCCCTTACACTGGAGGCAGGCAAGGAGCTGGCTTGTGAATATTTCCTTGAGCGAAGGGAAATGGGCATCATCAACATCGGCGCCGACGGTGCGGTGATCGTGGACGGTGTGAAATACGAATTGAAAGCGCGGGACGGGCTGTACATTGGCAAAGGGAACAAGGAAATTCTATTTGAAAGTGCCGATGCAAGCAATCCGGCAAAGTTTTATTTCAACAGCACACCGGCACATCAGACATATCCTGTCACAAAAATCGACATCACCACAGTGGAAGCGGCAAAAATGGGCTCCGATGAAGAATGCAACAAACGTACGATTTATAAATATATCCATCCCGCAGGGGTGCAAAGCTGTCAGCTGGTCATGGGTCTCACTCAACTGGAGCCCGGCAGCGTGTGGAACACCATGCCCTGTCACACCCACGACAGACGTATGGAGGTTTATCTCTATTTTGACATTGCCGATACCAGCGTAGTGTTTCATTATATGGGCGAGCCGACAGAAACCCGCCACATCGTGGTCAGAAACGAGCAGGCTGTGATTTCCCCCAGCTGGTCCATCCATTCCGGCTGCGGCACGAAAAATTATACCTTCATCTGGGGCATGGCAGGGGAAAACCAAACCTTCAGTGATATGGATATGGTCGATATTAAGGATTTGAAATAGGAGAGGGAACAATATGATTTTAGATCAATTCAGTCTGGACGGCAAGGTTGCCATCGTCACCGGCGCCAGCACCGGGCTGGGACAGGGCATTGCTCTGGCTCTGGCAGAAGCGGGTGCGGATATCGTCGGCGTGGATTATGTGGATATGCCCGAAACGAAGGCAGCGGTGGAAAAGCTGGACAAGGGATTTTTGGGTGTGGTGGCAAATTTGTTGTCCATAGAACCCATTGAGGATATCATCAAACAAGCGGTCACAGCATTCGGACAGGTTGATATTTTGGTCAACAACGCGGGTATCATCCGCCGCACCGACGCCATCGAGTTTTCGGAAAAAGACTGGGACGATGTGATGA
>MKRK01000140.1:9458-15317 GCA_001896915.1 Clostridiales bacterium 43-6
TCAACATCGCCTCCATGCTTTCCTTCCAGGGCGGCATTCGCGTTCCGTCCTATACAGCCAGCAAAAGCGCCGTCATGGGCGTGACCAGAGCACTGGCAAACGAATGGGCGAAGCATAACATCAACATCAACGCCATTGCACCGGGCTATATGGCGACCAACAATACCACCGCTCTGCGGGCGGACGAAGACAGAAACCAGGCGATTCTGGACCGCATTCCCGCAGCCCGCTGGGGCACCCCGGAGGATGTGGCAGGCCCCGCCGTGTTCCTCGCCTCGGCAGCGTCCGACTATGTAAACGGCTACACCATTGCCGTCGACGGCGGCTGGCTGGCGAGATAAAAAGCCGGAAATGAACGATAATAAAAATCATCTCTGAGGTATTACAACATACTTCAGGGGTGATTTTTTATAAAACGATGCTAAAACAACAATCCGGTTTATGGGACAGGTTAAAGTGTAGAATGAATGTGACAAAAGGCACATGTAGCAAAGATGGGTGGGGAAGGAGGAAATGTTTTCAATATACACAATATATGACAGGAAAATTTGCGTTATAACACAAATTGACAGGAAGATGTAACCTGTTATATAATATATTTGCTGATGTCATAAAATTTAAAACAGGGGATGAAAAAATGAAAAGAGTAAAAATTCTAACAAAAAGCATCGCAATTATCCTATGTATGGCTCTCTGCTTTGGTATCGTACCGGCAGGGGCAATTGGAAACAACTTTGCCAACAGCAGCAAGGTGTTGGCAGAACCGGTATTTGAGAAAGAGAAAGAGCCGCCGCATATGATTACAGAAGTGGTGGAAAAAAGAACTTCCAATGAAAAGCACTTTATGATGAGTGACAAAAGCTTCAGTGTGATTCAATATGGGGAACCGGTCCATTACCAGAAGGATGGGAAATGGGAGGATATTGACAATACACTGACTGCCAGCAAAGCAAAGGACGCCAAGGGTGTGGCAGGAATTGAGAATGCATCCAATGATTTTAAGGTCAAGTTTGCAAAAAACATAAATGCTGAAAAACTTGTAACAATTACAAAAGGTGATTATCAGATCAGTTGGAACGTTGCGGGAACGGATGCGAAGCAAAGAACAACAGAAACACAAAAAGAAGCGGTTGTAAAAAATCCTGATTTGGTAACTGTTGAAAAAGGTGATGAAAAATTCACCAAGCTAAAGAAATTATCATCGGATGTTTTATATGAAGATGTATTTCCTAGCACGGATATTCGGTATACTTTGAAAAGCAATTCCTTAAAAGAAGATATCATTGTAAACGAAAAGCAGGATGCATATGAATATGCCATAAACATACAGACCAACAAAGTGAAGCTGACCCTGAACGAAAAGGGTGAGATTTCAGCAACGGATATAGCAGATCCGCGGAAAGTGGTATTTATAATCCCGGCACCGGTGATGTATGATGCCGACAACCAATGGTCAGATGCGGTTTCGTATATATTAAGTGAATCTGATTCCAATGAATATGTACTTACCATTAAAGCCGATGCAGGCTGGATCAATGATGAAAAAACAAAACTGCCGGTCAGAATTGATCCGGTCATTGAAACACCACAAAACAGCAATAATATTGTTGATACTTATGTTGATAATGCAGTGCCGACAACAAAATTGCACGGAACCAACAACCTTCTCGTAGGAAACAACAGCTTGGGAAGATGCAGGACATATGTGGGCTTTGATATACCGTCGTTACCCAAAGAAGCTGTTATTTATCAAGCTGTTTTGGCAATATATCAATACCAGCATGATGTTACCTCCAGTGGTGTAAAAATTCGTGCGTACGATTCATCCACAACAAATGAGCCGTACCAGGATTTTGCCAATGTAACATGGAACAATCAAAAAGATGATTGGCTTACGTTAAGCCCCATTGCAGATTATGTAGACATGACAAATACGGACGGATGGAAATGTTTAGATATTACAGCAATAGGAAAAAAATGGTATGAAACCGGAACGAAATTTGGTGCAGACCTATACAGAGCGATAGCATTAAGATCCAGTGACGAATCTGCGTCGGCAAGGGTGGGTTTTGTTTCAAACGACAGTAATTTGTCAGTAGTAGATACAAGCGGTAACCCGATTCCGATATCTACTTTATTCCCTTATGTCATATTCAATTACAGACTGGCATCCGGTTTGGAATCCTACTGGGATTATGAAACACAGGATATGGGGCCGGGCGGAACCGGGTATGTAAATAAATACACCGGCGCGCTTACTTATGTTGCAAACGGAGTTTCCGAAAACGGAAATGCTTTGCCGCTTAACATTGACCATGTCTATAACGATACACAAGCAGGTCTTCATACCGGGAAAAAGGCTTACAGCGGTCTCGGATGGCAAATGAACATCAGCCAGTCCATTACAGAAGTTACAGATAGCAAATTAAGAGAAAATGGTTATCGATACATTTATTTGGACGGAGACGGGACAAAACACTATTTCAAGTTGAATGATAGCGGTAAAATGATTGATGAAGACGGGTTGGGTTTGACGCTGACCATCAACACCATAGACCCCTCGAATTATTATGTTATCACCGATAAAAAGAGCAATAGAATTAAATTTACCCAAAGTGGATACTTCCACATGATCATGCAAACGGGCGGAAGAAATTTCTATGTTGCATACAGCGGAGACACACCAAACAGAATATACAACGGCGCCGGGCAATATACAACTTTCGGGGTTGACGCGGCAACGGGTGTGTTACAAACATTTACGGATCCCGCGAACCGTGTAACCTCTTATGCCTACTATCCTGACAGTACGCTGAGACGAATTTCTAATATTGACGGAACATTTGTTGAATTTACCTACAGCAACGGCAGTAAGCTGGAAAGCGTAAATTATAACAACAGCAAGAAGATTGTGTATACGCGAGATACCAAAGGAAGAGTTATCAATGTAGTGGAAGTAGGGAAATCACCTGACGGAACATTAAATGAAAGAGGACAAGAAGTGGGATTTTCGTATGGTCTTGACAAAACGATGATTACCACTTCGGGTTCTGATGATGTATATGGCACATCGGACGATATGAAAACCTCCTATGTGTTTGACAGTACCGGCAGTGTCATCACATCCTATGACAACAAAGGCGCCGTTATGGCACAAGAAAATAACGACAACAACAAAATAGAAAAATACGGCTATACGGCAAAGCAGTCCAACAACGTGCTGTATGATTCCAGCAATGAAAGAGGCGGCGTTTGGGCTACCAGTGTGTCTCAGTCCGGCTCCGGGAACGATTACGGCTTTACAGGGATGACCGATCAACCCATGGTGGGCACCAAATCGTTTAACATTCGTAACAGCCCCAGAATGCCAAACCAATGTTTCCCCTATTATTATCAAAACATACCGGTCGGCAGCAACAGATATTATACGATTTCGGTGTATGTAAAAACAAATTTATCGAACATATTCAATAAGGGTGCACAAATCCGTGCGGTTTTCCAAGGAACCACCTATTATTCTGATTATGTAAGCGGAACAAATACAGAATGGCAGCGCTTGTCTCTTACTGTTTATGTCGGGACGGTACAAGCGGGCCAAACAATGAATGTACAAATTGGTGTTGACACCGACAGCGGATATGCTTATTTTGACTGCGCTCAGGCAGAGTTTGGCACAACCGCCGGACGGTATAACATTCTGGAGAATTCGGATTTCAGTGCAGGTGCATATGTACCGGATTCATGGATAGGAACCAACCTTTCGGAAAGCGATGTAACCACTTCCGGGGACAGCAGTGTTGACGGGTCCAAGGCAATGCGGATTGTGGGGGACGTTACCAAAGAAAAATCCATTAAGCAATCCATTCCGGTCAACGCCATTTGTAACAAGGACATCTTTATCTTCAGCGGCTGGGCAAAAGCGGAATCGCTGCCATATACAACCGGAAGCGGCAGGTATTTTGCCCTTGATGTGGGCATTGTATACGCGGACGGAACAACAACGGAATGGAGACCGATCAATTTTTCGTCGGATACAGGGCAACCGCAATTTATCAGCGAAGTCATCATGGGTAAAAAAGAAAATACGGGTAAGGTAATATCACATTTGGTGGTATATTGCCTTTATTACAAAAACGCAAATACGGCGTATTTTGACAATCTGCAATTGGTGCAGGACAGTGCGGGTTCGTATACCTACGACAGCAATAACAATGTGGTGTCTACAGTAGACAAGGCAAAAACAGAATCCAGCTTTAATTATACCAACAACAACTTGAATTCCATGGTGAATCCGGACGGAACGGCGTTTACCTACAGCTATGACGATGAGCACCAGATGGTGGAGGCAAGAAGCTCAAACGATGTGGGGTATTCCATAACCTATAATTCCTTGGGTGACCCGAACTCCTCGGTGACGCGGGCCAGGGAAACAGCGAAAAGTATTACCGCCGGAACCAATTATTATCTGACAAGCGTGAATTCGTCATGGCAGGCTGTCATCAACGGGTCGGGTCAGGATATCAGCGGAACGACCATTGTAAACTGGTACGAGAGATCAACCAATACCCAGTGGAAACCAATATATGTAGAAGGCTCGGGCAGTAACACCTACTATAGAATCGTGAATGCAGCCAGTGCGGACGGAAAGGCACTGACGGTTCAAGGCTCTGCCAATGTTGACGGAACAAATGTTATCCTACAGACGTATTCCGGAGCAACCGGCCAGTTGTGGAAATTTGTAAAGAACAATGACGATACCTGTCGTCTTGTCCCGAAATGCGCAACGAACAAATGCCTCGAAGAACCGAAGGACATTACACCGGTGCCGGGAGAAATATTAAAAATCCGCACGTATGACAGCACAAAAACCGACGATGCAAACCAGAGATGGAACGTGGATTTGGTGAACCAACCCACAGGGCAGATCATCATGTCGGAAGCAGCCTATGTGCAAAACGGGAATTATGTGGATAAAATCACGGATTCCTTGGGCAACGTGGTGGATTATTACAACGAACCCATCAACGGGCTTTTAAAAACCGTCAAGGATCCGAAGGGCAACGATACATACTATACCTACAAACAATCTGCCAGCAGGGATATCGACCGGGTTGACAAGGTTTCAAAAGAGAACAACTACAATACCTCGTCCACCCGATACACCTATGACAATGACGGCAGGCTGAGCACGATCAAGCCCCATACGGACAACGATACCTTCTATTACCAGCTGAACTATGACAAGTTCGGGAACATGTACAACACCAAGGTGGGTACGCAAAACCTGATGACGAACGGCTACAACAACGGTAACGGCAAGCTGACCCAGAGCACCTACGGCAACTGGGACACCATCGGGTATACGTATGACGATTACGGCAGGGTCAATAGTAAAAAATACAACTTAACCACACGGTTTACGTATCAGTACGACGGTGACGGAAACCTGCAGACTTATACGGACAACCAAACAGGGATGACCCAAAAGTATTCCTACGATTTGGTGAAACGGTTACAGAATGTACGGTACAGCAACGGGTATTCCATGGGCTTCCAGTATGACAGCTTCAACCGGCTTACGAGTTATTACAACAATTATGTCTATGATTATTTCAAAACCAGCTTTGTTTATGGAACAGGGGCAAGCGCGGCATCGAAAAAAGGGCTGATCTACGGAGTCAAGGTGAACGACGCACAAAAGCTGACCTACACCTACGACGGGCTGGCAAGACTGAGCAGGAAAAACATCACCGGAACCGCGAACAACTATGCGATGAATTATAGCTATGTAAACGGAACCGGGAACAAAACCAGCACATTGCTCGCAAGCGTCCAGAACGGTGCCGACACGCTGAGCTA
>MKRK01000141.1:0-1535 GCA_001896915.1 Clostridiales bacterium 43-6
CTGTGCCGGATGGTGTCCAGCCGGTCGTTTGTATAGGTGTAGCTGCTGGTTGCGCTGCCGGAGGTCACCGATGACAGCGAGTAATTGTTTTGGTCATAGGTATAGCTTTTGCTGTTCCCCTTCGGGTCCACCAGGGTTGCCAGCAGCCCGTTGCTTGGCGTGTAATAATAATCCGTGTAGTTCCCCCGGGAATCCGTGATTTTGTCCGGGAAATTGCCGTTTGCGTCATAGGTGTAGGTGGTGGAGATATGGGGGGCTGTGCTCAGTCCGATTTGGTTTTCCCGCAGCAGATTGACCTCTGTCCCGGAATTGTAATAATTGAACTCGTAGTTGACGTTTGCCTCCGAGGTTGCCGTGGTCAGCCGATGGGGTTTGGACGCATTGTTGTATCCGTAGCTGAAATTGTATCCCTTCGGGCTCTGGTAATTCGTCAGCTCATTGTTATTGTTATACGTAAAGCTTGACTTTTCCGAGGCGAGGGATTTCGTCGACGTCACATTGCCCTTGCTGTCATATTGATAAGACGGTCCAAACTCTTCCTTGAACAGCTGCACCCCGTCACAATATGCATAGTTTATGTTTTTATAAAACTGGAAGTATAAATTGATCCGTACCGGAATCTTATTGGTCGATGCGTTTTTATCGTCCGCGCAGATCGCACCGCTGGCAAACTGCCATCCGGCACTCAACGGCATATCGTTGTTGAATTGAATCAAGGTCGGCGCCGGTATTTCTGTTCCGTCTGAATAGGTGATGTAGGCGCTGATGTGGAACAGTCTGTCCCCTCTGGCGGGGGCGGCGTCTGCCTTTGCCCAACAGCCGAAGACATAGCTGTCTTTTTCGCTGGCAGCCGAATCTCCGATGTAGATGATTTGTCTGAAATAATTGTTGTTCAGTGCCTGTCCGTTTACTTGCCCCGAGCTGCTCCCGAATTTGGCAGCACCGGACCAGCTGGTTCCGCCGCTGCCGATCCAGTATGGGAATGTACCGTCACTGTTCACCGCTTCAAAGCTGCTGTTCTCAATTAAATTATAGCGGTTTGCAGTGTTTCCGATTTCCAGCTGCATGCAGTCAAAGTATGCGGTTCCGCTTCCCGTCAATGCGGTTTTGACCCCGATCACGGCGGAACCTGCGTTTGAGGGCAGCGTGAATGTCATGGATAATCTGTCCCAGGAATTGGCGGAGGTGATGATTTCACCGTAGACGGTTCTTACTGTTCCTGTGTTGTCTGTATAGGTCAGTAAAAGAGAGGCGCCGCTGCTTGGTGTTAGCGTCAATGTGCCTATTTTGCAGTAAGCAGAGAAGGTATAGGTCTGCCCCGGCACAACCGTTACATTCTGCCCGTTCATAATTGTCGTATTATCGCTTGTGTTTGTGTGAGTGTAGGCATATGCCCCAATGTAGGAATTGCCTGTTGTTCTCGTGACAGTGGCTGTGTCGCTGCCCCATTTGATAGGACCCCAGTCGTTCGTATATTCTCCGCTGGTATTGACAAGCAGATTATTTACTGTGGATTGCAGCTTGGATGCTTCGTT
>MKRK01000141.1:1546-5973 GCA_001896915.1 Clostridiales bacterium 43-6
TTTGCATGCTGGTCGCCGTATTGGGCTGGAAGCTTGTGTATACCGCATTGTTTTTATTGTCCACGATACTTATGTTTCTTCCGAAATTGTCAAAGGTATAGGTTTCTGACCGGGTTTCGTTGTTTCCGTTTCTGTAAGTAAACGTGGTGGTATTGTCGTAGTTGTAATCAAAGTCCACACGGTTTCCTATGGTTGCGGTGTCTCCGTATTCCCTTGAAAACTCGATTTTGTTTTTTCCGTTATAGCCATATTGGATATAATAACCGCCGGGGTCCTTTGCGGTATAAAGGAAATTGCTGCTGTAGGTGTATCTGGTCACCTTTCCGTCAGGATAGGTGATGCTGTCCAGCAGAATTCCATTGTAGCCGTAGGAAATATATTTTCCGTCTGCCCGCTGAATGTTGAGCAGATATCCGCCCGCGTTTCTGTTAAAGTAGGTGATGCGGCCTGCACCGTCTATTACTCTGTATAGATAGGTGCCGTCGTAGGCAAGGCTCAGCTGCTGACCCTCGGCATTGGCAATATACAACAGATAGCCGCCCAGTGTGAAGGTCATTTTATTGCCCTTTTTGTCTTCCAGCACCCGATAGGTTCCCACCGTCATTTTCAAGCCGATGCCGTCTTCGTCTTCCCAATAGGTTGCGTTTGCGTTCGGCTTAGCCAGATAATGGAGAGTTCCGTCTCCGTCCAGATAAACATAGTCGTAGCCTGTTATCCCTGTGACCGAATCCAGCCGCTGGAATAGGTTCAGCTGCCAACCAAGACCCACCTGCAGCCCCACGGAGGGTGCCCCCGCTGCCCAGTTTGTCCCTGTAAAGGTTTTGCCCACTCTCACTCCGTTATAGGAATGTGTGACTATAACTGGCATTTTCATTCCTGTGTCCGAAATATCCGTGTGAGTGAAATAAAGCTGACCGTTATAGTCGTTGACAGAGCCGGTTCCGGCACGTCCGGCACCTTGATTGTGGTAGGACCAATAATCCTCGATTCCGGCGTTAATTCTGTACTTAAAAACGATACTGGGGTAGTAATCTTGTTGACTGTTTTGTGTCGAATAAAAGCTGACCCGTGCGGTTGCGCTTTCGTTGCTGGATTTTAATACAAGACCGGTATTGTTGATGGTGCCGCCGTCTTTGTACCATTTTTTTGCCACCTTTGTGATATCAAACGTTTTCCAACCCAATGTAGCACTGAACGGGATATAGTCAACCACCGGGGTGGTCAGCCATGATTCCGTCTGGTCTGTCCATTTATATGTACCGTAGTTAATACTTTCTGTTCCCACGTCATACAACTGAATCTGATAATTATTATTGGGGACATCCGCTTCCCATTGGTATAAGTATAATTGGGATTCGAATACCATGGCACCTGCAGGCAATGTAGGCAAATCAAATTTAAGATAGGTCCTGCATAAGCCTTGACTGTTGTTTCCGACCAACAAATCGTCATCATAGGTATGATAGAAATTACTTGCTTCATCCACATAGGTATCCTGAATATGACTCCTATCCTGTATGGTTTGAATATATGGGTCAATTCTTACCGGCAGCTGCACTTCCTCGCTGTTGATCCACTGTGCATCCGCGGTCACGGTCAGTAAATAGCTTCCGTCCCCGTTATCGGTAAGCGAAAACTTGACCGCGTCCGACTTTGTATCATTTGCATCATACATAACCGGGGCAGGGATGCAAAAGACCGACTTGGACAGATTGTCCTTGGCTGTCGCCAATATTTCGCCCTTTTGGTTCAGTGTCAACACAAGATTGTCCGTTTTTATCGGGAAATGATACGCATAGCTTTCTTTTTTTACTTTTACGATGATATTCTCTTTTACAGAGCTTCCGTTGATTGCATATTCCAGATCCGTATCCGGAAGGATGGATTCATAGGTGATGGCAGAAGCCATCTTTTTCCGCTCTATGAATTTTTTATCGCCCGTTTCCTGCTTGTTCATATCAGGATTTTGAACCAGAGCGTTCTTTGTGGCTGCCAAAGCACCCTCCAGAGCCCAGCTGATTTTATATCCGTCTTTGGAAATAGAGATAAGGTTTCCGTCAGACGCCGATTTGGCAAACTTGACTTTTAAATCATTCGAGGTGTTTTCAAGCCCGTTACTATCATCCTTGTTTTTTG
This sequence comes from Clostridiales bacterium 43-6, assembly GCA_001896915.1. GTDB lineage: Bacteria > Bacillota > Clostridia > Oscillospirales > Acutalibacteraceae > MKRK01. The sequence continues at coordinate 3,683 of MKRK01000141.1, forward strand.
CGGGGCTGTCGATCAATGTATTGTCGATATCCGTCCATTGATCCCCTTGTTTATAATGAACCGGTTCATTATACTGTACAGCCATATAGCTTTTATCACTCATGATAAAATGCTTTATGCTGTCTTCTCTTTTATCCTCTGCCTCGCCAATGATATGCGGTTTTTCCTCCGCTTGATTTTCCGGCGTGGTAACCGCATTCAGAAAATCACTTTCCGGCGCTTGTGCAACGATACTCAATGCATTGGCAGGTACAACAGAAAAGCATAGCGCCATACATAGAACAATTGCAATGGTTTTTGTGAACATTTTTACTGGTTTCATTGTTTCATCCCCTTAACAGATTAGTGATAGTATCACACAAGCATTATACCACGGAACACTTGTTCTTGTCAATATGTGTTATTTTACAAGGTTTTACGTTGATACACGTCACATTCTATGAAAAAAGCTTCAAACTGCTTTTACAGTTCGAAGCTTTTGTTGATGGTATTGTATTATTTCCCTGCTTTATATTCTAAAAACTCGTCATAGGTGGTCGGGCGGTCTATGATTCCTTCCGGGGTCAGCTCAATGATACGGTTGGCGATGGTTTGGATGAACTGATGGTCGTGGGAAGCGAAAAGAATGTTGCCTTTATAGTCAATGAGGCCGTTGTTGACTGCGGTGATGGATTCCAGATCAAGGTGGTTGGTGGGCTGATCCATCACCAATACATTGGAACCGAACAACATGATGCGCGACAGCATACAACGGACCTTTTCGCCGCCGGAGAGAACCTTGACAGGTTTGTATACATCGTCCCCGGAAAACAGCATTCTGCCCAAGAAGCCTCTCAAATAAGTTTCCGTAATTTCTTTTGAATATTGCTTGAGCCAGTCGATAATAGAAAGCTCACTTTCAAAATATGCCGAATTGTCCTTCGGAAAATAGGACTGAGAGGTGCTGACACCCCATTTAAAGCTGCCCTCGTCCGGCTCGATCTCTTCCAGAAGAATCTTAAACAGCGTGGTGTAGGCAATTTCATTGTCACCCACAAAAGCGATTTTGTCACCCTTGTTGACGATGAAGGTCACATTGTCCAGCACCTTCACGCCGTCTATGGTCTTGCTGATGCCGTTGACAGCCAAAATATCCTTGCCGGCTTCTCTGTCCATCTGAAAGCCCACAAAGGGGTATCTTCTGGAAGAAGCGGGCATTTCTTCCACAGTGAGCTTGTCAATCAGCTTTCTTCTGGAGGTTGCCTGCTTCGACTTTGATTTGTTGGCGGAGAAGCGGGTGATGAAGCTCTGCAAATCCTTGATTTTATCCTCCAGCTTTTTGTTTTGATCCTTCATGATCCGCTGCATCAGCTGGCTGCTTTCATACCAGAATTCATAGTTGCCCACATACATTTTGATTTGGTTAAAGTCAATGTCCACGATATGGGTACATACGTTATTTAAAAAGTGCCTGTCATGGGAAACCACGATGACAGTGCCGATATAGTCCATCAAAAAGTCTTCCAGCCAATTGATGGCGTCGATATCCAGATGGTTGGTCGGTTCGTCCAGCAGGATAATCGCTGGCTGACCGAACAGTGCCTGTGCCAGCAAAACCTTGACCTTATCGTTGCCCCCCAGGGAGCCCATGGTCATATATAACATGCCCGAGTCTATCCCAAGACCCTGCAGCAAACGGGATGCATCCGATTCGGATTCCCATCCGTTCATTTCGGCAAACTCGCCTTCCAGCTCAGAAACCAGAATGCCGTCCTCGTCGGAAAAATCCGGCTTATTATAAAGCTCTTCCTTTTGCTTCATGATTTCATAAAGCCGGGCGTTGCCCATGATCACTGTGTCCAAAACGGTGAATTCGTCATAGGCATAATGATCCTGCTTTAAAACAGACATTCTCGTGTTCGGCGGAATGATGACCTCGCCGGAGGTAGGGTCTAAATCCCCCGACAAAATACGCAGAAAAGTGGATTTTCCCGCTCCGTTGGCACCGATGATGCCATAGCAGTTGCCGGGGACAAATTTCAAGTCGACGTTTTTAAAAAGATCCGCCCCGCTGAAGCTTAATCTTAAATTTGATACAGTAATCATGCTTCCTCCAAATAAATAAACAATAGTGGGTTTATTATAACATATCCACAGGAAAAAGATATACCAATCTCACATATTTTTTTGCGCTAAATTATGCATTATACTCATCCTTGGTGATAGAATAGCAAACATCGTCATGAACCGTCCCGTCATAAATACGGCAGGCCTGCCTTAAGGTACCCTCATAATAAAATCCGCATTTTTCA
>MKRK01000141.1:6031-10400 GCA_001896915.1 Clostridiales bacterium 43-6
GCGTATTGAATCACACCCTTCACCGCCTCACTCATAATGCCGCGATTCCAATGCTCCTGTGACAAGGAATAAGACAGCATTTTGGCGTTCGTTTTTTCCCGGTGAATATCGGGATGAAGACCGATGGACCCTACAATTGCATTGCTTTCTTTGTATAAAATTGCCCAGCTTTGGTGGCTGTCAATGATTGCATGAAGAATCTTCTGCGCATTTGCTTTGTCGTTGACAGGTTGCCAACCGGCATTTTGGGCGATCGTTTCATTGCTTACCAAATGATAAAAAGCGTCCAGATCTTCCATTGACCATGGTTTTAAAATCAGGCGCTCCGTCTCAATCCCGTTCATAAATTACCTCGCTTATCGTAATTTGGATACCGGCTTTTGTATGACTTGGTTTTGTTTCCTTGGTAACCAAACATAATATACCTCATCCCGACGAGGAACGCAACGAAACGTTGTCATTTTGTTTGATTGTTAAAAATATGAACAAGTAATTTGTGATAATCTCCAAAGATTTCAAAAGATTGTTATTTAATTAACAATACCATTGACTTTTGCATAAAATGCGGTATAATGGGTTCAGTTATTCAGGGTGGAGGACGTTTGAATGTTTCAAACGGGAAGTTTTGCTTGGTTTCCCTTCAAAACCAAGCAGGATATTCTGCTGTATCACGAAAGGAATGGTTATCCATATGTCAAGAGTTATTAATTTTTCGGCAGGTCCCAGCGTTTTACCGGAGAGCGTGTTAAAAATCGCCGCTGCGGAAATGCTGGATTGCAACGGTTCCGGCCAGAGCGCCATGGAGATGTCTCATCGTTCCAAGGAATATGAAGCGATCATTTTCGGCGCTATGGATTTGCTAAGAGAGCTGATGAATATTCCCTCAAATTATAAAATTCTGTTTTTGCAGGGCGGTGCTTCCTCGCAATTTGCCATGCTGCCGCTGAACCTGATGAACAAAAACAAAAAAGCGGATTTTGTCATCACCGGTCAATGGGCGACCAAAGCCTATCAGGAAGCATCCCGTTACGGCGAAGCTGTTTCCATCGCTTCGTCCAAGGACAAAACCTTTTCCTATATTCCCGAGCTTGACCCGTCCACCTTTTCAAAGGATGCAGATTATTTCCATATCTGCTTGAACAATACCATTTACGGCACCCGTTTTACCAAATTACCCGAAACCGGCGACATTCCCCTGATTGCTGATTTGTCCTCCTGCATTTTATCCGAGCCGCTGGACGTTTCCAAGTTCGGCGTGATTTATGCGGGCGCACAGAAGAACATGGCACCGGCAGGACTGACGGTTGTCATCATACGTGAAGATTTGATCGGTCACGCCCGTGACCTTACCCCGACCATGTTTGATTATAAAACCCACGCAGACAATGACTCCATGTATAACACCCCGCCCTGTTATTCAATTTATATGCTGAAGCTTGTTCTGGAGTGGCTGAAAAACGATATCGGCGGTCTGGACGCCATGAAGGTGCAAAACGAGAAAAAGGCGGGCCTTTTATATGATTACCTGGACACAAGCGCTATGTTCAAGGGTACCGTTGAGAAAAAAGACCGTTCTCTCATGAATGTTCCGTTCATCACAGGAAATGACGAGCTGGATGCAAAATTCGTGAAGGAAGCGAAAGCTGCCGGTTTCGTAAACCTGAAGGGTCACCGTTCGGTGGGCGGCATGAGAGCGTCCATATACAACGCAATGCCTGTGGAAGGCGTAGCAAAACTCGTTACATTTATGAAAGCGTTTGAGAATGCAAACGCATAATCGAAAGGGTGTTAAGCTTGTTTAAAATCAAAACACTGAATAAAATTTCACCGTACGGTCTTGATAATTTCGATCAGAAATACTATACCTACGGCGACGATATCGAAAATCCCGATGCGGTCATGGTTCGTTCTGCTTCCATGCACGAATACGAAATGCCCGCTTCACTAAAAGCCATCGCACGTGCCGGCGCAGGTGTAAACAATATCCCGGTGGACAAATGCTCAGAAGCCGGTATCGTCGTGTTCAACACACCGGGCGCCAATGCCAATGCCGTAAAGGAAATGGTGGTCACCGGGCTTTTGATCAGCTCCCGTAAGGTGATTCCGGCCATTGACTGGGCCAGAACCCTAAAAGGCAACGGAGCCGAGGTGGGCAAGCTGGTGGAAAAAGGTAAAGGTGCCTTCACCGGTCCCGAAATCCACGGGAAAACTCTGGGTGTTGTGGGTCTGGGTGCCATCGGGATCCTGGTCGCCAATGCGGCAAAAGCACTGGGCATGGAGGTTTACGGCTATGACCCGTACCTTTCTGTTGAGGCGGCATGGAACCTGTCCAGCTCCATCAACCATGCAAAGAGTCTGAAAGAAATTTATAATAACTGCGATTATATCACCATCCATGTTCCGCTGAACAGCGAAACCCGGGGTATGATCAATGATGAATCCATCGGTTCCATGAAACAGGGTGTCCGCATTCTCAACTTTTCCCGTGCCGAGCTTGTGGTGGACGGGGATATCATAAAAGCGCTGGAAACGGGCAAGGTTTCAGTTTATGTGACCGATTTCCCCACGGATGAGGTTTTATGCACCGAGGGAGTCATCGCCATTCCCCATCTGGGTGCATCCACGCCGGAGTCCGAAGACAATTGCGCCGTTATGGCAGCCAGAGAGCTGATCAATTTCCTTGAGACAGGAAATATCATCAATTCTGTCAATTTGCCGGACGTTGATATGCCCAAAACCACAGACAGCCGCATTTGCGTCATCCACAAAAATATCCCGAATATGCTTACGCAGATTTCCGGTCTTGTTGCACAGAACAACATCAATATTGAAAACATGATCAACAAATCCAAAAAAGACTATGCCTATACCGTTCTGGATGTCACCACTGAGGTCTCTTGTGAGCTGACCGAAAAAATAACAGGGATCGAAGGCGTCATTCGAGTTTGGGTCATTAAATAGCTCGCATATTCATTGAAAAATCATACATAAAACCCCACTGACCGTATCGGTCAGTGGGGTTTTTGAGTCAAGTATTCAGCATCCTTTGCCTATTCCGTTCCGTTGCACAACCTCACAAAAGCTTTACGAAAACAAATAAGTCCATGTGCCGTAAGGAATCCCAATCACCGCACCGATTGCACAGCCTGTTCCATGAAAGTAAAACAATAGTTTGAAAAACTTAAATTTTTTATTCGTAAACAAGCTGCCCAATAAAAAACCCATGATGGCAGCGGGTATCAAGCCAATAAACATTAAAATCAAATACTTGTCCCCGGCTGACGGATGGTCTATTCTCCATATAGCATATGTCATCAGAATTACGAAAGCCAAGATATAATAAAACCCTGCCAGGATTCCTTTGATTACTTTTATCCTGCATTCACTCATTGTTATATCCCATCTTTCTGACTGTGATTGACCGTCTGAATCCCCTTGGCTGGTCTATCTTAGCTTCGTTTGCATGTAAACAGACTTTATTGTTCGTGATTTTATTGCTTTTCCACGGGGAATGTTCTGAACCATAAACCCATCGAGTCCTCCCATTACCTTCACAAATAACGACTCAAGGGCTTATTGGTCTTTTTCCTTCCTGTGCTTTCTTTCTCATACTCTTATTATACTTTCACTTTACTCAGTGTCAATATTTGTTACAATATTGTAATCACTTATTCACCTTTTAGGGTTTTTATGTAGAGAGGAAATCCAATAGAAAAGGTGCGAACCGCCGGGCGGTTCGCACCTTTTGTTTATTGATAATACACTTCCATTTCGCAGACGCCGTAACCATACTGGCTGGCGGTGGCATGGAATGCAATTTTTACATAGCGGCAGCTTGCTGCGGTGAAGGTATCCGACAGAAGCCCGGGATATCCCGACATGGTGGAAGCGGCGGGGACATCCTTGCGCTGTGTCCATGTGGAGCCGTCCGTTGAGGTGTAGATGGTGTAGGAGGTAGGCTGAGTTTCATAATACATATCCAGTCTGCCGACGTTGTAGGTCTGGCCGAGATCAACCGTTACCCATTGCTCCCCTGTGGGCAAATCCTGCCGCTGGGAGGTGCTGTTTTTCACCCCGTCGGTTATTTTGGCAAGATTGCTTCCGTTGCGAATATTGGACACGGTCGCCGTTTTGCCGCTGGCAAGATTGCCTGCCGGCGTGGTGGTCGTCGTTGTCGTCGTTGTCGTAGTAGTGGTTGTTGTGGTGGTCGTCGTTGTTACCGGCGCCGTGCCGAAAACCTCCATTTCACACACCCCATAACCATACTGACTGGCGGTGGCGTGGAATGCAATCCTTACATAGCGGCAGTTTACCGCCGTGATGGCATCGGAGATCAAACCGGGATAGCCCGACATGGCGGTCGCCGTCG
>MKRK01000141.1:10444-11048 GCA_001896915.1 Clostridiales bacterium 43-6
CATAATACAAATCCAGTCTGCTGACAGAATAGGTCTGACCCAGGTCCACGGTTACCCACTGCTCACCCGTCGGCAGATCCTGACGCTGGGCGGCGCTGTTTTTTACCCCATCGGTTATTTTGGCAAGATTGCTGCCGTTGCGAATATTGGACACGGTCGCAGTTTTGCCACTTGCAACATTAGACAAAGCCCCGGCGGTTGTGGATGGCGTTGTGGCAGTCGTTGTTGGCGCAGGTGTGGTGGTCGTCGTTGTGGTAGTTCCCACAGGGACGCCGTTATAAGCACCACGGTTGGGTGCGGCGGTGTCTGACACGGCATTGCCCCAGAAATCCTTGCCTCCGTTGTTACCGATGACCATGCCAGAACCAATTGCAGGTGAGCCAGCCCTGATTTTATAGGAATCACAGCTGGAGAGCCCCACACCTGCACCGCCGGGAGACACAAAGAGCGGGTCGGCGGTCAGCTTATGTGCATCTGCCGGTTCGGAGGAATGATGGTTTCCATAGAAAATATTATAATCAAAAACCGTGTTGGTCAGCCCTGCCAGAGTATAGCCGCAGCTACCCAGATTGTAGAATATATTGTTGTAGAATTGGGTATTATC
>MKRK01000141.1:11098-11418 GCA_001896915.1 Clostridiales bacterium 43-6
ATTCCACAGCGTAAACACCTTGGAGCCATTGTTCTGTCCGATGTTATAGCGTACAATACTGCCGTCATTGGCATTGCTGCCCTCGTTACAAATCAACATAAATCCGCCTACATTGTCGTGACCGTAGTTATATTGGAACGTCGTTCCCGTGGATTTATAATCGCAGTCAAAGCTTTGACCGTCATTGGTTGTCTGGGTGTTATAGGCCTCGTTGTATTGGAACAATGCATTGGTGCTTTGAAATGCCCAGATTGCAACACAAGCCAGGGTACTTCTGTAATGGGAACCGGCAACTACATTGTATTGCACCAGCGGAGCGG
>MKRK01000141.1:11449-11676 GCA_001896915.1 Clostridiales bacterium 43-6
GATATCGGACAAATAGTTGTTTTGTATTACCACGCCGGTCGCTGCCCCTGCATAGCTTTCAGCATTGACATTGATCCCGGCACTTCCTGTGGTATAGATTTGATTTTGCTCAATCAGCACATTGGTAAAGGAAGTATTCCAGCTTCTGGCCCATACATTGATCCCCGCCATGCGGGCATGCTCCGTTGCGTTTCCGTTGCTTGCTACATGGTGAACCACACAGTTGC
>MKRK01000142.1:0-3980 GCA_001896915.1 Clostridiales bacterium 43-6
AGGAAAAGGCCATGAAAGTACTTCGCTCCCGCATTTATGACAATATGATGAGAGAGCAAATCGAACAAATTGCTGGCGATCGCAGAACCCAGGTGGGCAGCGGCGACCGTTCCGAACGGATTCGTACCTATAACTATTCCCAAAGCAGAGTGACCGACCACCGTATCGGTTTGACCTTATACAAGCTGGAACAAATTTTAAACGGTTCTCTGGACGAAATCATTGACGCACTGATCACGGCCGACCGTGCAGAGAAGCTAAAAGCGAGTGGTGATTGAGATTAATACCTTGCTGTTAAAAGACGACAAAAAGGGAATTCAGACCGGTGCAGAACTACTGAAAAAAGGCGGTCTGGTTGCCATCCCCACAGAAACGGTATACGGGCTTGCCGCCAATGCGCTGGACGGCAAAGCTGTATTAAAAATATTCGAAGCAAAAGGAAGGGCGCAGGACAATCCCCTCATTGTGCATATCGCTGATTGGTCTATGATTCACGAACTGACCACAGAACTGCCGCAGCAGGCATACAAGCTTGCAAAGTCCTTTTGGCCCGGTCCTCTCACCTTGGTGCTCAAAAAATCAGCCGCCATTCCCGAAACAGTCAGCTGCGGTCTTTCCACCGTTGGTATCCGCATCCCGGACAATACCATTGCCCGTGATCTCATCAGAGCCTGCGGCTTTCCCCTTGCCGCTCCCTCCGCCAATCTCTCCGGCGGGGTCAGCCCCACCACGGCGGAGCACTGTATTGTGGATTTGGCAGGCAGAGTGGATGGGATTATAGACGGCGGAAGCTGTACTGTCGGGCTGGAATCCACCGTGCTGTCCCTTGCCCATGATGTTCCGGTGATTTTAAGACCCGGCTATATCGGACAGGAAGACATTGAAGCCGTGATCGGTCCGGTTTCTATGGACAAAACCATATTCGGACAATTCACCGGTGAAGTCCCCCTGGCACCCGGAATGAAATATAAGCATTATTCACCAAAAGCAGAAGTTATTGTTCTGAAAGGCACAAAATCGCAATATATTAATTATGTCAACCAAAATAACGGCTATGCATTGTGCTTTGATGAAGATTGTGACGAATTGAAGGTGCCCTTTTTATCCCTTGGCAGTGAACATGATTTTGCCACCCAAGCTTCCCGTCTGTTCTCCTGCTTGCGTGAATTTGATCAGCTTGGCGCCGAGAAAATCCATGCCCGATGTCCCGGCAGCGAAGGGGTCGGTCTTGCGGTTTATAACAGATTGCTGCGTGCCGCGTCTTTTCATGTGATAGAATTATAACATGTTATCGTAATAAAACATGTGATAGAGTGATAAGCCAATTTACAATGAAATATTACTAGGATAGCTACGACGGTTTTATACTTTCGTATAAAGCCCGGAAAGGATTTGAATGATTATGAACAAACTATATATCGTCGGGCTGACCGGCCCTACCGGTTCGGGTAAAACAACGGTTGCACAGATGTTTGCCAAAAGCGGTATTCCGTCTATCAATGCAGACGAAATCGCCCATAAAGTAACCGATATCGGCACACAGGGTCTTTTGGAGCTTGTGGCGGCCTTTGGAGAAGATATTTTAAATGAAGACGGTTCCCTCAACAGGCAAACGCTGGCGGCAAAAGCTTTTGCCGATGAAGAAAAAACGAAGCTGCTCAACGACATCACCCATCCTCTGATCACCATGGAAATCAGAAAGGCAACCAGAGAGCTTATCAAAAAGGGTGTTAAAATCGTGTTGCTGGACGCACCCTTGCTGTTCGAAAGCAGAGTTGACCGGTTTTGCAACGATATTCTAGTAGTGATTGCTCCCAAGGAAATACGGATTGAGCGGATCATGAACAGGGACGCTATCAGCCATGAGAAGGTTTTGTCCCGGATGAATGCCCAGAAGGATGATGATTTTTATCTGTCCCGTGCCGGTCATATCATCAGAACCGACTGTGAAGAAAAGGAATTGAAGCTGCAAGTTGCCCAAACATTAATCGATTTAAGGAGAACTGCCAGTGAAGCGGAGCGTTAATCGCCTTTTTTATATTGCTATTCCAGTTTTATTGATTCTGATTATATTTTTCAGCTATACCTTTATTCGGGAAAAGGTATTAAAAGGTCTCGTATATCCGCTGAAATATACCGAGCTTGTCAATCAATATGCGGATGAAAATGAGCTGGACCGTTCCCTTGTGTATGCGGTCATCAAATGTGAAAGCTCCTTTAAGCCTGATGCAAAATCGGGGATCGGTGCAAGAGGGCTCATGCAGATTACCCCCGAAACGTTCACATGGGCACAGACAAAGCGTTATCCCAACGATAAATTACCTGCTGACGAACTGTATAAGCCGGAAACCAATATCAAATTCGGCACCTTTATTCTCGCCATGCATTTAAGGGAGTTTCAAAACAAGGAAGCCGCCATCGCCGCTTACCATGCAGGTCGGGGCAAGGTCAATGAATGGCTGAAAAACAAAGCATATTCTGACGACGGTATAAACCTGAAAACAATCCCCACAACCGACACCGCACAATATGTGAAGCGAGTAATCAATACCCAAAAAACATATACTAACCTATACAAGGAGGTTTTTCAAAATGAGTGAAAAAACGAAAGCGGCAATGCTGAAGGACAAGTTGTTCATCCAGCCGAAAAATGGCTGTTTGGTAGCAGACGACACGGAAATCAATGAGGCATATCAATACTGTGAACATTACAAGACATTCATGGATCGCAGCAAAACCGAGCGGACCTTTACCATAAACGCTGTTTCTGCCGCGGAAAAGGCAGGCTTTGTCCCCTATGACAACAGCAAAACCTATCAACCGGGAGACAGGGTGTATCTTGTCAACCGTGGAAAATCCGTTATTTTTACCGTATTCGGCACTGAGAGCATGGATAAAGGCGTTCGGATTTTAGGAGCCCATATCGACAGCCCGAGAATTGACTTAAAACAAAGACCGCTCTATGAAGACAGCGAACTGGCCCTGTTCAAAACCCATTATTACGGCGGAATCAAAAAGTATCAGTGGACAGCTGTTCCTCTGATGCTCCAGGGCGTCATCATCAAATCCGACGGAACCGCCCTTGACATTACCATCGGAGACACTGACAGTGACCCGAAATTTACCGTAACGGATCTTTTGCCTCACTTGGCAATGGAACAGTCAAAACGAACCTTATCCGACGGAATCAAAGGCGAAGAACTAAATATTCTCGTGGGTAGCCGTCCATTCAGAGACGACAAGCAAAGTGAGCTTGTCAAGCTGAATATCCTCAATCTCTTACACGAAAAATACGGCATCATCGAAGAGGATTTTACCTCCGCCGAGCTGTCATTGGTGCCGGCCCACAAGGCCAGCGATATCGGTTTTGACCGTTCTCTTGTAGGCTCCTATGGTCAGGACGACAGGGTTTGTGCGTATACTTCCTTCACTGCCACCTTTGACACCAAGACTCCCACCTATACTGTGATAACCCTTCTGGCAGACAAAGAAGAAGTCGGCTCCGACGGAAACACCGGTACGAAATCTGCCTTCTTCCAGAATTTTATCAACGACATTGCAAAAGCAGCCGGAACGGAAGGCTATCGTGTTTTGAGCCGCTCCAAATGCCTTTCTGCAGATGTCAGCGTTGCCCTAGACCCCACCTTTGCCGATGTGACAGAGAGAAACAACACCGCTTATCTCAACCATGGTGTTGTGATAACAAAATACACCGGCTCCCGTGGCAAAGCAGACACCTCCGACGCCAGTGCTGAATTTACCGGCGAAGTTAGAAAAATTCTGAATGACGCAAAAATCCTTTGGCAGACCGGTGAGCTGGGTAAGGTGGATGCAGGCGGCGGCGGAACCGTTGCCAAATACATTGCCAACCTCGATGTGGACGTCATTGATGTTGGTGTTCCTGTTTTATCCATGCATTCCCCCTATGAGATAACCGCAAAGCTCGATATATATATGGCATACAAGGCTTTTATGGCATT
>MKRK01000142.1:4019-6115 GCA_001896915.1 Clostridiales bacterium 43-6
CCCCCCCGCATATATATAATACTAATCGTCGTTGGAAATATATCTGAAACTATTCTGCGAATATCAGTATATATGGTTTTCCAATGGATTGAAATGATTGCAGGGGGTTTTTTTATGTTTGTTTTCACCGCAAAAGCATCCAAGCCAAAGCTCATTCTTTTTCTACTTATCCTTGCTCTCGCATTGATTCTACTGTGCTACGGCATTTTCGGAGGCACAAAAAAGCAGGATAACAACAACCAAAAAGCTTCCGCCAACAATATCAGTGAGCGAGAGAACTTTCTCAAAGGATACGGCTGGCAGATAGACAAGACCACAGAAAACGCAAAATCCATCAATATCCCCTCTTTGTTTGACGAGGTTTATAAGCCCTATAACGAGCTGCAGCAAAACAGCGGGTTTGATTTGGCAAACTACAAGGGAAAAGAAGTAGATAGCTTTACGTATAAAGTAGTCAACTATCCCGATCTGCCCGACAATGTTTTTGCCACCCTTCTCGTTTATCAAGGTAAGGTCATTGGCGGCGATGTGCACTGCAATGCTCTGGACGGTTTTATGCACGGTCTTGACCTGAAGGGAACGGGTCTGAAATTTGATCCGACAAAGAGCAGTGAAGACAATACCGAGGCAGTCGCCACAAGCATGACAACAACCGGGAAAGCAAAAGGAAACAATAAAACAAGCGGTGGGAAATAACTTTTCGCCGGGTCACGGAGCAAATATGGCATCTGAAAGACTAGACAAAATCATCGCTAATTACACTAGCATCACAAGAACACAGGCACGCAAACTGATTGTGGGCGGAAAAGTGACAGTGGACGGCGTTGTGATGAAAAAACCCGAAGCAAAAACGGATCCGGAATGCGCTGTCATAAAAACAGAGGATACCACAATCAATGCAAAACGTCACCTTTATATCATGATGAATAAACCGGCGGGCGTTATTTCTGCTTCAAGAGACAATAACGCCACGACGGTGATTGATTTGCTGCCGGAACATTTACAACGAAAAAACCTTTTCCCAGCCGGCAGGCTGGACAAGGATACGGAAGGTCTGCTTATCATTACCGATGACGGCGAATTTGCCCATCGGCTCCTTTCCCCAAAGTCCAAAGTGAACAAAGTTTATATTGCCCGAGTAGACAATACCCTTACGGAAAATGAGATAAAACTGTTTGCGGACGGTGTACAGCTAAAGGATGGCACAAAATGTCTTCCTGCGAAAATGACACTTCTTTCAGACACGGTTGCCGAGGTGCAAATTTACGAGGGAAAGTATCACCAGATCAAGAGGATGTTTGCTGCAGTCGGTTTCCAAGTGTTGTCGTTACAACGAATTCGCATCGGTCAGCTGTCTTTGCCTGATAATTTGTCTAAATCACAGGTAAGAGAACTGAAAATCGAAGAAATTGAGCTATTGTGCGAAAACGATAGGTAAAACACCCAATCTACCTACATTTTTGTATATCTTTATGGATGTTTAGTGATTTTACATAATAAAACTTTTTAAACTTTGGCGAATAGAATAATAGTTTTTTGCCTTAAAATCTGATATCATAATCTAGAATTAATAGATTTTACTTTAGTGTAAGTATGTTGATGCAAAATTAGGAGGATTTTTAATGGCAAGTGTAACCTTGAAAGGCATATATAAAAAATATGCAGGCGGCGTAATTGCGGTTTCTGATTTTAATCTCGCAATTAAAGACAAAGAGTTTATTATTTTGGTTGGTCCCTCCGGATGCGGAAAATCAACCACTTTACGTATGATTGCAGGTCTGGAAGAAATTTCTGACGGTGATCTGTTCATCGGTGACAGACTGGTCAACGATGTTGCCCCAAAAGACAGAGACATTGCAATGGTGTTCCAGAACTATGCGTTGTATCCGCACATGAGTGTGTATGAAAATATGGCATTTGGTTTGAAGCTCAGAAAAACACCCAAAGATGAAATCAAACGCCGTGTTGATGAAGCAGCCCGCGTTCTTGACATTTCTCATCTGCTTGACCGTAAGCCAAAGGCTCTTTCGGGCGGTCAGCGTCAGCGTGTTGCGCTTGGTCGTGCAATTGTTCGTGAACCACAAGTATTCTTGCTG
>MKRK01000142.1:6124-7426 GCA_001896915.1 Clostridiales bacterium 43-6
GTGCTCAGATGCGTACCGAGCTTTCCAAATTGCATTTGAGACTGGGCACTACCTTCATCTATGTTACCCATGACCAGGTGGAAGCTATGACCATGGCTGACAGAATCGTTGTTATGAAGGATGGTTTCATTCAACAAGTTGATACACCTCAGCACTTATACGAAACCCCGATCAACATGTTCGTGGCGGGCTTCATGGGTTCTCCACAAATGAACTTCATTGAAGGAAAGATCATCAAAATAGGCGGCGAATTCTACGTTGAATTCGGTTCTGAAGACACCAAACACCGTGTGGGTGTGAAATATACCATCAAGCTTCCGGAAAGCAAAAATGTTAAAGGTGCTTTGGAAGAGTATGTTGACAAGGAAATTGTGATAGGCATCCGTCCGGAGCACATCCACGACGAGCCTGAAATTCTTGAAAAAATGCCGGAGGGTGTTGTTGAAGCCAATGTTGAAGTAACGGAGCTTATGGGTGCCGAGACATATCTGTATCTCACCTGTGAAGGTCACACCTTAACCGCTCGTGTTGCTCCAACCACCACCGCCAAAACAAATGATACCATCAAAATTGCAATCGAACCGGCAAAAATTCATCTATTTGATAAAGAAACAGAAAAAACCATCACGAACTAATCAAAAATTCCTAGTACACTCCTTCATCACGAAGGGGTGTTTTGTTTATTTTACAATATTTTGAAATTATCATTTATGATTTTATGGGCATTTCTTATAAGAAATACATTTCAACACTGAATTGTTAATAATTAATAAATAATTGTACATTTTTCTTGCATTTTTGAACAAATAGCGTTATGATTGACTGGAATAACATGTAGTAAAGGTTGCTGAAGTAATGAGTTCTAAATCCAGATTTCCTGTTTTTCTATTTAGCATATTCCTGATCCTTGCGTTTGTTTTGTCTGTTTCTCCCATCGCATACGCTGATACCACCACGATTTATTATGTGGATTCCGTGAACGGCATTGATTCAAACAGCGGCACAAGCGCCTCCCAGGCATGGAAAACACTCACTAAAGTCAATGGATTCTCCTTTGCACCGGGAAACCAAATTCTATTCAAAAAGGGCGGTACCTGGACCGGCGCATTATATCCGAAATCGTCGGGCACAGCTGGCAGCCCCATCGTTTTTGGCAGCTACGGAGACGGCAACAAGCCCCTCATCGACGGTCGCATCACCAATCAATCCTTAAATGCAGGTGTTTATATTACAAATCAAAGCTATATTACCATTGAAAATTTAGAAATCACCAACACGGATCCTGTCACCACAGCGAAATAT
>MKRK01000142.1:7438-8698 GCA_001896915.1 Clostridiales bacterium 43-6
TCACCATACGGAACAACCATATTCATTGTAATGCGTCCAATTGGAATTCCACAACCGACAGTGGTTTTACCGCCATTCATGCTTTTGGAGAAGGCTATTACGGATTTTTTGATGGTTTGTTGATTGAAAGCAATACCATTGAAAACGCTAAGGATATGGGCATATTTGTGAATGGATCCAAAAACGGAAATGATGTCAGCATAAACCCCAATGCGCTGACCGGAAGAAACGTCGTAGTCAGAAGCAATTATTTGTTTAACATTGGTAAGGACGGCATTTTGGTCAACAACAGTTTTGCACCTCTTGTGGAATACAACGTAGCCAACAAAGCCCATTCCTATGCAAAAACCTCCTATCATGTAGCCATTTGGCCATTTTCTAGTATGAATGCCCTCTTTCAATACAACGAAGCATACAATACGCAAACCACCTTTGACGGACAAGGCTTTGATGCCGACTATATGTGTACCGGAACAACCTTCCAATACAATTACAGCCACGACAATCAGGGTGGGTTTATGCTGATCTGTACCGAGGTCACTTTTAACAACGGTCCTGCGTATAACAAAAACATTACCGTTCGCTATAATATCTCTCAAAAAGACGGACAGTCCATCTTTGGCATCACCGGTCATGTTACAAATGTAAATATTTATAACAACACCATCTATATTCCCTCCGGCAGTACAACCGGCTTAATATCCACCTATTTCCGGGCTGCTCACATTGCCCAGAATCTCAAGCCTGTCAATATGACGTTTTACAACAATATCATTTATACTTTAGGCAGTGGTCAATATGTCACAGAATATGACGGCATGTCCTATACACCCACATGGGAGAACAATATCTTCTACGGTAACCATCCTGCAAGCGAACCCTATGATAAGAATAAAATTGTAGCAAACCCCATGCTTGTAAACCCCGGCGGTGCAGGTACAGGGATTAATACCTGTGATGTCTATAAGCTAAAACCCGGTTCCCCTGCCATTTCTGCGGGCAGAGTTGTTTCCAACAATGGTGGAAAAGACTTTTTTGGAAATCCTGTCTCTGCTACGAGTAAACCAAGTATCGGTGCCGATAACAGCAATGATGCACCAATCATACTCACGACAAGCACTACTTCAACCACGCCGACCACTTCTACAACAACATCGACCACTACCACTACCACTACCTCTACCTCTACCTCTACCTCTACCTCTACCTCTACCTCTACCTCTACCTCTACCTCTACCTCTACCTCTACCTCTACCTCTA
>MKRK01000143.1:0-1235 GCA_001896915.1 Clostridiales bacterium 43-6
AAACCACGGAGGAAAACGGGCAGATTCCCGATTTGAGCATGAGCGAAATCGTAGAAGCCATGGAGGAGGTGCACAATGGGTAGCTTTATACCGACGAAGGAACAGGAAAACGCCATCCATGCCAAGGGAACGCTGCTGGTTTCGGCGGCGGCAGGCTCGGGAAAAACCGCTGTGTTGGTGGAACGGGTCATCGGTCATATTACCGATAAGGACAATCCTACAGAAGCGGACCGGCTATTGATCGTGACCTTTACCAATGCAGCAGCGGCAGAAATGCGTTCCAGAATCGCTGCCAGAATTGCAGAAGAAATTCACAAAAACCCGAACAATCAGCGCTTACAGCGCCAGCAGATCCTGTTGTCCAAAGCGAATATATGCACCATAGACAGCTTCTGTATCAATCTGGTAAGGGAAAACTTCCATGCCCTGAATTTATCCCCGGATTTTAAAATCGCCGATGAAAGCATCCTGAACGGGCTTCGCATGCAGGCCATGGATTTTGTCATCGACGGGTTTTCACGGGAAGAGACCCGGTCCTTTGCCAGTTTGCTGGAAATTCTGGGGGCGGACAGCGGAGACGACAACCTGCGCGCTGTTATCCTGAAAATCTATCAATATTTGCGTACGGTACCCTTTCCGGAAAGCTGGATGGATGCCGTGAGGGCAATGTATGACAGCGATTTACAGTGTTCTTCCTGGCTTGAGACGATTTTCGGGTATGCCGACAGCCTTGTGGAGAGCCTCATGGATCATTACGGCTTTCACGAGGTGCTGTCTGACCCGAAACAGAACCTGAAGGCCATACATACCGCAATCAAGGAGCACAACTGGGACGAAGCCAGAAGGAAGATTGAGGCCTTCGGTCTTCCCAGAATGCCTGCTGTCTTGAAGCAAATCAAGACGGAAACGGACGACACTCTGAAAAAGCTGCGCAAAATCTTCTGCTGCGCATATTCAGACGGTGTGGAGGATGTAAAGCTTCTTTCACCGGTGGTGGATAAGCTTTTGCAGCTTGTCGCCGGGTATACAGAAAAGCTGATGGAATACAAGGCGGCAAAAAAATGCCTCGATTTTGCCGATATTGAATTTATCGCATTGCGGCTTTTGTGTGAGCAAAGGGACGGCGAAACCGTGTTTACCCCCTTTGCAGCAGAGCTGCATCAGCGGTATGACGAGGTGCTGGTGGACGAATATCAGGACACCAACGACCTGCAGGACACAATTTTTAAAGCGGT
>MKRK01000143.1:1253-6050 GCA_001896915.1 Clostridiales bacterium 43-6
GCTTTTTATGGTGGGTGACGTCAAACAGAGCATTTATCGCTTTCGCCAGGCAAACCCGGCAAACTTTTTGAAATATCACGACGAATTTCCGGTCTATGACGGCTTCGGGGACAAAGGGCGCATTACGCTGTCCAACAATTTCAGAAGCCGGGAGGATATCTGCGACTTTGTCAATTTTGCCTTTTCTCTCTTGATGACGAAGAAAGCAGGCGAAATGGATTATACCAAGGAGGAGCGCTTGGTTGCCTCTGCGGTTTTTCCTGACAATCACGAGCATGGTACGGAGCTGTATCTGATCGACACCACTGATTGTGACGACAAAAAAGAAATCATCGAAGCCCGTTTCATAGCCCGGTATATCCAAGAGACCATGGGCAGAGGCGAGCTGCTCCGGGACAAAAACGGAGGACTGCGAAAGGCGAATTACAGCGATTTTACGATACTGCTAAGGAACAAGAGCACCAAAGCGGCCGCTTATGTCAAGGAACTGAAGGCGGCGGGCATTCCTGTGTGGGCAGATATTTCCGGCGGGTTTTTACAAGCAAGGGAAATTCTCACGGTGGTGTCTCTTCTGCGGGTGCTGGATAATCCCCTGCGGGATGTGCCGCTATTAAATACCATGCTGTCGCCGATTTTCGGATTTTCGCCCGATGAGCTGGCGGAAATACGGGTGGTCAACAAAAAAGAACCCCTGTACCGTGTGGTGTATGCCGCCAGAAAAGAAAACAAAAAAATAGCCGCTTTTTTAGAACGGCTCCAACATATGAAACAGGTTGCCGCCAGTGTGACGGCGCATCAGCTGATCAGCTATCTCTATGAAGAAACCGGCTATTTATCCATTGTCCAGGCCATGGACAACGGTTCTCAGAGGCGGGCGAATTTGCTTTTACTCATGGATTATGCCCGGGGGTTTGAAACCGGGGGCTATAAGGGCTTGTCCGGCTTTTTGCGGTTTGTTGACCGTTTGGGCAATGAGGATACCGCACTTGCCTCCGCTTCGGTGCTGACCGAGGCGGATGATGTGGTGAAAATCATGACCATCCACCGTTCAAAGGGACTGCAGTTTCCCGTTTGCATTTTGGCAGGAGTATCCTCGAAAATCAATCGGCAGGATATTGCAGCGCCGCTGTTGTTACAGGAGAAAAGCGGAATCGGACTTCGGGTGTTTGACGACCAAAAACGCATTCGCTATTCCACCATCCCGAGAGAAGCCATCGCCATTGAGCTGGAGGCGGCATCTGTTTCGGAAGAGCTGCGTGTGTTGTATGTTGCGCTGACGAGGGCGGAGGACAAGCTGGTGATTGTTTCCGGGGAGCGAAAGCCTGGCGAAAAGCTGACCCGGCTTTCCCAAAAGCTGACGGACGGACAAATCGACCCCATCACGGTTCTGACGGCAGGAAGCTACAGCGACTGGCTGCTGTCTGCCGCTTTGCTGCATCCCTCCGGCACGGTGCTGAGACAACAGGAGGAGGTTTCCATCACTCCGATGGAAGCGGAGCATGGCATGAAGATCGAAATGGTGGACGGTACTGCCTTATACCGGCAGGAACCTGAAGTGCAGCATACGGAGCCGGTTCCTTATGACGAGAATTTACTCATGGAGATCGAACAGAGATTGTCCTTTGTTTATCCCTATGAAAAGCTGAACGGCATTGCAGCGAAAATGACGGCATCTAAAATTGCCGCCAAGGAAATCGACAGTAAATATTTCTTCACCGCCCGTCCTGCATTTTTATCCGGCGAAAAGCTGACACCGGCGCAAAAGGGCACTGCCATGCATCTGTTTATGCAGTATGCCGATTTTGTGAGGGCGGCGGAGGATATCTCCTCCGAGCTTGTCCGCATCACCGAAGAAGGCTTTCTGACCCCTGCCCAGATGCAGGTGATTGACGTGTTTAAATTAAAGCGGTTCTTTCAATCAGAGCTATACAAACGGATTCGGGGCGCCGAAATGGTTTACAAAGAGTATAAATTTATGATCGAGATGAAAGCCCGCGAGGCCGACGATACCATCACCGGGGAAGCCGGCGAGGAAACCATCGTCATTCAGGGCATCGCCGATCTGGTGTTTATCGAAGACGGCGGTATTGTCATTGTGGACTATAAAACAGACAGGACCGGCGACATCAGCATTTTGGTCGAACACTACACCCCTCAGCTGCGGGTGTATGAAAAAGCTCTGGGCGAGGTATTGGGTCTGTCCGTAAAGGAGTCTGTTCTCTATTCCCTTTATCTTGGGCAAGCAGCCGCGATATGATGCTTCTCCGTCCCCTTATATTCTTTTGGTTATCAGAAAGAGGATCACTGAATAGGATTGTATGAGGGGATTGGGTGATATTATGAACAGAGAGAAAGCACTGCCGTTTTTGGCGGGCATGAACGGGTATAAGCTGTTTTGGATTTTTATGGTTTCTTCTGTCATCGGGTATTTGGTGGAAACCGTTTATTGTGTGTTATACACCGGGCAATATGAAAGCAAGCAGGGGTTGCTGTATGGTCCCTTCAGCCCGATATACGGGTTCGGGGCGGTACTGTTGACACTGTCCATGAAGCTGTTTATCAAACGCACCGATTTGTTTGTCTTGCTTTTCTGCGGCGCGCTGGGTGCCGGGTTTGAGTTTGTCTGCAGCTTGTTTCAGGAGTCTGTTTTCGGCACGGTTTCTTGGGAATACAGCCAGAGCCATCTGAATCTGGGGGGACGGACGAATTTGAAATACGCCTTGATCTGGGGCCTGTTCGGCGTGCTGTATGCCAAAAAAATATACCCCCCTCTGTGTAAGCTCATTGAAAAAATACCCGACGATCCCGGACGGCTGATCACCCGTATTTTACTGATATTCATGTTGTTGAATATTATCATGTCCGTTGTTGCGGTGCACCGGCGGGGACAGCGGTATCAGGGGGTCCCTGCCTCAAGTTATGTTGACCATGTGATCGACCGGTATTATAATGATGATTATATGAATAAAATCTATCCCAATATGAAGTTCGTAGAAAAGAAGTGAGCAGCATGAAGGTTACAATCGTATATTTTTCAGGGACAGGCGGCACGAAGCGGGTGGCGGAAGCACTGGCGAAGGCATTGATACAAAAGCAGATTCAGACGGAGGTTTACGAACTGATTTACGAACAGTTCCCCCAAAACGGGGACGAGGATTTGCTCATCGTGCTTTATGCTGTTCATGCCCTGAACGCTCCCGAACCCGTTTATCAATGGATTCGTGGTATGGAAAGGGTTGACGGGATATCCGCAGCAGTGATTTCTGTGTCCGGCGGTGGAGAGGTTATGCCCAACACTGCCTGCAGGACGGCGGTCATCCGAAAACTAAAGGCAAAGGGCTACTGTGTCAATTATGAAACCATGCTTGTGATGCCGTCAAATTTTTTGATTCAAGCGGATCACAACACAGCCCTTCGGCTGTTACAGGTTTTGCCCGAACGGGCAGAGCGAATCGCAGATGATTTGATATCGGGAAAAGCGGTACGGACAAGTCCTAACATCATCGATCGGGTTTTATCCTTTTTAGGAGAAGGGGAAAAGCTGGTCACAGGGTTGTTTGGCAGAGGAATCAAAGCCGACGGGGGCTGTAACGGCTGCGGACTGTGTGAAAGAAACTGCCCGACGAAGAATATTTCGTTGGAGAATAAAAAGCCTGTCTTTTCGAAGCGATGCGTTATGTGCTTACGGTGTATATACAACTGCCCGAAGAATGCTTTGCATGCCGGAGCGGGGAAATCCATCGTATTTAAAACAGGATACAGCCTTGACAGGCTGGAACGGGAAGCGGAAAACACAAAACCGACAAAGGAGCTGCCCAAAGGCGTTGCCTGGGCAGGCGTAAAAAAATATTTAGAAGAACAGCAGGGGTAATATGACGGATTTTATCAAATATATGAACGATTCGGTTCAAAATATCGTAAGGGAAGCCATTAAAATCGGTATCACACGACCAAAGGTGTTAAAATATCTGAACAGCTTTCGGGGCTGTGTGAAAAAAGCGGAGGAAAAACGCCTTTTGAGTGAGCAACAGGGCGTACATATACCGCCTTTTTTGATTTGCAGCATCACCACAAGCTGTAACCTGTTCTGCTCCGGCTGTTATGCCCGTGCGGACAGCTTTTGTGCCGGCAAGGATGCCGGGGTTTTGCCGGCACAGCGATGGGATGAGATTTTCACCGAAGCTGCGGATATGGGCATCAGCTTTGTTCTGCTTGCGGGCGGCGAGCCGTTTTTGCACAGAGAGGTTCTGAGCATTGCCGGGGAGCATACATCCCTGATGTTTCCCGTGTTTACCAACGGGACGATGATAGACGAAACCGCACTGCAGATGCTGGATGATTGCCGGAATATCGTCCCGGTCATCAGCCTTGAGGGAAAACAAGCCCAAACCGACCTGCGGAGAGGCGACGGGGTGTATGAACAGCTGACCGAAACCATGAAAAAGCTGAAAGCAAAAGGCATTCTGTTCGGCGTTTCGCTCACTGTGACGAAAAACAACATTGAGGAAATCACCGAGGACGGCTTTATCAAAGGGCTGAAAAAGGCCGGGGCTGCCGTTGTGTTTTATATTGAATATGTCCCTGTGGATCAGACCAGCCGGGCGCTGGCGCCGGGGGAAGAGGAAAGAACATTGCTTGAACAGAGGATGCACGCTCTCCGTGCCAGACATGCACTTATGATACTTGCGTTTCCGGGGGATGAAAAGTATTCCGGCGGCTGTCTGGCGGCCGGCAGAGGCTTTGTGCATATCAATGCAAACGGCAGCGTGGAGCCTTGTCCCTTTTCTCCTTTTTCGG
>MKRK01000143.1:6114-8731 GCA_001896915.1 Clostridiales bacterium 43-6
GCTGTCTGCTGTTTGAAAAAGAAGCAGAAGTAAGAAAAATGCTTACTTGAGTTTTGAGTTTGGGAAGTGGAGTGTGGAGATAGAGATGGACAATAAAAGTCTAAGACAGATCAAATACGATGTTACAACACTGCCTGAACTGAAAGAGCGGTTGACAGTGCTGGATTATGATAACCAACAAGCTGAAAAGAAAGCGGCGGCGTATCATAAGGACTATGAAGAGGAATTTCAGGATGTTTTGGCGCTGTCCGAGGGTTCAATCAAAACCGCTTTTTTGAAGATCACAGGACAATATGACGAAGCATATTGTAAGGAACACGAAGAATGCATGGAGGCAAAAACAGAGTTTCAAACCGCGTTTGGGTTGCTGAAACAGCTGAACCGTGAGAGAAAAGACACCGAAGAAAAGAAAACAGCCATCAAAAAAGCAAAGGAAGCCTTTGACCTTATACTGGGACAGCGAAGGGAAGCGGTGTTGCAAAATGGCGACGAAGACACGAAGACGATGCTGCAAACCATCGAAAAGCAGCTAGAGGTTTTTGTGAAGCAGGCCGAGGACAACAAGAAAGCGCTGATGATCGCCACGGAACTGAAAGACACGGCGGATATGGCGCTGGACAGTCTGCGGGAGGCAGAGCGGTGGGCGAACAATGATATCTGGGTCGGGAATGACGGGGCATCTGCGAATGTGCGAAAATATAACAGCATCGAGAGGGCAAGCGACAGTGTCGGTATTCTTAATATTTTGCTCAATGATTTGAATGAGATTTTGTATGACAGTCAGGCGGATTTTGATTTCAGATTTGTACCGATCAGCAAATTTGAGAAAAATGCCGATGTTTTTTTCGATAATACATACAGCGATGTAAGGGTGCGAAGCGTGATTAATGTCAATCAGGATAATTTTGGGGATTTGGTGATTGATATCAGACCTGTGATTGATATGCTCATTGATCGCAGACCAAAGCTGAAACAGGAGATCGCCAAGCTAAGAGACGCTTGGGAGGAGCTTTTGATCGATGCGTTTGAGGATCAGGAAAGGCTTGTTTCGTTTTAAGTGTAAAAGCATGAATAGTAGAATAAAGGAAAGGGTCGCAGAAATGCGACCCTTGTTTTGGTGTGGGATTCGGATAAGGATTGTGACCGTTGACGGATAAGGTATGCAGGGGAATACGGATTGCCTCTGTGCTTTAGCACAGTCGTGACGCGGTGGGGGATGGATGGTTTTATGAAGCTGTCAGCGTATGCTGACACTGCATAGGTCACAAAGGAGGGACGGATTGCCTCTGTGCTTTAGCACAGTCGTGACGCGGTGGGGGATGGATGGTTTTATGAAGCTGTCGGAGCATGTTGACCCCGTACAAGCAATGTAAGCCCCCCCGGCGTCATTGCGAACCAGTCCGCAGATTGGTGTGGCAATCCGTAACTCTTTGAAGCGGTAATGACTTAGGATTGCTGTTACAGACAGTTTATTGAAAATTAACTTGACAACATGTAAGACAATAATTATAATGATATTGTCTTACAACAATTTTTAAGGAGGTGTCATCATAAAAAAAGTTGGCAGACCTTTTTCCGACAATCCCAAAGGCGAACGGCTTTCCATTCGGTTTGACAAAGAGTTGAATCAAATTCTTGTTGCCTATGCCGAAAAGCATGGTATCAACAGAAATGAAGCCGTGAGACGAGCAGTAGCAAAACTTGCGGAAGAAGAATAAAAGAGGGAAGCAGTGTGACCATCGTCAAATGTTCACTGCCCCCCGAGAGCCAATTACTCAAAAAGAGAATCGACGTAAATATATTAACATACGTTATGATTACTTTCAAGGGTTTGGCACATTTATATAACTTGAAAGGATTGCAAAAATAAAAAATGTGATAGTTGCGATGGTTACAACATGTAATGGTTCATTTAGACTACTGCGTGCCCCACTTGGCGTCATTGCGAGCGTAAGCGTGGCAATCCGTTCTCTTTTTTTCAATAGAGCATGGGGGTTACGGATTGCCGCACCAGTCTGCGGACTGATTCGCAATGACGCGGAGAGGTGTAATGAATAGAAGTTTATACATTTTATAGTAAATTAGCTTGACAATTTGTCTTGCACAATGTATTATATTATTGTCTTGCAATATGTTTTATCAGGAGGTGGAATTATTACAAAACGGATGGGCAGACCTTTTTCCGAAAATCCCAAGGATGTCAGATTATCCATACGGCTTGACCAGAAGCACAGTGAAATGCTGAATGAATATGCCGAAAAGCATAATGTTAACCGTAATGAAGCGATACGCAGAGGGATTGTGAAACTATTGGAAGAAGAATAAAAGAAGGAAGCAGTGTGAAAGTCATCAAACAACCCACTGCCCCCCAAGCGCCAATCACCCGAAGGAGATTTGCGTAAATATTTTACCATACGCAAAGTATTCTTTCAAGTGCTTGGTTAACTTATATCTTGAAAGGAACATAAAAATGAAAAATACGATTGCAGAACAGCTTTTCTGCGGTGAATACAATATTTTAGAAAAAGAAATCGACAGAAAAAGTGATTACGGTAAAGCCAACCATGCCAGTGCGGAAATCGTGGAGGAGTTCGCCAAGCTGATTCCCGAGAATAAT
>MKRK01000143.1:8777-12634 GCA_001896915.1 Clostridiales bacterium 43-6
TTAAAATTGCGGATTCAAATTATGATGTTGGCAATGGATTAGAGGTAAAAGAAAATGGTTGCAAAAGCAACCCTTTTTACCGCATGGATTTGTTTTGGTTATGCTATTTTTTGAAAGAAATATTTTACACTTATTAAAATAATAAAACCGTAAATCATAATATCATACCTGAAAATGTGGGAGGGTTATTATGGTTTCGGATAAAAATAGGTTGGTGGCGTTGTTGCTTTGTTTTTTTCTTGGTGTTTTTGGAATCCATCGGTTTTATGTAGGCAAGGTCGGGACAGGGTTTTTGTGGCTGATTTCCGGTGGGATTTTCGGCATTGGTTTTTTGGTGGATTTGATTATGATTATCGTCGGTTCCTTTACTGATAAATCAGGGGCCTTTGTGAAGGATTGGTTATAAGCAGGAGCCGCAGGTGCTGTGGCTCTTTTTTTTACATATAAAAGAACATATGTTTGATTTTTTGTTTTGTTTCTGTTATAATTAGGGAAAAGAAGAGGAAGGCGGTGGCG
Source organism: Clostridiales bacterium 43-6 (assembly GCA_001896915.1). GTDB lineage: Bacteria > Bacillota > Clostridia > Oscillospirales > Acutalibacteraceae > MKRK01. Next base: position 9,294 of record MKRK01000143.1, read on the forward strand.
GCATGGCGAATTTGATACTTCACAATGAATTGACCGTGGAGGATAAAATCCTTCGGATGAAGGACGACGCACAGTATGAGATCGCTATGGACAGGGAAATCGACAGCTTCTGCACAGTGGATCTCAGCATGCTGTCCGGCATTCGGGCAAAGCCGGGTCCGCCCACTGTGCCGAAGGTGTTTGTGTCCAACGACTGTATTTTTAACTGTGCTTATTGCGGATGCCGAAGCAGCCATGACAAGCAGCGGTATTGCTCCACCCCTGCCGAGCTTGCCAAAATTGCACTGCTGGAAGCCAAAAAGAACACCCACGGGGTGTTTATCACCTCAGCCATCTACAAAAACGCCGATTATACCCAGGAGATGATCCTCAAAACCCTGAAAATCATTCGTGAAACCTATTTGTATTCCGGGTATCTTCACGCCAAGGTGATGCCGGGAGCGGATCCGTTGCTCATTGAACAAACCGGACGGTATGCAAACCGTATGAGCGTGAATATTGAGGTGGCAAAAAGCGAGGGGTATGACAAAATCGCAAAGCAGAAGAACCGCACGAACATATTGACCCCCATGGGACAGATCAGTGACTGTATCAAAAACGCAAGGCAATACAGGGGAAAATATGCCGTGTCCCAGACCACACAACTGATGGCAGGGAGCACCGGTGAGGACGACAGGACGATCATGAATTTGTCCCGGGCGCTGTATCGAAAATACGATTTGAAGCGGGTATATTATACTGCGTTTCAGTATAAGCACGAGGCGAAGGGATATTCCATGCCGCTGGTTTCCACTCCCAAATGGCGGGTGAGGCGGCTGTATCAGGCGGACCGGCTGTTAGAGCTGTACGGATTTACGCCGGACGAAATCACCCCGGCGGATGACCCCTTTTTGTCCCCCGAGCTTGACCCGAAGGCGAGCTATGCCTTACGTAACCTGCATTTATTCCCTGTGGAGGTGAATAAGGCGGATTATGAAATGCTGCTTCGTGTGCCGGGCATCGGCACTACCTATGCCCAAAAAATCATGGAAGCCCGAAAGTACTGTGTCATCACCCACAGCGTGTTGAAACAAATGGGGGTTTCCCTGAAACGGTGCGTGTATTTTATCACCTGTAACGGAACGTATAACGGCGGCACGGCGTTTGACAATTATGACGTGCTGCGGCAAATGACGGCGGACAAACAATCGGATGGCAGAGGCCTTGACCAGTTAAGCTTTGAACTATAGCATTGCAAACGGTGCTTGTTTTCGGTATAATAGAGGTATTCAAGGTTGAAGGGGTTAAGAGAATTGAACATCAGCGAACTAAAACTAAAGTTGTCGGCACTCAGTATTTATAAAAATGTGATTCAGAAACCGGTCGTCAAGGAGCTGCATGCGCTTGTTTTTTGTGCCGGAGACCGGCACGAGATTTTGAAAGCCTGCGGGGCTCTTTGTTTTGCCGCAGCGGCACAGGGGTGCTTATCGGATGTGGCAAAAGCGGTATCGAGCGGTATTTTATACGATGAAAACCCGTTTTCCATGGGGATTTGTGAAGCGGACGAGCTGGTCAGAAGCGACATGGAAGCGCTGACGGCGCTGTCACAGATCACACCCGAGGAGATTGCGGGACGATATGAGATCCGGCTCTCTCTTTTGCCGAAGTGGGGAACGAAAGGGTTTTCTGTTACCCCAGAGGAATTAAAAGTGTTTTACCGCAAAAATGGATGCGGGATTTATGCCCGATATGCCGCATTTTTGTGGAACGGGGATATTTTGCCCGTTACTGCGCCGGACAGGGTGACCTTGCAGGACCTAAAGGGATATGCACAGCAGCGGGGCGACGTGCTGACCAACACCAAGGCGTTTTTGGCAGGGCTGCCAGCCAATAATATTTTGCTGTACGGCGACAGAGGGACGGGAAAATCCTCCACCGTGCATGCGGTTTTGAACGAATACCGTGACGAGGGGTTACGCATTGTGGAAATGCCGAAACGTTATCTTTCGGATTTTCCTATGCTCATTGACCGGCTTTCGGGGACTGCGCTCAAATTCATTGTGTTCATTGATGATTTGTCCTTTTCCCAGCGGGACGACAGCTTTTCGGCATTGAAAGCGGTGCTGGAGGGGGGGCTTTCGGCCCGGCCGGACAATGTTCTCATTTATGCCACCTCCAACCGCCGCCATCTGGTCAGAGAAACCTTCTCCGACCGTGACGGGGATGAGCTGCATCACAGTGACACCATGCAGGAGGTTTTGTCTCTTTCCGACCGGTTCGGCATTACCATTACCTTCATCAACCCTGACCGGCAGGGATATTTTGATATTGTAAACAAGCTGGCCAACGACAGAGGGCTGATGATCGACAGAACGGAATTGGCGGAACGGGCGGAACGGTTTGCCCTGTCCAAGGGCGGGCGGTCTCCCAGAGTGGCAAAGCAATTGATTGATATTCTGACTGCTGAAGAGAAACTAAAGAACTGAATGAAGCTGCATTGTGCTTGACAGATGTGTGATACGAATCGCAATTATGAAAGCCGATAAAATTATCGATGCTTTTATTTGAGATTAGTATGAGATCAAATATGTCAGAACCCAATGCAGTTTTTGATTGCAATTGACCATTGATTGGATTAGAATAAAGATATTGAATAAACGGAGGTTTCCTATGCTTACAGTACAACATGTTACCAAACGATATGGCGGAACCATTGCCAACCACGACGTTTCATTTTCTTGCCCCACGGGGGAAATATCGGTTATTCTGGGTCCCAACGGCGCCGGAAAAAGCACTGTGATCAAATCCATTATGGGTCTTCTTCGCTATGACGGTGAAATTTTTGTTGACGGGCTTCCCAACAAGAGTGTGGAAGCGAAACGCTTACTTGGCTATGTGCCGGAAATGCCGGCACTCTATGAGCTTCTGACCGTAGGGGAGCATCTGGAATTCATCGCCCGTGCTTACAAGCTGGAGAATTATGAATTGTACATTGACGAGCTGCTGCGGCGGTTTGAGCTTTATGATAAGAAAAACAAGCTTTCCCGTGAGCTTTCAAAGGGGATGCAGCAGAAGGTCAGCATTTGCTGTGCCTTGCTGCACAAGCCGAAAATGATCGTGTTTGACGAGCCGATGGTGGGGCTTGACCCTCATGCCATCAAGGAGCTCAAGCAGGTGTTTACAGAGCTGAAAAACAGCGGCTGTGCCGTTGTCATCAGCACCCATATGATCGATAGCATCAATGACATCTGGGACAGGGCTGTTATCATGTCCCGGGGGGTTGTGAAAGCGGTGTGTGAAAAAGCCGGAGTGGACGGACAGGGGACAACGCTGGAACAGGTATTTTTTGATGTGACGGAAGG
>MKRK01000144.1:0-2595 GCA_001896915.1 Clostridiales bacterium 43-6
GTAAGGCTTTCTAAAAAAGTGAAAGCCCCTTGGTATGACAGACATCCTGATAAATTAAAACAACGGAACAAGAAAGATGACAGATAGGAGTGATAGGGAATGTCCACACATTGCCGATGGATGGGTCTTGATTTACCCTCACCGTTTATCCTGGCCTCGCTGACATTGTTTTCACACACAGATTTACCCCGGCACATTGCCTATTACTGCAAATGCGCTGAAGCCGGAGCGGGAGCCATCATATTACCATCTGTCAACCCTGAAAGATCCACTGGTTCGGGCGACAGAAACAATGTCAAGGTGCGGACTATGATAATCGAAAGCGGTTTAAAAGGGCCGATGGGATTCACTGTTCAAGGTCCCACCTACCCCAATATCATATCCCTTGAATATGGCATAGCCCTGGCAGCAGGCTTGGTGCAAAAGCAACCGGGTATCCCGGTCATCGCCAGCATTGCTGACATTGGCACTTCAGATCAGTTTGAGTTTGCACTCAATCAACTGCTACAAACCCCCATTGATGGAATTGAGCTGTATTTCTCCTGTCCAAACGCTTTGACCCGGTTCGGTCAATCACCGGAAGAAACGCTGTTATCAAAACTAAAAAGAGCAAGACACATTTGCGGAAACATTCCTATTTCTTTAAAGCTGTCACCGACCATTGATTATGGAGAATTGTTAAATAAAATCACGGATGAAGTACAAGGTCTTACTTTATTTAATGCATACATCGGTCTGGTCCCTCCCTCCCTGGAATCCGCCGCCACATCTCCCTTTGCCGGGTACGATCGCTGGGCGCCAACGGGTATTTACGGACCGCAGCAAAGACTGCTCACTTATTACCATTTATATAAATTTGTTCCGTTTGCTCAGTCAAAAGGATTGGAGATTTCCTGTGTCGGAGGATTTGTCAATGACCGGCAAGCCATACAGGCACTTTTATTGGGAGCAACTACTGTGCAATTGTCCAGCGTTGTGGCGTGGCACGGAATTCAATCTTTTCAAACATTCAAGCACTCGTTGGATGCATATCTGACATCAAAGAATATCCCCTCTGTCCAGTCGTTGATTGGCATTTCACTGCCCTATATAGAGGATAGTGTTGATACAGTAATTCAAACACAACATGAGCAAGCCCGTATGCTGGTGACAGATCGCTGCAAAATGTGTAATAGATGCACTTGTATTGATAAATTATGTCTGGCAATTTCTCAGCCGGCTCCGGCATCAAAAGCCGAAATTGATTCTGACTTATGCAGCGGATGTGGTTGGTGTGTGAGTATATGTCCATTTCAATCAATCATACAACAAGCCCATGGAAAATGACGGGTGTCATCGTTCATTCATTCGTCAGCCTGCTGCAAACCTAAGGAAACACAATGATGAAGGCATTTTGCTGCCATAAATAATGTTCTTATTACTACTGAGACATTCAGTAAAAGCCATACATATGAATCCCACAGTAAAAACGACGGAGTTTTAAAGTCCGTCGTTTTATTTGTCTCTGATATAATTCCAATAGAGTTTTTATTCTAAATATGTTACAATGATAGCACTATTTATTGAATTGGTTGAGTGATTGTGAAAGAAAATATTGTGTCATTAAGTTCATCCCCCGTTGCCACTCTGCTTTTGTCCTGGTACGATCAAAACCGCAGACCGCTTCCTTGGCGGGAAAATCCCGACCCTTATCACATCTGGGTGTCGGAAATCATGCTGCAGCAAACGCGAATGACGGCTGCTCTCCCTTATTTTGACCGGTTTATCAAACGCCTGCCCGATATCCGTACCCTGGCGGAGGCAGAGGAAAACGTATTATTAAAGCTTTGGGAAGGGCTGGGCTATTACAGCCGTGTCAAAAACATGCAAAAAGCCGCTCAGGTGATCGTCGCCGAACATGGCGGAAGGCTGCCCATGTCCTACGATTTGCTTGTCAAGCTGCCCGGCATTGGCGAATACACCGCCGGCGCAATCGCTTCCACCGCTTTCGGCATCCCGGTTACTGCGGTGGACGGCAACGTGCTCCGGGTTATGTCACGACTGACCGGCTCCTTTGAAGATATCACGAAATCACAGGTAAAAAAAGTGTTTCAACAGGCTGTCAAAGAGCTGCAATCCAAAGAGCGTCCCGGGGATTTTAATCAGGCAATGATGGAGTTGGGCGCTTTGGTATGCCTGCCGAATGGCGCACCGCTTTGCCGTAACTGTCCGTTGACTGCGTATTGTGTCGGGTTTCAAAAAGATATCGCAGGAGAATTGCCCGTAAAATCCTCACTGAAATCACGTACAATCGAACACAAAACAGTATTGATGATCCTCAGCAAAAATGCCGTATTGCTGCACAAGCGTCCCGATACAGGATTGCTGGCAGGTCTGTGGGAATTTCCGAATATCGATGAAACAGCTGAGGAGCAGGATATCAAAAACAAACTGAAAGCATGGAATATCACACCGGTATCCATTCAAAAAACCCAGCCGTCCTCCCATATCTTCACCCACAAGGAGTGGCTCATGACCGGGTTTTTGGTTTATGCCGAACAAGCAGTGCCCATCGCAAACCATGTCTGGGTTGAATCGGAAGAATTGACCAGAGAT
>MKRK01000144.1:2658-4384 GCA_001896915.1 Clostridiales bacterium 43-6
TCTATTTATGCTATATGTATATATAAGTTGAAAAAACAGAGGGCATTGTTAAAATAATTTACAAATATTTTCAACTTGCAAAAAAGCACTTGAAATGCGTTTTCAATGGTGCTATAGTTAGTGCCAGAGCAAGGGGGCTGATTCCTAATGAATGGAATCAGCCCCCGATACTTTTTTAGGCAACGGTGCTTAATTTCGAAAGAAATTACGCACCTATTTTATTTAAGGGAGATGGGTATATGAAAAAAATCGAGATGTTCATCAGACCGGAAAAATTGGAAGACGTTAAACGGATCCTTAACGCCGAAAAAGTACATGGTATGACTGTTTCCAATGTTTCCGGATGCGGCAACCAAAAAGGTTTGGTAGAAACCTACAGAGGAATTGAATTCAGTTTAAATCTGCTGCCTAAGATTAAAATTGAATCGATTGTCCACGATGAAATCGTAGACAGCCTCATTGACAAAATCACCGCTGCCATTCAAACCGGTAAGATCGGTGACGGTAAAATCTTTGTTTACAATGTGGAAAAAGCAATCAGAATCAGAACGAACGAAAAGGGTGAAGCTGCAATATGACGACAATCAAAACAGAATACAAACCCGAACTAAACAAACGGCTGTCTATTTACGCACTGCGCGGTCTCGCACTGTTGCTGATTGCCTCCGGCACTGTTTTCAGCATTTACAGCATTGTACAAAATGTTACCATCCCGGTATTCGGCGTTGCTACCTCCGGAGCGGTATTCGGTGCTTTGGTCGTCTATTTGGGCATCCGCAACTTTCTGTCGGTGGGAAAATTAAAAACAGAGGTATACAAACCCAATGCACAATTCTCTTTTGATAATTTCAAAAAGAGAAAGGTGAAAAAGGTTAAATAACATTTGAAATTGGGGGATTCATTATGAAAAGATCGCATAAAATTCTAAGCATTCTTTTTTTGATAACAATTTTTGCGGCAATCTTTACGATTTCCGCATCCGCAACCGGTGCTGATTCCAGCGGTGCGTCCTATGCAGCCTCTGCCGTAACCGGCAATGAAACGCTGCAGGAGGTTGCCGAAGGCGTACAAAAAGCACAGTTCAGTGCAAACTTTGTATGGGTTATGATTACCGGTTTTATGGTGTTCTTCTTTCAATGCGGCTTTGCCATGGTCGAAACGGGCTTTACCCGCGGGAAGAATGCTGCTCATACCATTACAATGAACTTCATGGTATTCCTGGTGGGAGCCATCGGTTACTTCCTGGTGGGTTTTGCACTGCAATACGGCGGCGTCGGCGGTGTCGGCGGACTGGGGACAGGCGGCGGTACGCTTGACCAAATGGTTTCGATTGACGGTTTTGGCGGTTTGTTCGGCACAAAAGGCTTTATGCTCAGCGGTACATACGATGCCGGTATCTATGCATTCTTCTTTTTCCAAATGGTATTCATGGATACTACTGTCACAATTCCCACAGGCTCTATGGCAGAACGTGTGAAATATTCCGCCTATGTTATCATAGCCTTCTTTATTTCTATGATCGCATATCCGATCTTTGGCAACTGGGTATGGGGCGGCGGCTGGCTTTCTACACTTGGCAAAAACTTTGGCATTGGTCACGGTGTTGTTGACTTTGCAGGTTCCGCAGTTGTCCACTCCATGGGCGGCATGATGGCTCTGTCCGGTGCAATCGTGATTGGACCGAGACTTGGCAAGTATGATAAGGACGGCAAAGCCCGTGCTTTCC
>MKRK01000144.1:4487-10418 GCA_001896915.1 Clostridiales bacterium 43-6
TTCTATATGTGGATCCGGTTTGGTAAGCCCGACCCTTCCATGACAGCCAACGGCTCATTGGCAGGTCTTGTTGCCATCACGGCTCCCTGTGCATTTGTAAACGGTATTTCTGCATTTATCATCGGTGCAATTGCCGGTCTCTTGGTTTGTATCTCTGTTGCCTTCTTTGACAACAAGCTGAAAATTGATGATCCTGTCGGTGCTATCTCGGTACACTGTGTCAACGGTGTTTGGGGTGTGCTGGCGTTAGGATTATTCGCAGACGGCTCATATGGCGATGGGATCAACGGCGTTGCCGGCGGCGTAAAAGGGTTGTTCTTCGGCGATGCGTCCCAGCTTTTGGCACAATTGATTTGTGTTGGTGTTCTGATCGTTTGGGGCTTTGGTGTATCCTTCCTCTTCTTCAAATTCCTCGACAAGGTCTGGGGTCTGCGTGTCAAACCGGAAGTTGAGCTGGAAGGTCTCGACCGTGACGAAATGGGTGCATACGGCTATCCGGATTTCCAGATGATCAAAGACTGATTTTTGCTTATAATTATCCACCTACCCCACCCCTCTTTATAAGAAACTCCTCCAAGCCTTTCCTTAAGGATCGGAAAGCAGGCGGGTAATTATGATATGTGGTCCACACAATAAAACCGCACATGCAGTGTTGCATGTGCGGTTTTATTATCGTTTTGATGTATAATATGCTGTATTTATTATTATTTTTTTATTGAATCCCACAAAAAAATATACCAATTTGTATTATTTTAAAAAAGCTATTGACAAAATTAAATCCTCTATGTATTATATAAGTAAGTTGAAACAGGAAGACTTGATTTTTACGAAGGCACGATGGTGTGTATTTTGAACAGTGGTTCAAAATATGCGCTTTTTTTGTTTCGTAAGACACAAGCTTCAAAGTTAGGTTTATATGCCTGAAGGTACAAGGGTGTGCATCAGCGGATTTTTCCGTGATGCACTTTTTTACTTTTTAGGGGAGCAGGGATATAAATTGACTGTTGGGGTAATTCGTATTCAACACAATGATGTGTACGGGGGATGATTGTCCTGTGTATGCATCTATTTTATTTAAGGAGGAAATAAAATGAATTTTTCATCAGTTGACGTTATCTGGACGTTGATCGCAGCGTCTTTGGTATTCTTTATGCAAGCCGGATTTGCCATGGTTGAAACAGGTTTCACCAGAGCAAAGAACGCAGGCAACATTATCATGAAAAACCTCATGGACTTTGCACTCGGCTCCCTCGTGTTCTGGTTCGTAGGTTTCGGCATTATGTTTGGTTCAGGCAACGGTTTTTTCGGCGCATTTGATTTCTTTGTACAGGGCGATTATACTTTCGGTGCCCTTCCGCTGCCGGTGTTCCTCATCTTCCAAACCGTGTTCTGTGCAACCGCCGCAACCATCGTTTCGGGTGCCATGGCAGAACGTACCAAATTTATTTCTTACTGCATTTACAGCGTTGTCATCAGCCTAGTGGTATACCCGGTATCCGGTCACTGGATTTGGGGCGGCGGCTGGCTTGCTGAAAAGGGCTTCATTGATTTCGCAGGTTCTACAGCGGTACATATGGTCGGTGGTGTGGCTGCCCTGGTGGGTGCTATCTTCCTGGGACCCCGTATCGGAAAATATACAAAAGAAGGAAAATCAAAGGCCATCCCCGGTCACAGCTTAACCCTCGGCGCTTTGGGTGTTTTCATCCTCTGGTTCGGCTGGTTTGGGTTCAACCCCGGCTCAACCGTTTCTGCAACCGGTGACGACACGTTAGTATTAATGGGTAATATCTTCATCACAACCAACTTGGCAGCTGCAGCAGGTGCTACAGTCACCATGATTATCACATGGATCAAATACAAGAAACCCGACGTTTCCATGACACTGAACGGTGCATTGGGCGGTCTGGTAGCAATTACGGCAGGATGTGCCGCTGTTTCCCCGGAGGGCGCAGTTGCCATCGGTGCCATTGCAGGTTTCCTCATCGTATTCGGCATTGAATTCATTGACAAGGTTCTGAAAATCGACGATCCGGTCGGCGCCATCGGCGTCCACGGTGTCTGCGGTGCCGGCGGAACCATCATGGTTGGGTTATTTGCTACCGAAAGCGGTCTGTTCTATGGTCACGGCGCACACCAGCTTGGTGTTCAGGCTCTGGGTGTCGGTGCAGTTGCACTATGGGTTGCCGTAACCATGTCCATCGTATTCTTTATCATGAAGAAAACAATCGGTCTTCGTGTTTCAGCGGCCGAAGAGCTTGCCGGTCTTGATATCGAAGAGCACGGACTGGTCAGCAGTTATGCAGACTTTATGCCCGCAATGCCCGTATCCGCCGAAGCCTTCTCCGGCGCAGCTTCCGAAAAGCCCTCTGTCAGCGTAGACGATGCTGTTCCGGTTGTATTAAAAACAGCACCTGCCTCCGCTTCGGATGTTAAGATCACAAAATTAGAGATTATCACAAATCCAAATAAATTCGATGCTTTGAAGGAAGCCATGAATGCAATCGGCATCACCGGTATGACTGTCACCAATGTGTTGGGCTGCGGCATGCAGAAGGGACACACCAGTTACTACAGAGGTGTTGAGGTTGAAATGAACCTCTTACCCAAGGTCAGTGTTGAAATCGTTGTTTGCAAGGTTCCTGTCAAGGAAGTAATCGATACAGCGAAAAAGGTTCTTTACACCGGTAAGATCGGCGATGGCAAAATCTTCGTTTATGACGTTGAAAACGTTGTCAAGGTCAGCTCCGGCGAAGAAGGCTATGACGCTTTGCAGGATGCAAAATAAACTGCAACCATAAACTCAGCTTGTAATTATCCTCCTCCACCCTCTTTTTAAGAAACTCCTCCAAGCCTTTCCTAAAGGAAGTACAGAAGGATAATTATGAATAGTGGTCCACGAAATAGAACCGCACAAGCAATAGCGCTTGTGCGGTTCTATCTTGTTGTCAAAACTCCCGGCTTACAATTGCCGCAACATTTCTGTTGTCAACATTCCCAATCTATAGTAAAATGATAGCCGGGCGGTGATAACATGGAGAATAGAATCCATCAGTACAAAAACAACATATTTCTGTCCTTGGCACTTCTCTTTTATTTTTATCTGGTTTATGTCAACTTGTACAGGCTTTGGGAAGCGCTTATGCTGGGCATCCTTTGGATGCTTGTTTTTTCTTTGCGTATTTTTTATCTTCCCTTCACCGAAAACCACAAGCGTAACCACCTCCTCCTGCTTGGTGCAGACATGCTGCTTTTGCTTATTATTTGCCTTCTCCTGAAAGGCTCTGAGCTTTTCTTTTGTCTTTCTCTGGCAGAAGTTTGCTTTCGACTCTCCCTGGGGCAAAGCGTGCTCTATTCCGTGTTTTCATTTATTGTGTTTTTGTCAGCCAGCAATCTTCATATGAATATGAAAGTGATATTATTCAGCGTGTTCACCTATGCACCCTTATTTCTGATAAGCACTTCCATAGCCTGTCTCGTCAGCGTGGTTTTTCACAGCTATCATCAGATGATCAATGCACGCAGAGAAACCGAAGAGCGGGAGGTTCGCCTACAGGCGGCCTATCTGCAGCTGGAAGAAACCGCATCGCTGAAGGAACGCAACCGCATCGCCCACCGTATTCACGATACCGTGGGACATACCCTGACCACCGCCATTGTTGCGCTGGAAGCCGCCAGAATGTTGTGGAAGAAGGATCCGGAAAAGGCCATGGAAAAATCAAACCTCGCCCATGAACAGGTGATAAACGGGCTACAGCAAATCCGCCAGTCCGTCCATATGCTGGCAGACGACGAGAACCTATCCGAAGCCATCCAAAACATTCTTGACCAAACTACACAAAATACCGACATCAACATCCGTTATCATATCAACATCCCCGACCACCTTCCAAAAGGCTATGCAGGGATTCTGGTTTTGGCGATCCGCGAGGCATTGGCAAACGGCATCCGTCACGGTGGTGCCACCGCTTTTATCATAACGCTTGAACAAGCCGGGAAAACGCTGTCACTGGTCATTTCGGACAACGGCAGGGGCGTGGACATGAACCGTTTTCAAAAGGGCTTTGGCCTGACGGGTCTGATCCATAATATAGAAGAAAAAAACGGTACTGTCAGCCTTTCCGGCGAGCCGGACAACGGCTTTGAAATCCATATAACACTACCACTTTCGGGAGGGAGCCTATGAGTAAAATCAAAGTACTGCTGGTGGACGACCAAAGGATTTTGCCGGAGGGACTGAAAGCCATTTTAGAAACCGATCCGGAAATTGAAGTCATCGGCATTCGGGATAACGGCAAAACCGCTCTGCTGTTTTTAGAAAGCAATGCCCCCGATGTGATTCTCATGGACATCCGTATGCCCGAAATGAACGGTGTGGACTGTACCAAGCACATCAATCAGCGGTATCCCCACATCTCTGTTTTGATGCTGACCACCTTTGATGACCGTGATTATATTGAGGATGCTCTGAAAAACGGTGCCTGCGGCTATTTGCTGAAGGACATCAGCGGCGAAAAACTGATCGCAGCGGTGAAGGACGCCGCAAAAGGCGACACAATCTTACCCTCAAGGGTCGCCGCCAGACTTTTGTCTAATTTAAAAGTCAAAAAGAAAACCGACCGCTTAAAGGATACCTTTTTCTTAACGGAACGGGAGAACGAGATCGCCGTAATGATTTCACAGGGCTATACCAACAAACAGATTGCCGGATCTTTGTATATCAGCGAAGGCACCGTAAAAAACTATGTCAGTGTGATTTATGAAAAGCTGGGCACCAACGACCGCACCGGCGCTGCGATTAAAATCAAAGAATATATATAACAAAAGTCATCCTTCTTGCTTTTGAAGGATGACTTTTGTTATATATAGGAAAGACAAAAAAATGACCGAAAGATATGACCCCGGTCACTGTTCCAGAACCATCCCGTTGCTTATACTGATAACAGCAAGTAGAAAGGGTGAACACAATGCAAACACACAACACAAAACAAAAGCGGTACCTCATCAAGCCACTGTCACCGCTGAAATATTTCGGCGCCAACAAAAAACGAACCGTGGGCATGACCACCGCTCTGTCTGCAGGCATCATCGGCATCATCGTTTTTCAGATCATCGGCTTTGCGGTCATTCAAAGCACCATGCTTCTGTACTTGAATTTGTTCGACAACATGTCTGCCATCTATCCCGGACCGAACGGCAGCCTTGCCCAAAGCCTCGTGGAACGGATCGAAACCGATGAAAACGTGGAGCGGACCGTCAACGCCACCGTGCTGAACACGAATTTTTATCATTTTTTCGGGAATATCATGACCAACATTATGGTCATGGAAAATAAGGATGTGGACTATTTTCTGGCGAAACACAACATCAAGCTCATTGACGGACGAATGCCCCAAGCAGGAAAAAATGAAATTGCGCTGGATTACAGAGCCATGAAAAACCGCGGCTTTCACGTAGGGGATTATATTGGAAAAGAAGTGGACATCAGCGAGAGAATAGAGGGAAAATACCTGATCACCGGTTCCCTTTCCGGTGATGTTGTCTGCGGCTTCGGCATCACCGACAAGCCCCTGTTAAAAACAAACGGCTTTCTGATCTTTCTCAAGGAGGGCAAACGGGACCGCTTCAATGAATCCGTAAAAAATATTGACAAAAACGATGCCCATGTGATCCCCCGCGTTACCGCTCTGGAGGAGTACAACAACACGGCAAGCGGCTTGAAAAATCTCTATTCCATTGTCACCTTTGCCATTCTCGTTGTCATTTCCTTTGCCGTTGCCAACACCTGTTATGCCCAGTATTTTTCACGACGCAACGAGTTTGGGATGCTCATGGCAATCGGATACAAACGGATTGATATTCTGAAACGGGCTGCCGGCGAATTGGTGTTTATCAATGTGCTTGCTTTTGTCAGCGGTGTGGTTCTCAGCTATG
>MKRK01000145.1:0-341 GCA_001896915.1 Clostridiales bacterium 43-6
CAAAGAATAGAACCAATAAATTGATCATAGCCAAAAGCTCAAATACCCATGCAGATGTGATTGTTTTTCTAAACTTAAAGGACAAGGACGCAAGCACCAATCCTGCTGTACTCAATAAGAAAGCAGTCAGGTACCAAACGGACACCCCGACGGAAACACCTGCTTGTTTGGAACCCAAAGCAAGCTCAAAACCGGTAAGCTTTACCGTGTTGCCATCCGCTGTTAAAATCTTAACAAGATCAAAGAAAAACAGTACAAATACTGCTGCCGCAAAAGCAATTGCAGCAATACGAGTGATAGCTGCGAGCGTTTTCATCATCATTCACCCCTATTTCGTTTCT
>MKRK01000145.1:406-5610 GCA_001896915.1 Clostridiales bacterium 43-6
CTTCTTGTTTTTCATGGTATTGTAGTTGCGTTGCTTGCACTCTGTACAAGCCAGTGTTACTTTCACCCTCATGACGGCACCTCCCAGTTTTTAAGGAAATATTTTGCCTCCCTCGATTCAATCCTTTTTGTTGAGCAGAATGTTTAACTTTACATTAAATATCCGGCTTTTTCATGCAAAAAAAAAGACCTTTTCAGAGGTAAGAACAGTTTAACATATTCTTCCCAATTGGTCAAGTCTTTTTTATTGATTAATTTCTATGTTGCATTTATTCGGTGAAAAATGCGAAGCCTGCGGCACCCGGTCCGCCGTGAACACCGATGGTGGGACCGATTTCGAATTTTAAGAGTTTCTCGGTTTTTACGTTTTTTGCGATATCGTCGAACATTAAAATCAATTCAAGCAATGCCTCGACCGCGTTGGAGTGTGCCACAGCAACTGCCTTTTTAAAGTCAATGCCGTCCTCCTGGGCTTTTTTAATGACCCATTCAAAAGCCCTTTTTCTTCCCCGCTCCTTTGCTTCCTGCACCACCAGTCCGTTGCGTAGCGACACAATGGGTTTAAAATGAAGCATGGTGCCTACGATTGCCTGAGCTGTTGAAATGCGCCCGCCCTTTTTCAGGAATTTCAGGTCATCCAAAACAGCATACATTTTCAGCTTGCCCTTGTTATTATCAATAAACGTGCAAATATCTTCTGCTTTTGCGCCGTTATCTCTCATTTTTACCGCTTCCATTACCAAAATTCCCAAAGCAAAGGTCGCAGAAAGAGAATCCACCACAAAAATGTCATCCGACCCGATGTTTTCCTTTGCAATCAAGGCGGATTGATAGGTGCCGCTGATTTTGCTGGATATCAACACAGCGATTACCTGGTCACCCGCATCCAAAGCCGCCCGGAACATTTCCTCAAATTCATGGGGAGGTGTTTGTGATGTTTTCGGGATTTCCGGAGCTTCTTCCATTTTTTTATAAAATTCTCGGTTGGAAATCTCTTTATATGGAACGAAGGTTTCGTTTCCAAATGTCACCCGGATGGGTGCAATTTCAATATTGAGCTCTTGTGCTCTTTTCAAATTGATTTCACTGCTGGAATCCGTAATAATCCTAATCATTCTTTCTCCGTTTCTTCTACGATATAATCAAAACAAAACCCCGACAAACCACGTCACATGTTCGCCGCAGAAAAACTTTTCAATATACCGAATATCATATTTGTATGAAATCACTCAATGAAATATCAGCAATCCTATATCATTGTATCACAAGATGAAAAAAAGGCAAGAAAAGAATTTGAATGATGGATTTTAATTGTAAAAAAGAACAATTCCGTCTCATATAAAACCATAGTCAATACGAGCAAGACCCATGATTGCATCAGAAGCAAAAAATCCACGCCCTCGTGTGGAGGGCGACGAAAAATCACCATTGATGATCATGTTTGTCATCATTTCAATCCACGCCCTCGCGTGGAGGGCGACGAAATTTATGTAATTTAAAGTTGTTATGCAATTAGAATTTCAATCCACGCCCTCGCGTGGAGGGCGACATTAGCTTCCCTTAAATTCTTTTTATAGGCGTAAATTTCAATCCACGCCCTCGCGTGGAGGGCGACAATGGTGAATGGGTATATGGTAACTTGTGCAAAACAATTTCAATCCACGCCCTCGCGTGGAGGGCGACTGGCGAAGCCTACGGCGACGGTGGAGCCGTGGCATTTCAATCCACGCCCTCGCGTGGAGGGCGACAATTACATGGCAGCTTAATCTTATGAGGCAAAACAATTTCAATCCACGCCCTCGCGTGGAGGGCGACAATCGCAAAAATGGACAGCGAGGAAAGCATTGCTTATTTCAATCCACGCCCTCGCGTGGAGGGCGACGACGCACACGATGTACAAGACTTTGTACAGTCAATATTTCAATCCACGCCCTCGCGTGGAGGGCGACTATTTCTTCCAGATCCGCTTTCGCCTACCATTTGAATTTCAATCCACGCCCTCGCGTGGAGGGCGACACTCACCCATGAAAAGGCACTGAAAATTGATACTGATTTCAATCCACGCCCTCGCGTGGAGGGCGACTTGCGCGGTATATACATACCCGGACGGTCATTACAATTTCAATCCACGCCCTCGCGTGGAGGGCGACTATAACACTCTTTGGCGTCTCCATACTTGTAATGCATTTCAATCCACGCCCTCGCGTGGAGGGCGACACCCCACAAGCTGCACAGTTGCTCATTGACACCATATTTCAATCCACGCCCTCGCGTGGAGGGCGACATAGCCCTCAAGCCAGTGTCGACACGATCCATTCTTATTTCAATCCACGCCCTCGCGTGGAGGGCGACGAGTTGGTTTGTTCAATTCTTAGCACCCCCTGTATACATTTCAATCCACGCCCTCGCGTGGAGGGCGACCATTGCTCTCCTGGTGGGCTTCCTGCTCCTGCTTGATTTCAATCCACGCCCTCGCGTGGAGGGCGACCGAGGGTGTAGTCAAGGAGGTAGAAAAATATGGACATTTCAATCCACGCCCTCGCGTGGAGGGCGACGGCCCGAGGAATTGATGCGCCCCGCTTTCTTGGAATTTCAATCCACGCCCTCGCGTGGAGGGCGACCTTGACCGCTCCGGCGGCGAGCTGATGCGCTTTATTTCAATCCACGCCCTCGCGTGGAGGGCGACTGTAAGGCGGATCCGCATAAACCAAAACATTTTATTTCAATCCACGCCCTCGCGTGGAGGGCGACTAACTGCGTTTTGCAGTCAACCGCAAAAATGAAAGATTTCAATCCACGCCCTCGCGTGGAGGGCGACTCGTCAGCGCCATCATGAGCCTTAAATATTACAAAATTTCAATCCACGCCCTCGCGTGGAGGGCGACCTTGAATTTGATATCGAAATGTTTACTTATGCAATTATTTCAATCCACGCCCTCGCGTGGAGGGCGACTCCAGTCAGCCAAGATAACGATATCCGCCAAAGGATTTCAATCCACGCCCAAACGTGGAGGGCGACCAACGAAGGCGATATCGTACTTGATGCTTGTATGGATTTCAATCCACGCCCTCGCGTGGAGGGCGACCGGGGAGCGTTTAGCTCCTTGCATATGGCATCAAAGCAATTTCAATCCACGCCCTCGCGTGGAGGGCGACTGTCCCCGAAGTTGTCCCCGCTCTGCGGGGACACATTTCAATCCACGCCCTCGCGTGGAGGGCGACTAGACTGCCGCAAAATGTCAGCACGCACAGCTTACATTTCAATCCACGCCCTCGCGTGGAGGGCGACGAGCAGACAGAGGACAACCGCGCGCGCGCGGTAAATTTCAATCCACGCCCTCGCGTGGAGGGCGACTTTGCACAGTCGTTTAATCTTGTCAATGGACATGATTTCAATCCACGCCCTCGCGTGGAGGGCGACGATAAAGATTGGGGTGATAAATAGTGGAGCAGACATTTCAATCCACGCCCTCGCGTGGAGGGCGACATGGCGGTCAAAGACATGTTGTATGGCAAAACAATTTCAATCCACGCCCTCGCGTGGAGGGCGACAAGATTAATCGACTGTGCAAAATGCACAATCCGATTTCAATCCACGCCCTCGCGTGGAGGGCGACGAGCAGACAGAGGACAACCGCGCGCGCGCGGTAAATTTCAATCCACGCCCTCGCGTGGAGGGCGACCAATGCAGTGTGATTATATATCACATTGACAAATATTTCAATCCACGCCCTCGCGTGGAGGGCGACGATACCGTCAATATGATAGGAGGTGAAAATACATATTTCAATCCACGCCCTCGCGTGGAGGGCGACAGTAAAAGTTGCTAAATTTTTGATGCTCTCGTTGGTTGATACCAACAAGTAATTTGCTTTTTGTATATTTAAATCCGTGTTTCAATCCTATAAATATACTATATGTATATTATTGGTTTGTTTTGCGTGCGAACCAATGAGGGTTTTACTGTAAGCTTGGGGTTCGCACTATACCATCAGAATACCCTCCACATCCAATGACACCTTTGCTCCGATATGAACCACTTTACTTTTATAATCATTTCCTAAAAAGTAAAACCGAAGGCTATCAGCATCCTTGTCTATGATTTGTTCCAGCTTATGTTGAACCTCTTTGAATCCGGCGGCATCTATGACACATTCAAATACTGAATTTTGTACACGCTGCCCATAATTTGTGCATTGCTTTGCAACCTGACGCAAACGTTTTCTTCCAAATTTATTTTCTGTGTTCACATCATATGCAATCAGAACCATCATAATTAACCCTACTTCCAAAAAAACGGTGGATACGCATCCATGTCATCTCTGAGATGCCTTGCCAAAAGCATCGCTTGAGCATACGGTACCAATCCCCAACTGATTTTTTCATTTAAAAACGGATGCACCAGTTCTTCCTTCTTTTTTGTCTGCCATGCGTTCAGAACCAGTTTTTTTGTTTCATCATCCATGATAACCGCTCCGTTTTCTTTTTTTACAAAGCCTTTTCCGTTAATTTCCCTGCGGTTGATTAAGGTTAACACCATCCGGTCAGCCACAGCAGCACGAAGCTCTTCCATCAAATCAAGGGCAAGAGACATTCTCCCGGGTCTGTCCCGATGCATAAACCCCGCATATGGGTCAACACCGACGGTTTCCAATGCCGCCGCACAATCGTTAGCCAACAATGTATATAAAAAAGACATCAATGCATTTACATTGTCGGTCGGGGGGCGCTTCACTCGTGTAGAAAATGAAAAAGTATCCTTTTGTTGAAGAATCAAATGATTGAATATGCCGAAATATTGTCTGGCCGCCTCACCCTCCACTCCTCTTAGCTCATCCAGTGTCATGCAGTCCTTGGCTTGCGCCACTGAGCCGGCAAGGCTGGCAGAAACCCTTTTGAGTGCATCACAGTCTATCCGTAAGGAATGGTCTCTGAGTGCACGGTCAACAACAGCCTTACTGTTACAGATCTTACCGAGTATCATACATTTTGCAATATCCATGGCGGAAAATTCACTGTCGGAAACCCGGTATTGCGTTTTGCGAAGTATGATATTCCCTCTTGTCTCACCAATGACTCTTGCCAGAAACCTTCCGTTTTGTGTCATGAACAGGATCGGAACATTTCGTTTGGCACAGGCACCCATCAACGCCGGGCTCGCACCGGTATACCCGAATGCCACAATCCCTTCAAGGTTGTGAAGAG
>MKRK01000145.1:5646-5987 GCA_001896915.1 Clostridiales bacterium 43-6
CAATGTTTTCACCGTCAAGGGACAAATAACTGTCGGGGCTTGTGATGTATAAGGTATTGAGTAGTTTTCTCACTGTCCCGCCTCCTGTGTGTTGTTTTCGATGTATTCCCTCACGGTGATGGCCTTATATAGCTTTGGAAGACACAACTCCGCCAAGGAACAAGCCTTGCAGCTTTTGGTAGGTTTTACTTTTGGCGTGTGCTTTCTTTTGTAGAGCATGTGCATTTCCGTAACGGTTTGTTTCAGCGTTGCCCGCAGCTCGTCCGTGATTTCAATTTTTTCGCGGTGGCGTGTTTCGCCATAATACAAAAATCCAGTTTTCACGTTGCAAAGCAGCATTT
>MKRK01000146.1 GCA_001896915.1 Clostridiales bacterium 43-6
CTCCCCGTTTCAAGGGACTTATGCAAGGAGGTTGGTTGTGTGCCACCGCATTGGGTAACCAGTTACTGGTAATCGGTACAATTCTTTGGGGTAAAGCCGAAATCTGGCAGGTATGGGTATTCTTTACCGTATGCTGTATCATTTCCGGATCAATTATCTTCGCCCTGATGAAGAGACTGGAAGCAGGAGCCAAGTAATTCCGTTTTTTATGTGATTAAACTGTATTGCTATAACGATAAAGGAGATGTTTCAGACAGAAACATCTCCTTTTTTTATCTCTCAGACTTCCATTCCCTCTTCCCCGCAGGCTTACCCTATAGAATCTGCTACGTCATTGAAGAATCTCTGATTCCGCTGTCCATTCCTCTGCTAAATACATCCTATTTATCTCGTCACTATATCTATTTGTTTCATTCTTTATGTTTGAAAATTTCCAAGGTATATAATCGGCGCAAATACTAAGCCAAACAACTCTTACACAACGACATATAATATTTTTCATTTAAGAGAACAAATCGTTTGACATATGTCGAAATCGATTTTGACATATGTAGAAATGCATTACGACAGTTGTCAAAATGCATTTTGACAGCTGTCGAACGAATTCGACTCTTAAGTCTTTTACTTTAATTACAGGCATGAAAGAATTTCTTTACTTAAGAGATTCATTTATTTATAAACGGGAAATGTAAATCATCTTCACGACACTTTTCAAACCAGCAAACGGCACTGTTGTATTCAACACAAAAGAGTAAAAGAGGAATACAACTCAAAAAAATAATACATGACAGATGACAGATGAAAAGGATCTGTCACACAGCATCTGTCATTGTCAGAAGCCGCTTCAACAAAAGGATCTGACTGCAAAAATGATAGATGACAGATTGTTTTGTCAAAAACAGTTTTTAATTGAAATAACTAAAATAACTTAATTATCAAATATTAACAAATTGGATCATCCGATTAATATTAAATTATTATATGTTTGTAATTAATAATCCTACAAGAGGAGTAAAGATTCAAGGAACGAATTCACCTCATTTTAATACTTATAACTTATGAAACAAAAACTATTTTACTTACTTTTAATTTTACCTCTTTCACTTCTTTCATGCGGAAACGATGACACTAACCCGGACGATTATCATCATCCCTATGGCTATATGGAAGGAACATTCCCCAATGCAACATTAGGACGTAATTTAATTTTGGTACTCAACGGTGATACGTTGAATAACAAGAATGTGCAATTTGTTTCAAAGGGTAGTTCAGAAAAACCGCAAGCTGTTTTAACGTTGTTAAATACAATAAACGGTGAAGCAAAAACCGAGATTGTAACTGATCTTGTAAAAGCGACAAATCCTGACAACGACGAATTAATAAGACTAAAGTTTGAAGGTATTTATTCCACAAAATCGCATTCCGTAAAATATTCTGGATATATAGAACCGATGGTACTATCCATAAATCTGGAAGAATAAAAGTCTGATTAAAATACTATAGATACAAACCTGTGAAGGAAAAGCATACTCCTTCACAGGCGTATGTATTTGCTGGTTTTGACGTTAAAGAATTTACATCATTTATATTTCAAAATACTGATATTCAGCCTTGAAAAGCAGAAATACAGACATACTTATTACCTATCACATAGCAAGACATAGAATTTTGTATTTTCGGCTGAAAGCAAGCGGGTTACAAGAATAAAATTCTCGATAGGTAACGATTTAGAAACGAGCTAACCTCGTTTATTTGTACCATTTTCACACTACACAAAGAACGACTTACGGGGGACGAAGATACAGATTTCAAATCTGGTTCACAATTATATTACAATATTCTTATCATACTAGAAACTTCAAACTATACAAATAAGTAATTTTCTCTTGTTCAAGTCTTCGCCCATTTTCTTTTAAAAACTCATACATACAAATTTCACTTGCATCAAGATTTGATAATTTAGGAGGATTAGCAACCTTGTTTTCAACGCTCATTTCTTTAAATTGTTCATAAGTACTCATATCCATCATTATAGATTTTGTATTTGGGAGATAGCCCTTTAATTGAGACAATATTTGAAATCCGTAAATATCAATATCACCCCAATAAAAAATAGATTTTGACTGTAGCCAATTTACATTTTTCAAAGTATTGATTGCAAATCCTTTTCCAAATATAACAATGGCATTTTTAATTGTTGGCAATGTAAGAAAATTCATTTCATTTTCTGTGATATAAATCTTTGAGCAATCCAAATCAAGAGTTCTCAATTCGTCCTCTGTGATAGAAATATCAGTTAATCCAGAAAAATATTTATTTGCAATGTCAGGGTCTATTATTCTAATCCTGATTTGTACAGGCTTACATTTTAAGCCAAATCGTTTTTCGAAAACTCTCTCATTCTGATCTTGAATATGATTATGAATCAATATATCCAATAATGATTGGATGATTGCCTTGTTTTCTTCTATAAATTTTGTATGGATTTCAATCGGCAATTGCCGTATATATAAATCAGGATTGGGATTGGAAATGAAATATCTACATACCTTGAGTATTTCATTCCATCTTTCAGAATTAGCGGTAATTGAAAATGGATTGTTTTGGCACCAATTAAGGAGTTGAGGAAATTCAGAAGTGATTTGCAATACATTTTTCTTAAATAAAGCAACTTCCTTTTCTTTTCCAATAAATTTCAAATAATTATCTTCGCATTCAAACGTGAAAGATTGAGGTAGGCTCTGTACACCATGTTTCTTGGTATTAATCGTTTCATAATGGATAGAGTATCCATAGGGTTTTCGATCTGTAGAACAAGAAATCAATTCATTCAGTTCCTCTTTCATTTTAATAAAATCTTCCGACGGCTTTTTATTGGAACGAATTTGCCTCGGAAAGAAACTTTGATTTGCTTCTATAAGCGACTGTAAATACTCTTTATACAAGGTATTTGCTTTTTTCTTTATTTCAGAAACTGTTATCATGATTGTGCTGCAATGTATTTTTGCCTTTCAGTTTGAAACTGCAAAATAGGAAGGTCATAAATAACTGCATTTCGATTACTTTCTCTTTTTACAAAATGAACTGCAGAGATATATGGTTCAATAACTCCTGTTTGAGTATCTGGAGTAACACATAACAGCTGTAAGTGTAATTGTTTACAAAGCTGCATTAAATAATTTGCTTTTTCCGTATCTTGATTGCTGAATGATTCATCAATACAAATGAAACGAAAAGAATTTGTATTTCGACCTGTTTGACTAATCCCAAATTGATAAGCAATTGCCGAACCTAAAATAGTATATGTCAATTGGGCTTTTTCTCCTCCTGAAAGCTTACCGGTACTGTCATAAGTTCTATAAATGCTTTTATCTTCTCTGCGCAATTCTTTGGCGCTAAAATTCAACCAATTTCTGACATCGGTAACGTACCGGCGTTCATTTTCATTATTTGAAAGAGTTTCTATCAAAGACTTTATTTTCAAAAAACTCTTCTCCAGTATTTGATCTTCTTTTGTAATCAGATACTCTGCCATGTTGGGTTTCCATTCTTTAAGATTCAACCTGAATTGGCGGATTTTCTCTGAATTGTCCTTTTTTATATCCAAAAATATATAGGTTTCAGGATTAGGACGGAAATTGATCTTTTCTAAAGAATTATTCAGCGCCTCAATATTCTCTCTGATATTCTCCTCCTGTGTTTCCAGATGTGCTTGAAATTTAGTCATCCGGTCAATCATATCATTGTTGAGGTATTTTTTGAACCGCTCCTTGTATTCATATAATTGTTCATTCTTAATCCGATTATATAATTCAATATAGTCGGAAATAAATTCCAGATTCAAGGATAATTTATCCGTATCACTTTCCCAATCGGGAAATTTTCCTCGAAGCTCTTGGCTTGGCTTCTTAAATTCGATTAAGCATTCGGATAATTTATTTTCAGAAGACTTTATTTTGTTATTATTCTCATTTATATCTGAAAGTAACTTGTCTCTTATTTCTTTTTGTATTGATTCAAACGTCGATAATGTAAACTGTTTTGATTTTTCAAAACACGACTCGAAAAATGAAAATTGTTTTGCAAAATCCATATCAGAAAACTCAGATAAAGTTTGCTTGCATGTTATCAATTCTTTCCGATTGTTGTTACGCTTATCATCAATAAGCGTTCTGGTTGATTTGAAAGTATCTAAATGTTCATTCAACACTTTCAACTCATCAATTAATTCATTCAATTGTTTTTTGAGCGTTTCAACCCGATTATTGGTTTTTATTAATGCTTCTTTTTCTTCCGTGATTTTTTGAATAGAAACTACCATCTCTTGCCAGTTTATTTCTTGAAATTTTTCAAATCCAGACAACAGGATAGCAATTTCTTTTTCTTTATTCATTCGGTCATATTGACGTTCATAGGTTTTAACTTGCTTTTCAGCGGTTTTAATTTCTATGTCAATTTCGAAAAGAGTTTTTTGCGTAATCTTGATTTTTTCCTTATTATCCCAACCTAAAACAAAATGAGACTTGTCGAATACTTTTAAACGATCGTCTTTTTCATGCCGTCTGTCGTTTTTTATTAACCCCGAAGACGTCAAGGCTCGTTTATAAGTTTTGAACAAACTCAAATCATCGGTACAAACATAATCGAAGTGGGTTCGTATCTGATTTTCCAACCAATCGGCATATTCCGACTGCCTGTTGAGTTCCATTTTAGAAAACAGGCTGTCTTGGACGTCAGGGACAAATTGATTCAAAAAGTTTTCCTCTTTTATTCGTTGGTAAACAATTCGTCCTTTCAGGTTATTATCATTGACAAATTGGTTTACCTGATGATAAAATCGCTCAGGTACTATTAATTGCAAAGCAAAGTGGTGTAACACTTTTTCAATCGCAAATTCCCATTTGTTTTTTGCGTTGGTTCTTATTTGAAGCAATTCTCCTATAAATGGAATTTCTGTTTCTGTGGCTCCTGTTGCCTGCAAAATTTCCTGACGAATTTCTGCCACTCGCCCTGTAATATTATTTTTCTGTTTACGAAGAGTTTCTAATTCTGAGGCCTTTTCTGCATAATCATTATTGAGTCGCTTTACTTTTTCTTCTTCTAAAATACAAGAACGATGGACTTCAACAGCATCTTTTTCTAATGTTTGTTTTAGACTGTTTATCGTTTCTAATTGAGTGTCGAAATATTTTTCGTCAGGGTTTTCTTGTAGATTAATTTTACGAACAAGATTGTTGTACTTATCCAATAATCCTTCCCTGCGTTCTTTCTCTTTAGTTTGAGTTGAGATTCGCTTTTCTAACTCTGCTATTTGATTGCCGACTTCGTCTTGTTTTATTTCAACCATCAAGGTCGTTTTATCATCTTCCTTTTGTTGAATGATATCTGTTGAATCTTTTATTTTCAAGTCATAATCATTTAGCTCCCGCTCCTGTTTTTCAATTTCTTTTTCTAATAAATCTTGTTTTCGGGTAGTAAAATAAATGGGAGTTGTATTTTGCAGTTCGTCAAGTTCACGCCGTTTTTGATTCAACAATTGCAATTCTTTGTCCTTTTCAACAATCGGATTTAATAACCCTAACTGAGTTTCTGCTTTTAGGATTTGATTATGCGCTTTTACTAACGATTGAAATCCTTCTTTTAGAGAGAAAAACTCATCTTCTATGTTTGTTTCTTCCAACATATTCTTCCGGATAAAATCGTCCAGATTACCGAGCACTTTCAGACCAACAGTTTGACTGAAAAGAATAGACGCTTTTTCTGAACGCATACCGAAAAAACGGCGCATTGCTTCTGCATATTTCCCCGGAGAATCAAAGAACTCTACCAATTCTTTGGTTCCATATTTAGGATACTTTTGTTTCAAACGTTTTTTCCATAGACCATTGGCATCAAAAGGTATAAGGTCTTTTTCGATAGATAATTCTTTGTGAGATATAACAAAACTGCGCTTC
>MKRK01000147.1:0-521 GCA_001896915.1 Clostridiales bacterium 43-6
TTGCTTCAATAATTGACAGAATTCGTTTTTGCATAAGATTCTTCCATTTGTTAGTAAAAGAAATTCGGTTCTATAAAATTTGTCTTTTAATGCTTGAAAAAGCGCAAAGATACTTCTTCCGATTATAAATGGCTCCCCACCCGTAATCGTGATATGTGGCGCATCGGAGGGGATGTAATTCACTAGTTCCAATAAACGTTCAATGGGTAAGGACGTGGCATTCTTCCGCGGATTATTTCCAGTGGGACACATGATACAATTTGAGTTGCATTTTCCTGTCGTTATAATAGCATTGTCGGTGGATCGATTATCGTAGTAAAGAGACGTGCTTCCATCATCTGAAATTTCGAGCACATCATAATTTGAAAGTTGTTCGAATTTTTCATATTGCCCATCTATCAATGTAATCTTTGCTTTTTCCGGATATACCCAAATATTCTGATCGCACAAGTAGAAAAAGGACAATCCTTTTCGCAGTAGATCACTTTTTGTTGTTTCGTCCCGAGCAATTGACATTGTTC
>MKRK01000147.1:593-2501 GCA_001896915.1 Clostridiales bacterium 43-6
GCGAACGGAATCTTCCTTACAATAATCAGAGTCTGTCGACCCGGATTTTTCAGCCCCCATGCTCGGATTATATCCGCTTCGCCTTCACTTAACCGACTTTGCAAATCTTCAGAAGAGATTTCGGGCATTCCTTCCTCTCGTGATTGAATTAAAACAATGCTCGATGGGATTGAAAGAATCATTCCACGACGAATTCCCTTCACGGGTATTTCTTTATAATTATAGTTTGACATCACCATTCGGAGGATAGTTGCGATTAAGATAAAGACATAGGTTTTCCAGTTAGTCGAAACTGGAATTATTCGGGTAATGATTGACATAATCACATCAAAAACCAACGTTGCAATAATTAAGCCCCGATTCTTTAATATCTTAATTGAATTTACCGCCAATGCAAATGCGATAAGCAACACAGTCATCAATATGTTATTGAGGCTAAATATCGGTTGGATGAAATACTCATATATTAATGTTGTTGCGACAACATATATCATTGTAAACGCATATTGCATGATGTATTTTCCTAAGCGTTGCCCTACCGACTTCCAGGAAACCGGTGCCCTTTTATTGAACAAACATACCAAAGTATCGGCAAGAAGATATAAATATCCAAGAATAAACGAAAAAGCAATTATCAAGAGAAGTGGATATGGTATCGGATCGAATATATAATACAATCTTGCTGGATATAGAATACCAATGGTAATCAGCAGTTTGCTGTCACCCCCCGCCCAGATATGTGTTAAAAAAAGCACGATCGCAACCACAAAAAGAATGGCAAAATTTATGATGAAACTGCGAAAAAGATCCTGACAATAAAAAGTGTAGTAGCAGAAATCAAAGATGATCCCCAAAGCGATTGCAACGAAAAGAACCCTGTTTTTTATTAGCCCAATAATAAAATCAGATATACTTGCATACAGCCCGAGCGCTAATATAATTGTTAAAAGAGCTATCTCAATTACAATCATTGATTTTTTTACTATTCATAAGATCAATTACATAATTCCCAAATTCACTTGCTGTTTTCTCTTCATCAAATTCACAATCGGTAAAACGGCAGTTCCAATTGAGTTCGTCATGTTCAACATCAATCGTTGCAATCTTCTTGTATGCGAGTATCGCGCTTTCCAAATAAAGCAAATCGTAAATCTCTTTGCTAAATCTTACTATTTTCATTCTCTTCGAACCAATCTCTTAGAATTTCATCTTCACTGCTCATATGATCTTCATTATCATTGCCGTTATCGGTGTTAATGTCTTCTTTGCTTATTCCGCTCATATCAAGCATAGTAGACGCGATGGCTCTGGCTGCAAGTAGCTCTCTAAGATTGCGTGTTTTTTTGAGAATTTCATATCTCGCGCATTGCGTAAGCATTTCATTCATGAATTCACCCTCAGTTACCACTTCCTGTGATTCACGTGGGATCCAATTAATCACATAGTACAATCCGTCTGTATCTAAATGGACATATGCACGATTCGTAAACGCATATGCCGTCTTGATTAGCGCAAATTTTGGATATAATTCTTTTGAAAACTTTATTTGCATCTCTTCACTTTCTTTTTGTAACGAGTATTGCGTCCCGCTTCGTTCTAACCTGCTGAGTTAAGCAAAATTCCTTTCTTCATTGTAATCAACTTTCTCTAAAATCGTCAATAATTGTTTTTCAAACTCAATATATCCATTTAAACACTTTCGTTTAGTTGAAGCTTGAAAATGGCAGCAAAATGCATATAGCGCGAAGTATCATATTATAGGGTGTTGCTTAGTATTATTGCGCTGACAGCAGCAGCCCAATTTCTTGCTATATCTATGCAAATGATTCACTAGCTGCATCAAATTCATAGCGCAATTACATATTTGAGCTGATAGCATGCCTTAATTCACCCATTATCATTTGTCAA
>MKRK01000147.1:2890-6471 GCA_001896915.1 Clostridiales bacterium 43-6
CATTTCAAACATGATTTAACCCGCATAAGCACTTTTTCCCGATTTCACTAATAGGTTCCCACGAATGGTTCCGAAAATTCATAGCATCTCATTCAAAAAACTCATGTTGCAATATACAGTTTACGTAATTACGTCAAAATTTATATAAAGTACTCCCCGATCAGAAATCTAAACTCGATCTATTATTTATCAAATCTAATCTATAATTAAAAGTTCGTATAGCCTCACAAACGTGAAATCGAACTGATCATAGATATATGAAGCATCCACATATTACTTTCGTTAACCCATCACGATTTCATCACAACTGAGCTTTATGATGAAAGCATCCCAAGTGACCACAGGAGGTACATAATGAAACAGAAACTGACGATCGCTCTTGTTGCGATTCTGACATTCACTCTGATCCAGTCCGGCTGCGTCGTTGCGCCGCAACCCGCCGAAGCGGCTGCGGAAGAGCTTCGCCCGTATGCCGACAACGTCATCCGCGAGAACGACGAATCCTACGGCTATGGCGCCCGCGGCAGAGGCGCCAAAATAAGCGGCGATTCCGTCACGGAAGTCGGCAACGGCGTCTATGGCAACGGCAATGGCGCAGGCACGGGCTATACCGACAGCTGCGACCCGATCTATGACGGCACTGCGACCGCCGACCCGGATTACACGCTCACCGAGGCGGATCAAGCTCTCTCTCTGGCGGGTTACGGCGCGGCTGGCGCGCTCGGCGACCCGAGCCTGTCGCTTGCGGACATGCTCACCTACGCGATGCAGGATGAATCGATCGCCCGCGCGGAATATGCGGCGATTCTCGCGACCTATGGCAGCGTCCGCCCGTTTACCAACATCATCCGCGCGGAGGAATCCCACATACTTGCGCTTCAGCCGCTGTTTGAAGCCTACGGCATCGCAGTTCCGGCAGACGAAAGCGCGAGCCTCGTCACAACCGTACCGTCGCTGACCGAAGCATACCAGACCGGCGTCAGCGCAGAGGTCAACAACATCGCGATGTATGAAACGTTCCTGGATCAGAACCTGCCGGACAATGTCCGCGTGGTGTTTGAAAGCCTCATGCGCGCTTCGGAAAATCATCTGCGCGCGTTCCAGAATCGGCTATAACACGACTATCACAACCAACATCAGGAGGTAACGAACATGTCCGCAACCCCCGTCATCCCCGTCAGCGCACGCGAAAAGCGTCTTTCCGTCATCTCGCGCATCATCCGCTGGGTGACGCTCGGCAGCCTGCTTGCGTTCGTGCTCGCGGCAACTGCGCTGCCCACTCTCGGCTATGTCGGCCCGAGCATCCATGCGCTCTGTCCCTACGGCGGGCTGGAGTCGATGCTGTCCCTCGTCGCCGTGGGCACGTTCCTCAAACGGATCGTGATCGGCACATTTGTGCTCTTTGGCTCGACGATGCTGCTCTCGCTCGCGATGCGCCGCTCGTTTTGCGGGCAGATCTGCGCGCTGGGTGCGCTGCAGGAGTTCTTCGCAAAGATCGGGCAAAAGCTCTTTAAAAAGCGTCTTGTGATGCCGCAGAAATTCGATCGCGTGCTGCGTTATCTCAAGTACGTCGTGCTGGCGGTCACGGTGGCGATGGCATGGATCACGGGCGAACTCTGGATCACGCCGTATGACCCGTTCAACGCGCTCGGGCATCTCGCGGACTTCAACGCGCTCACGACTTCCTACCTGATCGGGTTCATCGTGCTGATTATCTCACTGCTGGGAAGCATGGTCTATGACCGCTTCTTCTGCAAATATCTTTGTCCGGCGGGTGCGCTGTATGCCGCGGTCGGCAAGGCGAGCCCCTACATGGTTCGCGTCAACGAAGACGCCTGCATCCGCTGCGGCAAATGCAACCGCAGTTGCCCGATGAACGTGGAGGTCATGGACGCGAAAAACGGACGTGTAACCAGCGCGGAGTGCATCAACTGCAACGAGTGCGTGCATGCCTGCCCGGTTCAGGGTGCGATTCACACGGGTTACTCGAAGAAGGCGAAGATCCATCCGCTGGTGGCGACGATTCTCGCGTTCGCGCTGTTCTTTGTGCCGATGGGCGTCGCGGCGCTCACGGGAGACATGCAGTTGCTGCCGAATAAGTATGAGGGATTGCCGTGGTTTTCGACCCCCGGCGTTACCGAAGGCAAAGGCAGCGAAGGCGAGGAATCGCATGAGGAAGAGGCATTGCCTGCCGCTGAAGTCGAGGAGGAGTACGACACGATCAACGGCTATGCGCCGAGCGATCTAAGGGGTTCCTACACGCTGGAGCAGACCGCGGGATTGCTGAAGCTCTCCCTCGACGAATTGTATTCGCGCCTCGGCCTTGCGGCGGACTTCCCCTCCTCCGCTTCGCTGCGGGACGCGGCAGCGCAGATGGGCATGGAATTGAGCGATTTCAAGCATCAGCTCTTTAACTAACCCGACTGCGCGAAACAAGAGCTCCGGCTGCCGCCGGAGCTCTTTGTTTTGTTGCTTTAGAGGGTATTTTGCACCTGATTTGCTAGCTCTTGATGTACCTCGGACAATTTTCTACAATTTTTAAGCTCTAATATAAATTCTTCAAATTTCATCGATTTTGGTGCCGGAGAATGGGATAAGTGAGTGTTGAGTGGCAATACTTCATACATCTTAATAATCGCCTTCTCTCGCTGACCAAGTTCTTCAATCGGACATTCTTTCAACATTACGCATTTAACTTGATACTTGTCTTCCATCTTCAATATTTCTGAAAGTAATCCATACTTTGCTCTATCATAATTTTTGGATGCGTATCGAATATGGTTTCTAACTCTTCTTCTCATTTTCACTGATTTCCCAACATAACCAACCCATTCGTTTACCGTAATAGCGTAGATCCCAGAAGTTTGTTTCACATCTCCAATGTATTTTTCGTATTTTGAGTGTATCGTTAAGTTCTCTTGTTCAATAAAATCCCTCACATCTACGTTATATTACAAAAAGCAAGTTCTCTTGCATCATGCTGAACCGACCGTCTCAAACCAAAACACCGTCCGCTTTTCGTCGCTCTCCACGCCGTAGGCAACGCCATGGCGTTCGAGGATCGTCTTGACGATAGCGAGGCCGAGGCCGGTGCCGAGGCCACCCGCTTCGCCCTGCTTCGGCGCGCGGTGGTAGCGATCCCAAATCTTCGGCAGCTCCTCCGACGGGATGGGTTCGCCTGCGTTCTCCACAGAGACGCGCATGGCATTCCCCCGCGCTTCTCCGCGGACACGGATGCGCGAGGCGGACTTTGCGTGCTGCACGGCGTTGTCGAGCAGATTGTTTACTACCTGCGCAAACTGCGCGCGGTCAAACAGCACGTCGCCCTCCGGACACGTCAGCTCCAGCACGATGTCCCGCTGACCTGCCGCGAGCGCAAACCGCCCGACGTGCTCACCGAGCTCTTGCACGCACGAAAACGCCTGCAGATGCATGTTCTCTGCGCCGGACTGCAGCTTGGAGTAGTCAAGAATATCGGTCACGAGCGAACCCAACCGCGCGGACTCCTCCACGATAGCGTTGAGCTGGCTTGTGCGCTTCTCCTCATTTGGCCATGTGACATCCCGCACGGTCTCCGCATA
>MKRK01000147.1:6561-7996 GCA_001896915.1 Clostridiales bacterium 43-6
ACGGAATAATTCCCCGCCGCCATGCGCTTTGCAGCCCCCGTGACCGCGACGATCGGGCGCGAAAACCTGCGCGAGAGCACGAGTGAGAGCACCAGCGCCGCCGCAAGCAGCACCACCGTGATCACCCAAAGCTGCTGCAAAAGCACGCGGGAGGCTTCCGACACATCCACTAGCGAGAACACGACAAGCAGCGTGCCGCCCTCGACCGAGCGGCTCAAGAGCGCATATCGCGCCTGGTCCGTCTCGGTTTGGAGCATCTCTACTCCATCGCCCGCGGATGCTGTCAGCTCGGAAACGCGCTTGACGATCTGCCCGCGCATGGGAAGCCCATCGGATTGATACACGATGCTGCCTGACTCGTTCACCGCAAGCAGGCTGACATTGAGCGCGCGCTCCGTCGCGGCGTAGTCGGTGTCAGATTGTACGACAACTTCCGCGACCGCAGCGTCGATGCTCTTGACGCGCTGGTTGAGATAGCTGTCGCTCAAAAACACCGCCTGCACGAGCCAGATGAGCGCGACAGCGAGCGCCGCCATGCCGAAAAACGCGAGCAACAGTTTTGCACGGATGCGTTTCATGCGTTACCTCTCGAAAAACGGTAGCCGGTGCCCCAGACGGTCACGATGTGGTCGCGATATGCGCCCAGCTTTTCGCGCAGGCTTTTCACATGCGTGTCAACCGTCCGCGCGTCGCCGTAAAAGTCATATCCCCAAACGTGGTTGAGAAGTTGATCCCGCGTAAACGCCACCTCCGGCCTGGCGACAAAAAACGCGAGCAGGTCAAACTCCTTTGGGCTGAGGCTGACGGCCTCTCCGTCGATCTGCACCAGATGCGCCGAAGCATCCACCCGCAGCCCGCCGAGAGTAAAGACCGCGCCTGCGCCCTGCGCCACGCCCGCGCGCTTGAGCAGCGCTTTCATGCGGGCAATGAGCTCCCGCGGGCTGAAGGGTTTGCCGATATAGTCGTCCACACCCAGCTCAAACCCGAGCAGGCGGTCATATTCTTCGTTGCGCGCGGTGAGCAGGATCACGGGCGTTGTGCTGCTTTTGCGAATCTGCTTGAGCGTGCCCCAACCATCGAGACGCGGCATCATGACGTCCAACACGACGAGCGCATAGCTGTTCACGGCAAACAGGCGGAGCGCTTCCTCTCCGTCGCCTGCCTCGTCAAACGCCCAATCCTCCGCCTGCGCATATTCGCGTACGATGGAGCGAATCCGCGCGTCGTCATCAGCCAGCAATATTCGGATTATATGCATCGCCCCCAGAATCAATCTAAAGAAATATATGTACTCATAGTACCATATAACTACACAAATGAAATATGGTTTATATCTTAATCTGGATTGTCAACAGTAAGTCGGACAGATTTTATAAGGTATGGGATCTCTTAAACTCTGCTGGTGATAAGTATCCAAGTGTTCCGTGTAAACGGA
>MKRK01000148.1:0-3911 GCA_001896915.1 Clostridiales bacterium 43-6
ATGCCAAACTTCGCCCGCATCGCTTCCGGCGTTTGCAGCAGCAGCGCCGCGCGGGTTTTGATCACGTCGCCAACGTGATACGGTAAGCCGCAGTTTGCGTAGGAGATGTATTGTCCCCGCTCCAAGAGTACGATTTGCGCGGTTTCGTCGAGCCTGCGCAGTCTCGCAGCGCAGCTGGCTCCACCCGCCACGCCGCCGATGATGACAACTTTTTTCATGCGCCCTGATCCTCCTTTTTCTTTCCCGGGGTAACGATATAGCCAATCAGCGTGCCAATCACGCCGCCGTAAACGGTCGAAATATATGGATTGGACGTGATGGGGCATGCGCCGCTTGCGCAGCCGACCAAACGATAATACAAAAAGCCGGCGATGGCACCCACTACTGCGAGAATCATCATCGGCAAATATCGCTTCCAGCTATTCGGTTTTGGTTTGGTTTTCGTTGCGTCCTGTTCCATAAAGATATGTACCTTTCTCGTTTGGAACAAGCATACGATAAATGGAGATCGATAGTCGGTGACTTAGTTACGGGGGGTGGGGTGAGATAGAAAAGAAACATTTAATAATTTATCTTATTATTATAATCCATAATCTATATTGATTACATAGCAATTTTAATATAAAATCAACAGTAAAACACAGTCATCAAAAAAGCAATGTTCTCCTAGCCAACATTTTAATAATCGAGGAAACTATGAAGCTCTTAGACTTTCTTGACGCAACCAACGCAAGCAATCAGGCAGAAGCAAAACGTGCAACTTTGGTATGTTATTTTGAATGCAAAGAGAATCAAACGAATAGTTTTTCGATGAACGATATTTCAACCTTGTTGCAGCACGCTGGCTACTGCGCTCCAAATAAAAGCCGACTAAGTAACTCTCTCGTTAAATCACAAAAAGCCTTTCTTCTTGACCCTAAAAGTAATCTAATATTTCGACCAGCCGCTTTACAGCAGCTCGATCGCGAATATGGCCAGTTATGGAATGATAGTGTAACTATCGAGTCATCGAGCGAGTTAATCGAAGAGATTAAATTTTGCGGGAAAGAGCATAATCTTGATAGGCTCATAAAGCAAATAAATCATTGTTACCAGGCAAATTGCTTTGATGCATGCGCCGTATTAATGCGTCGAGTTTTTGAAATACTAATTATCCTTACATATCAAAAGCATGGTATAGATTCAGAAATTAAAAATCCCAATGGAGATTATCTCCAGCTAGATGCCCTAGTGAAAAAAATAATCAATAGTACCGTTATTAAACTTAGTAGAATCAAGAATGATTTTCATCTAATTAGGGAAGTAGGTAACTACTCTGCTCATGGTCTGACTTACACAGCAGGCAGAAAAGATATTGATGATATAAAGCTGAAATATAGAGTTATGCTTGATGAATTGTTTTCAAAATCAGGTCTTGTGTGAAAGGGATTAGTATGTCGGGTCAATTAAAAGTTCATTTAAAAATCGGTGAGATCGAGTTTGAGGCAGAGGGTTCAGCAGAGGATGTCGAGTTGCAACGAAAAGCTTTTATGACTGAGCTTTTACCTGAAGCGGTATCTGCCGTTATTAGAACTACCAACGCATTTGATAGACCTCGCCTTAGTTCCAGTGAAGTTGCACTAATTGATACTTCCCCAATGGAAACAAAACCCGATTTGCACGAGGACATTTCTTCATCTACATCTGATTTATCAAGAGAAAGTTTGGCATCATACATAAGCAAATTTGGAAAACTTAGCGATCAAGATTTTGTTCTTTTTTCTGCATATTTTGAAGAAAAAAAGAACGGGATTAAGAGTTTTTCTTTCGACTCAATTCGCGAATTTTATAAGGCAGCCCGTCGAACAGAGTATTCCAACATCAGTATGCTTATCGCTCCTCTTGAGAAGAAGGGGCTTATTATGCCTGAGAAAAGACAAGCGGACACTTCTTCTAAAAGTTTTGTTTTGACAGCACTTGGAATCAAACGGGTTGAAGGCTATGTAATTACACCGGACAAAGCTGCTGAGAAAAAAACATCCTCAAAAAGAGTAAGAAAACAGACAAACAAGCAAGTTTCATCGTATTCAAACCTTTGCATAGATGATCTTAATATCAAGAAATATCCTGAAGTAAAGTCTTTAGCAACTTTTAAAGATCAAATGTTGCTTGTCATGTACATTGTTTCAACAGAGGGAAAAGGCGAATACTTTGGTATCCGCGACATTAGTTATCTGATTACAGATTTATGGGGGATTCACTCCTCAGAGAATACTATTGCTAAAATTTTCACTAGAAATAAAACATGGTTCAAAACTGAGACATTTCAAGGCGGAGGCGTAAAACGAAAATTGCTTGAAGGTGGAAAAGACTATATTAAAAAGCTAATTGCAAATTCTGAGCAAACATAGAAATGTCCTTATGTTTTTGCATATTCCAATTATGGCTCTTAATATTCAATTTTGCCTTACTTCTCCGTAACCCCATCACACACCCACCCCTCCCGATATGCTATACTAAAATCACTTTTATGGGAGGTAAAACTTATGACCCAAACCCCCATCACCGACTACATCCTCCAGTACCCACCGGAAACGCAGGAAAAGCTGAACCAGATGCGCGAAGCGATTCTGGAGATCATCCCCGACGCGACGGAGAAGATCGCCTACGGTATCCCGACGTTCTTTCTTAAGGGAAACGTTGTGCACTTCGCCGGCTACAAGAGCCACATCGGTTTCTACCCCGGCGCGGATGGAATCGAGACGTTTGCAGGCGAACTTGGCGCATACAAGCTCAGCAAAGGCACGGTGCAGTTCCCGCTGGATCAGCCCCTGCCGCTGGATTTGGTGAAACGCATCACGGCGTTTCGTAAAGAACAAAACCTCGCGAAGAAAAAGTAAGTTTGATACGAAAGAAATCCCCGCCGGAAGCGAATTCGGACGGGGATTGTTTGTTTGCGTTTGTGCGATATCTCTATTGCTTAATCACGATCGCGCGGACGACGAGGAACACGACCAACAGCCAAACCAGCACGATCGGCAGCGCATAATACCATCGCTTTGGCTTGCCGCTGCTCCACATGCCCTCCGCCTCCACGCGGCACTCGGCCATCACCTCGGCCGGAACACAGCGAATGGTGAGCGCAACCAGCGCGGGCAGGATGATCAGATCGTCCAGATACCCCAGCACGGGAATAAAGTCCGGAATCAGATCGATCGGCGAGAGCGCATAGCCGACCGTCAACCCTGCGAGGAGCTTGGCATACCACGGCGTCTCCCGCCGCCGGAGCGCGAGAAACACGGCGGGGATATCGGTTTTGAGCTGTTTAGCACGGTCTTTGAGCGACATATCGGCTCCTTACTTGCTGCTTTTTTCTATTATACCGCGCCTCAACGCGCGGCGCAAAAAAAAGACCCGTGAGGGTCTTTTTTGAATCCGTAAGTGCAATTAAACCAGTGTTTCTGTGACTGTCTCCGCCGCTTCTTCCACCGTCTCCGCAACGACTTCTGCGGTTTCAACGGCTGCATCCTCTGCTTCTTCCGCTAGTTCCGCAATTGTCTCAGCCGTTGCCGCTTCAGCAGGCATCTCTTTTGCCTGCGACGTATGGTTTTTCTTCCAAACCGCAACGGCGAGGAAGACCAGCGCAATGGCGATGACATACACCGCGCCTTCGATGATCCAAACATTCACGCCCGCGCCGGAGAGGATAACCGCCACCGCATCCACAAACAGGTGCAGCAAAATCGCAAGCGGGAAAAGCCAGAAGCGCTTGCCGTTTTTCGCCGCAAACCAAACGAGAACGGAGAGCGAAATATGAATCGTAATCGCCGCAAGGCGCTCCACCGCGCCGACGAGTAGCATCCAGAATGGCAGATTGATCAGCTGCTGCGCTTCGTTAATGCCGCCGAACACGGAATCGACACCCGCGTTGA
>MKRK01000148.1:3942-5686 GCA_001896915.1 Clostridiales bacterium 43-6
CGACACACTCAGAAGCAAAACCGCCTCAATGCCACCGTGGCCCGCGCCATACATCAGCGCGTTTTGGTCGTTGCCCTGCTTTTTGCGGAGCACGGTCTTGAAGGCGAGATAGCGCCCCGTCTCCTCAAACACGCCCGC
This sequence comes from Clostridiales bacterium 43-6, assembly GCA_001896915.1. GTDB lineage: Bacteria > Bacillota > Clostridia > Oscillospirales > Acutalibacteraceae > MKRK01. The sequence goes on from MKRK01000148.1 coordinate 4,081, forward strand.
AAACAAGCCGGCGACGATGCCGTAGAGGAAGAGGTTGCTCGTGATTGCCGACCAGAGCGGCAGCTTCATCACAAACGTAAGCGCCAGCCGCTCCAGCACCAGCGCAAAGAGCACAAACGTGATGCAGCCAATCCAGAACGGCAGGTGGTTTGCACCCTTCTTGCGATAGATGATGTAGAGCACCACAGGCACGGCAATACCGACCAACGCGGAGATTACCATTGCGACGATACTCAGCACAGGAATGATCGTTTCCATTTGATTCCCCCCCAATTTCTTTCCTTTTCTTGCTTCACGCGTTCTTGAGTCCTTTGGTCTTATCCCATGCGCCGGCTGCGGCTAGGATTCGATCGGTTCCGCCTTGCCGTAGGTCTCCACGCACCAGCAATGGCTATTGCACTTGGTGCAGGTGAGCAGGCGCGTCTTTGGCGTATGGTTCGCCCAGAACATCTCTTTCAGCGCCGGACGGAAACGCGCACCGCAGTCCGGACAGATATACAACGTGTTCTTATAATACATCCGTGACATAAGAATGCCAAGAGTGATTACAAACGGCCAGCATGCGGCAAACGGCCACCAGATGCCATCAACAATCCAGATGATGATGCCCGCCCATTGCAACCCGGACATCACCATGCCCAGCGCGAGCATCCCCATATGCAGGCGGTTGAGCTTTTTCTTTTCCTCCATCATGCGATCCATGTCCGCAATGGATTCGATCGAGATCATGTGCCCGGTGCGGATGGTCTCGCGGACGGTGTCCACCGCGCGCTTCTGCCGCTCCAGCGTGCCCTGTTCATCGGCAATGCGCCGCTCTTGTTCTTCTAATAAAAGAAGCAGCACGCGCTCCGGCTTTTCGCTGGCGAGTACCCCCTGTATCGCGTCCAGCGAGAGCCCGAGTGTCTTGAGCGCACAGATCATACGCATCTTTCTTAAGTCGCTTTCGGAATAGAGCCGCCGCCCGCCTTCGCTGAGGTCGGTCGGGTGCAGTAACCCCCGTGCATCGTAAAACTGCACCGTGCGCACGGTCACGCCGCAAAGCCGGGCTAGCTCCCCCGTGGAATAATCGGACATGGTTTTTTCACCTCCAAGCTGGAGTGTAGCAAATGACGTTACGTCATGAGCAAGAGGAACACGCAAATATTTTTTGCAGTGATTGTTTAGCTATAGATCTCCGTTCTTCCGCTGATCGTCTCCGCAATCGAGTCCGCGATGACGCGTTTGGCGCAGGCGACGTCTTTGCGCGCAATGCACTCGAGCAGCTCGTCGTTACGGTGCTTGAGAATGCTCACGCCGTTTCGCGTCACATACCTTCGCCAGAGCTCTTTGATCGGCGTTTTGAACGAGCAGAAGAACAGCGGCAGCAGGGTGTTATTGGAAAACCCGCTAAGCATATGGTCGAATTCATAGATCAATTGGGAGGCTTCCTCCGCGCTCTTTGCGCGGGCGAAGGCCTCGCTCTGGGCGGCGAGTTCGTCAATCTGCTCCTGCGTCATCCTTGGTATCGCGCTTTCCAGCGCAAACGCCATCATCACACCGCGGATTTCGAGGATGCTTCGTATCTCCTCCCGCGGGAGCTGGCCGCCGTTGTAGCTCATGATCGAAA
>MKRK01000149.1:0-3914 GCA_001896915.1 Clostridiales bacterium 43-6
TTGTGTAGGGCGGACTGGCAAAATGAATGGCAGAAAGCTCAATGCCCCGTTTCGCCATCATCCATGAAGCAACCGGGCTGTCAATCCCGCCGGAGATTAACACAGCCGCTCTGCCGCCGGTGCCCACGGGCATTCCGCCTGCGCCCCTATGCTGACCGGAACGGATATAGGCACCAAAATCTCTGATCTCAATATCAATGCTGATTTCGGGGTTGTGTACATCCACCGTGAGATGAGGAAAATGTTCCAGAATATATCCGCCTGTTTCGGTGCATATTTCGGGAGAATTATACGGGAATTTTTTATCGGCACGTTTTGCATTTACTTTAAAGGTTGCGGCACCTGCCAGTGCCTCTCCCAGATACGTTTTTGTTTTTTCCAGAATATCATCCATATTCTTTTCGGCGACACAGGCCTTGGCATAACCCGCAATTCCAAAAATCTTGCCGATACGCTTTTCTGCTTCGGTATTGTCAAAGCCGTCTTCCGCCGGTTCAATATAGATGGTGGACTGCGCCTTTCTGACTGTGAATTTACCAAGGGATTCCATGTTTCTCCGGATATTTTTAATCATAATATCTTCAAAGGTAGAGCGGTTCAGTCCCTTTAATGCCAGCTCTCCGTTTTTAATGAGTATAATTTCCTTCATTCCCATGACCTTTCTTTTTCAGCAAAAATATTATCCTCTGCTGATTTCTTCTCTTCCCTTGGCAATTCCCTGTACCAGTCTTTCAATGTCCTCCATGGTATTATGACGGCAAAAGCTGATACGAAGCGCACTGTGAATGTGTTTTTGCGGCACACCCTGCGCGGTAAGCACATGGCTGTCTCTGCCTTTTTTGCAAGCACTGCCCGAGGATACAAATATACCCTTTTCCTCCAGATAATGAAGCATCACTTCAGACTTAATCCCCAAAACTGATATGTTCAGGATATAATCACTGCCGTTTACGGGTGAGTTGATTATGATGTCCTCATAGATAGACAATTTTTGAACGCATTTTTGTTTGAGTTCTCTGATAAAATTATCATCCATTTTGTTGTCAAAAATTTCATTGACGGCAACGCCAAAGCCTGCAATCAGGGGAACACTCTCGGTACCCGAACGGATACCTTTTTCCTGTCCGCCGCCAAAACTGCGGGATTGGATGCGCACGCCGTTCTTAATATAGATTGCACCGATGCCCTTTGGTCCGAAAATCTTATGGGCCGAAATGCTCATCAGGTCAATTCCCAGTCTGGCGGGATTGATGTCATATTTTCCATATTGCTGAACTGCGTCACAATGAAAAATAGCGGAAGATTTTTTTTGTTTGATAACGGCAGCGATTTTGTCAATGGGCAAAAAAGCACCGGTTTCGTTATTGATGGCCATGCAACTGACCAACAGGGTGTTTTCATTGATGACCTCCTGAAATTTCTCAATGGGGACAGTGCCCTGTTCATTGGGTTTCAGATACACCGTCTCAAACCCCCGCTTTTCCAGCTGTTTGATGGGTTCCAACACCGATGGATGCTCGATGGAAGTGGTGACGATTCGCTTTCCTTTTCTCTGGTGGGCAGAAACTGTGCCAAATATGGCAAGATTGTTGCTTTCTGTTCCGCCGGATGTGAAAAAAATTTCTTTTTTTTCTGCTTTGATTGAATTGGCAATGGTTTCTCTGGCCTGCTCCATTTCCACATAGGCGTCAATTCCCAGCTTGTGAAGCGATGACGGATTCCCGTAATTGCTGATCAGCATTTCATAGATCTTTGCCGCAGCAGCCTGGCTGACGCATGTCGTTGCGCTATTATCCAAATAAACAATGTTCATATGAAACTCCGAATAATTGTTAAAATTTCTGTTGTATAATAATATATAATAATCAGACCAGTGAAGTATACATAATACGTCTAATTAATTGCATTATACAATATAAGAGCCCCATAATCAACAAATTTAATCCCTTAAATTGTGAATAAGATATTAAATTTAGACATCTTTTTATATCCCTGAACAGATGGAAATTCATCTACATGCTTATTATAAACGGTTTTTCATATGAACTCCAGTTAAAGTAGTTGACAAAACGGGAAATAAAAGCTAAAATCTTTTTTCATGTTTTTCAATTGTGATGAAAATTGAATTATGATATAATGAAACAATCAACCAAAAAAGGACTGTGGATATTGAGCACACATGCAGAAAAAGCAAAAACATTATTTTTGGAAGGCTATAATTGCTCCCAATCGGTGCTGGCCGCATTTTGTGATACCATCGAAATGGAATTTGAAACAGCGCTCTTGCTATCCTCCTCGTTTGGCGGCGGTATGGGACGGCTGCGGGAGGTTTGCGGTGCTGTCAGCAGTATGTTTATGATAGCTGGTTTAAAATATGGATATACAAGCCCTACGGACCACACGAAAAAGGCAGAGCATTATGCACTCATTCAACTGCTTGCCGAACGTTTCAAAGCAACCAACGGCTCAATCATCTGCCGGGAGCTGCTTGGACTTGATCATGCAGACGGATCCGTCCCTGAAAAGCGAACGGATGCATATTACAAAATCCGACCCTGTGCAGAGCTTGTTTATGAAGCCGCGGAAATTATGGATGCCTACATAGAAGAACGAAAAAAGTAATTCACATAGAAAAAGCTAGTAGAAGCTACGTCCTCTACTGGCTTTTTCGTTTTTATCTGCTTTGATTCTGTGAAAAAATCCACGATGCATATTGCTGCCGGTTAAAATGAATTCAAGAATTCAGTAAACCGGGGATCGCCCCTCATAAAGTCGAAATGCCCTTGCTTTGATTCCTCTTTCAATCCGTCCAAATGGCTGTATGAAAAATTTTTTGCGGTACCTTGGTTATTGTGGGTTGCCATATTTAAAAACAGACTTGTATAATATTGTTCACCCTCCGGTATTGCATCATAAGAAGCTGCATGTTTTTTCGCTGCTTCAAGATGCTCCATCACCTTTTCTTTGTTCTGCTGTTTCGCATAGAATTTTGCCAGCCCTTTGTGAATATCCGCTACTCTGCAATGATAAAACAGATAGTTCCCATCGGGAAACATCAATTGATACACGTTCCATGCGGTTTCAAACGCTGCGATGTATTCCTCGTTTGAGCGGAACCTGTCATGGGTCAAATTGCTGCAAAGCAGATCAATGAAGGATAAGCTGTTATCGTGCCTTTGCTTTTTTCTCTTTTCCCCGTTGTAGGCATGCAAAAGTAATAACTCTCTGCTGACAATCAGTGGCGCTGCCTTACCAGCTGTCTCAACTGCCTTTTCTTCATGTTGCAGTGGTCCATGGCCATAGATCAGAACAAGTATCTGGACAGCACTGGATCGTTCTTCATTATGTGTGCAATCCGACAGGATTCGTTCACAAATAGAAACGGCTTTCTCCAGGTTTTGTTTTATCTGCAATTCATGATTGATTTCATCACAATTTCTTGACTGTAACAACGAATAAGCCAGATTAATAAGACAGTGATAGCTTTTAGGAAACTGGGAAACAGCGCCTTCCCATAAGCGAATCGCATCACTGACACGGCCGGCATTGGAAAGACGCATTCCTTCCCTGTCATACTGTAAAATTTCTTCTTGGAAAGCTTTCCTATCCAAATCAAACAAAACATCGGTTGATACCCCAAAAAAGTTGGCAATGGGAACGACCAGTGAGATATCCGGCAGGGAAGATCCGTTTTCCCATTTAGATATAGCCTGATAGGAAATGTTGAGATATTCCCCCAGCTTTTCTTGTGTGATATTGTTTTCCTTACGCAGTTCTCTGATTTTTTCACCGATTGTCATACTCTTGTCTCCTTCCTGACCTTTCCTGTGTCCTATTCTACAATTGTCCGGGCAGATTACAATAACGGCTTGGTTTCGTTCGGCTCAACCGTGAGTTTACGCCATTGCTGATTT
>MKRK01000149.1:3947-6743 GCA_001896915.1 Clostridiales bacterium 43-6
ACGTTAGCTTGGAGGACTCGCCAAACAGGCTTGCTTCCATTTTGGGAGAGACGATAAATGACAGCTTCGTTTTTGATTTTGCTTTGTCCACTGTGAATGTCATTGTGGTACCGTTGTCATCACTTTTCACCGTTGGAGCCACATTGCTGACGGTTGAATTGGCACTGTCAACAAAGAAATGGGTCTGAATTTTATCAAGCTTATCGTTTCCTGTGACCCTGCCCACATCAATGATATCCTTGGGCATTTTGGAGGCAATTCCCTCCGGGGTTTTTTTCTCGCTTATGACAACCACTAATTTTCCCGCATTCACTGTGATTTCCGGGGTTTTCACAGCTTGTCCGTTCACTGTTAAAGAATATTGCCAATACTTATTCATTTCATAAGTCAAATCAGCATCATTGAAAATATCACCCATTGCTTTGACAACAAACTGATCATTTAAGGTGCCCATTTTGCTGTCCATATCAATTTTCATAGACTCAATTTTATCGGTGGTATCCTTATTTTTCTGTACCAGATTGCGGTTTGCCTGCATCTGGAACAAAACAAAAATCAAACCAAAAACTAAAATCAACAAGGGCAGTCCGTATAATAAAATCTTTGCAACCAGACGGTCAAAGGGACTTGCGCCGGAGGAATGACCGGGCTGATTTTGCTGACTGCCGTTTTGTATGCTCATCATATTTTTCGTCCCTCCTAACTGTAGAATATCTCAACTTTGCTATCGGGCAATGCCAGTTTCTCCTGGAAGTCACGTGCAAAAAACATTGTGGTGATATCACCTTTTTTCAGTCCGTCAAAGGTGATTTTGTAGGTATACCCGTCTTCGTTTTTGACTTTTTCAATAACGGGTTTGACAAGGGTAGATTCTTCTTTAAACTGCTTTGCAATCTCCGCATCACTTTTGCTGAAAACAGAACCGATATTCAGCACACTTAAGGGAAGAATCTCCCGGGCATTTTTCGTAAATTTCTCAGTAATGGTGATGACCACTTTTGGCTGAGTAGTATTGACGGTAGCATCCTTGATGAAACCGCCGTTCATGGAAATGGTGTAGTAATAATACCGAAGGGAAACCTTCTGCCATGTATTCACACCGGATTTTCCCGACGTATCCAGCTTCATCTCATTGCTGATGATATCTTCAAAAAACTTTGTGTTTTTTTCTTTGATGCTATTCTCAAGCTCTCGTTTGTTTGCTTCCAGAGTCATGTTGATTTTATAGTCTTTGTTGTATTGAATTCTGGCAACGGAAAGTAAAGCTATCTGACCGGCGAGCAAAATACCGAAGATCACAAAAAAGATAACCGTTCTTGAAAAGCTGGTTCGCACCTGGGCAGCTAGGTCACTTCTGACTTTTGACACAAACATGGCCAAGGGAAACGCATAAGCTATCTCTTTGCCTTCCTTCACATGCTTTGACCCGGACCTCTTTTCCTCCGGTGTCTCTGTCCCTAAATCTTTCAATGCGGCCGGTTTTACAGGTGCTGCGGAATCTTTAATATAGGTACTGCTTTTGGCACCCATCTTTTGCTTGATAATTTTTGACTGCCGGCCTTCTCTATTGGGTTTTTCATTGAACGGTCCCATTTTTATGACAATCCTTTCCTATACCAAACCGCTGTACAGCGGACCTGGTTTAGTCATAATTCGAACTGTGTGAATGCTTCCTGCACCAAGTGCCGTCATTGCGGGTCTGGCATTCAGGATATTTTAACCTTTTATTGAGCGGTAATACCAGTATATAATAGCACAAAACTTTATTGAATTCAACCAATAATATTTATGTTTTTTCCATTAAAATGTAACTATCGTTCATCTTCGTGAAACAATTCAAAATCCCCTGAAAATAACAGATCGGCAAATTCACGGTCATTTTGCGGCAGTGTTTTTGAGAGAATTCCGCCCCGGCTGCAGTCCTCTGTTTGGTGAAAATCCGAACCGGATAATAGAATAAGATTGTGTTCCTCTCCAAAAGCCAGCGCCTTTTCATTGTGGCTGTCATGTCTGGGGTTTCCGTTATGAACCTCCACGCCGTGTATGTTTTTCGGGTCTGCCGGGGTGATATGCTCCCGAAAGGGATGTGCCTGGGCAACAAAAAGGTGATGACGGTCTGCAAAGGCTTTAAATTCTTTTTCGGTCATCCGAAACAGTTCCGGGCTTTCCGCTAACAGCTCGTCAGATATGCCGTACACCAAATAATCGTTGGGGCTCTCAGTGAAGCGGATTTCCATGCCGTAATAAATTTTAAATCCCAGCCTTTCACCCTGTTCCCGTGCTGCTTCATACCCCTGCTTCCACAAGGAGATTTTCTCGGCTATGGGAATATCGCCGTAAGAGTCAAACCGTGTTTTATAAAAATGATCGGTAACGGCGGCGGCTGAATATCCGCTTTCGTGTAACAGCGTAACGGCTTCTTTCGCTTCCACCTTGCCGCAGGTGCTTGACTGAGCCGTATGCAGATGCGTTTCTATTTTATACATTCTCAATCACCCATATCCCGCAAATGAATCTGTCTTCTGTGCCGGTGCATATAGACGCTTAAAACAAGTCCAATGCCGACAAACACACTGATCAGGGAGCTTCCGCCGGCAGAGAAAAACGGCAGTGTAACACCGATGACCGGTGTGAGAGACAGGTTCATGCCGATATTGACCATGGACTGCACCCCCAGCATGGCAAATACGCCGGTACATATGATTTTTCCCATCTTATCCTTGTTCACGGCACCCACACGAAGAATGCGCATGGCGACCCCGGCCACCAAAATCAGAATGGCGATGCAGCCGAGAA
>MKRK01000149.1:6794-10876 GCA_001896915.1 Clostridiales bacterium 43-6
CGGTCCATTGAAAAGCCCGTAGCCTTTCAGACCGCCTGAGCCGATGGCAATTCTGCCTTGCCAGGACTGCCAGCCGCTGCCCCGCAAATCGTATTCGGGATTGAACACGTTGATAATCCTTGATTTCTGATCGTTGTTGAGCAAAAAGAACCACACAAAGGGCAAAAGCGATGTGATAAATGCGCCGGCAACGGCAAAATACCTGATTTTGATTCCTGCCATAAACAGCATCGCCAAAAAAATAAAGGCAAGGATCAATGCCGTGCCGTCATCCCCCTGTACAAAGTGAATGAGCAAGGCCGGCGTCGCTCCGTGAATGCACAAAAGCAAAATATTAAGGGGTTTGTTGACCTCATCCCGTATCATGCTGACATGCTTGGCAAAGGCAAGGATAAAGGTGGTTTTTAACAATTCGGAGGGCTGAAAGGTGGTGCCGCCCGGAAGCTCAATCCAGGCTTTGTCATTGGTTCCCTTGGGCGTCAATCCGAAAAAATAGGTATAAATGATTAACAGCGCGCACACAGCCAAGAACACCAAGGTGAATTTGGAAATGGTTTTAAAGTCAAACATGGAGATAAAAACAGCTACCGACAGACCGATAAACAAGCATAGCAGTTGTGTTTCCAAAAGCCCGCTGCCGCCGGAGGACCAGATCAGCATAGCACCGAAAAGAGATGCGGTAATACAAAGACAAAGCAAGAGCTTGTCCGTTTCTCTGATGTAATCCGCAATACTTTGAAGTATTTTTTTCAAGGTTTCACCTCTGTCGATTTGATATGTTTATTATATTCCAGAAAGTGATTTTCTTCAAGTAATACTTTCAATGGATTTCATTTTGTGATATACTGATTTCAATTTGAGACTTGTATTTCGATTGATTTTTGTCATTTTATTTTTCGGGAGTACTTTTTATGAGACTGCTTACACACTCGGTCAAAGAGACCGAAACGCTTGGGAGAAGGCTTGCCGGCGTGCTGAAAAGCGGCGATACAGTCGCCTTATTCGGCGATATGGGTGCGGGAAAAACCGCATTTGTCCGAGGGATCGCACAGGGCTTACAGTATCCCGGCGAGGTTTCGTCGCCCACCTTCTCCATTGTGAATGAATATTTAGGCGGTGTATGCCCTGTTTATCATTTTGATATGTATCGCATTGAAGGATGGGACGACCTGCATTCCATTGGCTACTATGATTTTTTGGACAAGGACGCAATTCTCATCATTGAATGGAGCGAAAACATCGAAAATGCCTTGCCTGAGAACGCAATAAAAATCACTGTTTCTTCTGGCGAAGCGGAAACCGATCGGATTTTTAGTTTTGAGGGGGTTAGTTTTTGAATATTTTAGCTCTGGATAGCTCATCGGTCACCGCTTCGGTTGCGGTGTGTAAGGACGATGTGGTTTTGGCAGAGGGCTTTGTCAACAACGGGCTGACCCACTCCCAAACCCTTTTGCCCCTGGTCAGGGATACGCTGCAAAAAAGCGGGCTGACCATTTCAATGATAGACCGGTTTGCCATGGCAAACGGACCCGGTTCCTTTACCGGTCTTCGTATCGGAGGATCGCTGATCAAAGGTATGGCGGCAGTGGACAATACCTCATGTGCCGGAGTTTCCACGCTGGAAGCACTGGCCTTCGGCATAAGAGAGCATGACGGAATCCTTTGCCCCGTGATGGATGCAAGATGCGGACAGGTTTATCATTCGTTGTATCAATGCCTTGGCGGCGTGCCGAAACGCATTACCGAGGACAGTGTGATTCCGATTGATGCTTTGTGTGACCGGCTGAACAATTTGGGCGGTCATGTTATTTTAGTTGGCGACGGTGCAGTTTTATGTTATAATAGTATGAAAGAAAAGCTGCCCGATTTGTTTTTGCCCGAAGGCGAAGAAATTTATCTGAAAGCAAAAAGCATTGCGCAGCTTGCTCTTCATAAAAACGAATGGGTCTCTCCGGACAGGCTTGCGCCTGTGTATCTGCAACTGCCGCAGGCGGAAAGAGAACTGAAAAGGAAGCGTGATGGAATTGATAGCATTGGGTTGTGACCACGGCGGATTTGCGCTGATGGAAGCTGTGATCAAGCATCTGGAACAGCGGGGCATTGAATACAAAAATTTTGGTGTGTATGAATGCAAATCCGTGGATTATCCCGATATCGCCTTGCCGGTAGCCGAAATGGTTGCATCGGGACAAGCCGAAAAGGGCATCTTAATCTGTGGAACCGGAATCGGCATGTCCATTGCCGCCAACAAAGTAACGGGAATTCGCGCCTCCGTTTGTGGCGAGGAATTTTCAACCAAATTCACAAGGCTTCACAATGACTCCAACATTTTATGTTTGGGTGCCAGGGTGACCGGCGAAGGATTGGCTTTGTCTTTGGTGGATCTTTATATTGATACACCCTTTGAGGGTGACAGACATACGGCAAGGGTTGAAAAAATTACAGAAATAGAGAGGAAATACAGTCATGAATAATGTATTTTACATGAACCATCCGCTGGTTCAACACAAGCTGACCATTTTAAGGGATAAAAACACAGGCTCTAAGGAATTTCGTGAGCTCATTTCCGAATTGACCATGTTAATGGGCTATGAGGCAACCAGAGACTTACCCTTAAAAGAAGTAGAAATCGAAACTCCTGTGGCTTTGGCAAAAACCAAGGTGATTTTAGGCAGAAAGCTCGCCTTTGTTCCGATTTTACGTGCCGGTCTCGGCATGGTGGAGGGTTTGCTCAGCCTCATTCCTGCTGCCAAAGTCGGACACATCGGTTTATACCGTGACCCGGAAACCTTAAAACCGGTGGATTATTACTGTAAGCTTCCTTCCGATATCCCCGAAAGAGATGTGATCATCCTTGACCCGATGCTTGCCACCGGCGGCTCTGCCATCGCTGCGGTTGACACCATCAAGAAACAAAACCCCAGAAGCATTAAATTCCTGTGTATCATCGCAGCACCCGAAGGCATGAAAGCCCTGTGTGACGCACATCCCGATGTCAGCATTTATTGCGCCGCACTGGACGAAAAATTAAACGACCATTGTTATATCATACCCGGTCTCGGTGATGCGGGCGACAGAATTTTCGGCACAAAATAGCTTTCAATCTCAACCAAAAGCGCTGTGATGATTACAGCGCTTTTTTGTCATCAAATGTCATACTTCCATTTGATAAATCTGTTAAATCCCCCAATGAAAGGATGGTCATCATCATGAGAAAAGCTCTCCTGCTTCTTGCCTTTGCTCTGCTTCTTTCTCTTTTCGGCTGCGGCCGGGACAGCAAAATCAACATCACCGATACCGCCAATGCAAACCTTCCTACCATCGCCTGTAAGGCCGGTGATTTTGTTTATTACCTGAACGCACCGGGCAGCAGCGGAACCATCATACGAATCAAGGAAACCACAAGCCAGAAAGAAGCGGTATATGACGGCAGCGAATTCATTTCACAGATCAGTATGTACGATGACAAGCAGATGCTGTTATATGCTTCCGATACCGCTGACGGTCAAAAGTCATACTATTTGCTGGATATGGAGAAGTTTAAAACAAAGAAATTTCCGGACGCTGCCGAAACAGTCACCGGCATCAAAGGCGCTACTACGGTGCGTATTCTGCCATACGGAGACTATACTGTCTTCACCTTCCGGGTTCCGTCGGTTTCAGACACAGAGGATGCCGGCTATCACATATACTCCAAAAACAAAGCAGGGAAATACAAACTGCTCTGCGATAATTATGAATCCTCCGGCATCAACAACGGCATGCTGTATTACACCCAGCCGGGCAAAAAAGGTCTTTATCAGATTGATTTAAACGCAAGCAGCCAACAAGTGTTACTGAAGGATTATGATGACTCCGAAACTGCCGGCTTTCATGTATTCGGGCAAACACTGATTTATGAGACCGACGGTTTTCTGCATCTCTTGGATCTGACCACCAAAAAAGAAATCAAACTTAGCGGCAAACAGGGTATGGTGGACTACTTCAATACCTATTCCATGAATTTTGACCGTGATTTCATCTATACCGTGATTGCAGAAGAAGGGCTTGTAAAAATCAGTTATGACGGCAAGACAAAAACG
>MKRK01000149.1:10889-16179 GCA_001896915.1 Clostridiales bacterium 43-6
GAACATCACGGACGAATCCCGCTTTACCCTCACCCCCTGCCGGGTCAAAAAAGACGGAGCGGGTTCGGAAGCTTTAAATTAAGAAGCTATTTTAGCAACTATATAAAACCACACTGGCTTTTCAAAAGCCAGTGTGGTTTTATCGTCAGCCCTTCGGAATGTATTCCACCAAGTCGGACATTTTGCACTCCAAAGCTTTACACAATCGGATAATGGTTTCAATTTTCACCGTTTCCACCTGTCTGTTTCTGTACAATTTATTGATGGTATTCCTGCTGATGTCGGTCAATCGCATCAATTCCGTAATATCATAAATATTTTTATCCACCATTCTGTGACGCAAATAACTAATCAACATGTCTTCCGCCTCATTTCACTACTCTGACAATTATTTTAACAGCAGTGTTAAATAATATCAATATAAAGACGATTCTCTACTTGACAAAAAACCACTATAGTGATACAATTTATCACTATAGTGACGTTTATACAAATTCAGGAGTGTGAAAAACATGGAAACTTGCTTTGCAGAAAATATAAAACAGGCATTTGCCGAGTCCTGTTATGCGATGGCAATGAAAAACAGAGAAGTCAGTGAGGAATATCAAAGCGCTTCCGAAGAGTATAAGAAGCTGTTTGATTCGATCAGGGACAAATTGGGCGAAGACAGAAAATTGATGCTTCGGCTTGAAGAATTGCAAAACCGTATGGGAAGCATGGATGATGAATGTATTTATTTACAGGGTTTTATTGATTGTGTCTATCTGTTAAAACGGATCCGCTTGTTATAACAGAATGTATAAAAACAGCGGACACAAGATTTATGTGTCCGCTGGTTGTTGCTATAATGCCTGCTTGGGAATACTTTTAAGCACTTATCTTTTTGGGCGTATGCAATACGCCCCTACATGGGATTGCATCTGTACATTTCCTATTTTGTTGCATTGCTGTTGATTTACTCATCAATTTAATTGTAATCATCTTCGCTTCGTACAATGTAGTCATCATAACCACGTTGTCAGATCTAAAATCTCGTTTCTCCGATAATGGAACCCTTTATCCCTTTTTAATTGTAGGGGCGTATTGCATACGCCCGAATCATTGCTACCAACAACATTTTAATTAAAAAATACACATAGTTGGGTATCTCTTAAATCATAAAATTGCTGGGTATAAATTGTATACCATGTCCTTACACCATTGTTTCCATATTACACTTGACACATGCCTTCAACCCATGCTGAAGGATCAGCATGGATATGTTCTCATTTACGCTTTTTTGCATTTATTATATCATGAATCTATTTTGTGTTGTTCAGAGAGCTTTCCTGTATCAGATCCTTGATCACTTCGCCGGCGATGATGAGACCGGCCACGGAGGGGACAAAGGAGATGCTGCCGGGGATTTGGCGGCGGATGGTGCATTTCCGCTGGGTGCCTTTGGGGCAGATGCAGTGATTTTTGCAGCTGGTTTCCTCGTTTTCCTCGCTTTGTACCGGTGATTCCTTGGAATAAACCACCTTTAACGAATCGATCCCCCGTTGCTTCAGCTCTCTCCGCATCACTCTCGCCAGCGGGCAGACAGAGGTTTTATAGATATCCGTAACCTCAAACCGGGTGGGGTCCAGCTTGTTGCCCGCACCCATACAGCTGATGACGGGTGTCCCCGCTTTTTTGGACTCTTCAATTAAAATCAGCTTTGCCGTCACGGTATCGATGGCATCCACCACATAATCATAAGCGGAGAAATCGAATTCGTTCACCGTTTCCGCCGAAAAAAAGCATGGATGCATTTCCACCACGGCGTCCTTGTTGATGTCCAGAATCCGCTGTTTCATGATTTCCACCTTTGGCTTCCCAACCGTGGAACGGGTGGCGATCAGTTGGCGGTTGAGGTTGGTCAAGCAAATCAGATCGTCATCCACGATGATAAATTTACCGACCCCGCAGCGGGCCAGCCCTTCCACTGTGTAGGTTCCTACCCCGCCGATGCCGAACACAGCGACGGTGCTGTTTTTCAGCTTTTCTAAAGCCTCTTTCCCAATCAAAAGCTCTGTTCTTGAAAACTCGTTAAGCATTTGCTTCTCCCATCGTTTTTTTATCTAATGTTTCGTTCATACTTCCTGTTCTGTAACCCTTCAAATCCAGAGCGACATACGGAAATCCGATTTTTTTCAGCTCGCTTGCTATCTTTGATCTGTTATCATAGCTTAAAAACTCATAAAAGCTGTCTTCTCCGATTTCAATGCGGGCAACCTCGCCATGATGGCGCACCCGAACCTGCCGAAACCCCAGATCCATCAAAAACTGCTCCGCCCTGTCCACCATGCTCAGTTTTTCAGGGGTGATTTTGACCCCGTAAGGAAAGCGGGAGGACAAACAGGCAAAGGAAGGCTTGTCCCAGGTGGGCAACCCCATTTCCTTGGACAATACCCTGATCTCCGCCTTGGTCAGACCTGCATAACGGAGGGGACTGACAATGTTCAGCTCTGCCACTGCTTTGTGCCCCGGACGAAAATCACTGTTGTCGTCTATGTTCGAGCCTTCCGCTACATATCCGATCCCGTTCTCTTTTGCAATCGCAAGAATTTTGGTAAATAATTCTGTTTTGCACAAATAGCAGCGGTTAACCGGGTTATCGGCAAAGCCGTCAATTTCCATTTCTTCGGATACCGTTATGATGTGCCGGATTCCGTTTTCCTTTGCAAATTCCGTGGCTTCCCGAAGCTCCCGTTCCGGGTAAGTCGACGAGCGGGCGGTTACGGCAATCGCATGGTCGCCCAGTGTATCATGGGCTACTTTTAATAAAAACGTGGAATCCACACCCCCGGAAAAAGCAACTGACACACTTTCCAAAGATGTGAGATAATCTTTTAGCTTCTGTAGTTTTTCTCTGCTTGTCTGCATGATGCCAATCCCTCATTATCGTAATTTACTTGATTATATTCGTATCTCACACTTTTGTCAACTTGGTGTGTTTTTACAATCAAAAATAAAAACAATATGCCTATTGTTTTTATTTCCAAACGTAGTATACTATTATTATCATAGAAGTGAGGTGTTTTTTATGGCTTTGGCTTTTATAACATTCCATGTAGAGGGCATGTCATGCAGCCACTGTGAAAACGCAGTGAAAAAGTCTGTCGGTGCTTTGACAGGTGTGAACAGTGTAACCGTCAGCTTAGAAAACAAAACCGTGTCGGTGGAATATGACCCGGAATTGGTTACCACCAACACCATCAGTGATATGATTGATGATCAGGGTTATGATGTGATTTAGCCTCTTGACAAACGGATTAAAGTTCGTTAAAATAATAACAAACCTGACAGAAAAGATCGGTTCTGATTTGGAAGGAAGAATATTCAGTAATAAACGGCATTGTTCTATGCCTTGACATCACGTATGTCTTTATTATGCTGTTTGGCCTTCCTGTAAAGGAAGGCTTTTTATTTTATCACAAAGGAGAAAAGCATGAAAAGAGTAGCAATCATCAGTGCAATTTTAGAACAAACCGATGCGTGCCAGCAGAGCTTTAACACTGTTATTTCATCCTTCAAAGGACTTGTGAAGGGCAGGATGGGAATTCCCTTGCAAGAAGAAGATATGGCGGTAATCTCCATTGTCGTCATCGGCGAGCTGGACGAAATCAACAGCCTCACCGGCAAGCTGGGCAAAATCCCCCATGTGAATGTGAAAACTTCAATTTCCAAAAAAGAAGTGTAGGTGATTTTTTGAGTACACGAACAGAAAAAGACCTGCTTGGTGAGGTTACCATAGACGAAACCCGTTATTACGGCATCAACACCGCAAGAGCAGTTGAAAATTTCCGGCTTCCCACCCCTTCGGTGAATTTACAATTGATTCACGAGACTGCTCTGATCAAAAAAGCTGCTGCAATGGCGAATCATAAGCTTGGTCTTTTGGAACAGGAAAAGGCGGATGCCATCATCCGGGCATGTGAAGAAGTGATGGAGGGCAGACATGAAAGGGAGTTTCCTGTGAACAGCTTGCAGGGAGGCGCAGGAACGTCAACCAACATGAATGTGAATGAGTGCATCGCCAACCGCGCCATTGAAATCCTGGGTGGCAGCAAGGGCGACTATTCCATCCTCCATCCCCTGAACCATGTGAACATGTCCCAGTCTACCAATGATGTGAACCCCACCGCTCTCCGCATCGCCGCCATCCGGCTGATCCGTACCCTTGCCGACAATCTTTCGGACTTACAGGACGAGCTGCAAAAAAAAGAAGATGCATTTGCAGGTGTGTTAAAGCTTGGACGAACCGAGCTGATGGATGCGCTCCCCATGCGGGGCGGTCAGGGCTTCGGGGCATATGCGCAGGCGATTGCAAGGGACAGGTGGCGGATTTATAAGTCAGAAGAACGGCTTCGGTATATCAACATCGGCGGAACCGCCATCGGAACAGGGCTGAATGCCTTGCCGAAATACAGCTTTTTGATGACGGATTATTTGCAGGAGCTGACGGGGCTCGGGCTTGCCCGCTCGGAATGCCCCATGGACATTACCCAAAACGCAGATGTTTTTGTTGAGGTCAGCGGCTTGTTAAAAGCCTGTGCCGTGAACCTGATGAAAATCTCCGGTGATTTGCGGCTCTTATCCTCCGGCCCGTTTGGCGGACTGGGCGAGATTCTTCTCCCCGAGGTGCAGGCAGGATCGACGATTATGCCGGGCAAGGTAAACCCCGTAATTCCCGAAATGATCGGGCAGGTTGCCATCAAGGTCATGGCAAATGATTTTGCCATCACCACGGCGGCGGCAGCAGGGCAGCTTGAGCTGAACGCATTTTTGCCACTGATTTCAGAATGTTTGTTAGAATCCCTGGCACTTTTGGCAGACGGTGTGAAGCTGTTCAACGAGAAATGCATCCAGGGCATTCAAATGGATGAGCAAAAATGCCTTGAGCATCTGCACAGATCCACTGCCTTGGCAGCCGGTGTGATCCACTACATCGGGTATGACAAAGCAGCAGAGCTTTCCAAAAAAGCCGCCAAGGAAGGAATTACCCTTCGGGAAGCGGCACTTGGCGAAAGCATTTTACCCCCGGAAACACTGGAACGAATTTTCAGCATTAACGAAATTACAAAGCCGGGTATTCCGGGTCAATAAAGAGAGGGCTAGTATGGAAATGAATAAAACACCCCGGTCAGTCCGGCTGCATATCGCCTTTTTCGGCAAGAGCAATGTGGGCAAATCCAGCCTCATCAATGCGATCACCGGGCAGGATATCGCCATTGTTTCCCCCGTCAAGGGTACAACCACCGATCCG
>MKRK01000149.1:16273-17278 GCA_001896915.1 Clostridiales bacterium 43-6
CACAAAACAGATGTGGCTGTTTTCGTAATGGACGCTGCAGTAATGCCCGACGAAAAAGACGAAGAAATCATCGGTCTCATCAAAAACAAAAAAATACCCCTTATCATTGTGGTGAATAAGTCCGATGTTGCCGTCCCGGACACAAGCGGGCTTTCTGCCAAATATGACACCACCGTCCTCCCTGTTTCTGCCGTCACAAAGCGGGGTGTGAAAGAGCTGATCGGCTCCTTGTCGGTTTTGGTTCCAAGCGAAGAAGATAAATTCAAAATCGTCGGGGATTTGGTGAGTGCCGGTGATGTTGTGGTTCTTGTCACCCCCATCGACAAGGCAGCACCGAAAGGACGGCTCATTCTGCCCCAGCAGCAAGTGATCCGTGACATTTTAGAAAGTGATGCCGTGGGGTTGATTACCAAAGAACATGAGCTGCGGCACACCTTATCGATGCTGAAAACGAAACCAAAGCTGGTGATTACCGATTCCCAGGTGTTTTTAAAGGTAGCTGCCGACACGCCGAGAGATGTTATGTTAACCTCCTTCTCCATTCTCTTTGCCCGTTTCAAGGGCGATTTGAATGAGCTGGTCAGAGGCACGGCCTCCATCAAGCAATTGAAGGACGGCGACAAGGTTTTGGTTGCCGAAGCCTGCACCCATCATCAGCAGTCCGACGATATCGGCAGGGTCAAAATCCCCCGTTGGTTACGTCAGTTGACGGGCAAGGAGCTGGCTTTTGAATTTGCTTCGGGCAGCTCCTACGGCGGTGATATCACGCAATATTCGCTTATTATTCACTGCGGCGCTTGTATGATCAACAAAAAAGAAATGCAATTCAGAATTGAAACGGCCAAGGAAAAAAACATCCCCATTGTCAATTACGGTATCTTAATCGCTTATGTACAGGGAATTTTAGACCGGGTACTGGAGCCGTTTCCGCTGGCAAAAATGATATGGGAGGGCGAGAAAGCATGATTGACTTGAATACCTTGTCAAGAGAGGAGCTTGTCTCCT
>MKRK01000150.1:0-409 GCA_001896915.1 Clostridiales bacterium 43-6
GTGTGATATTCAAACCAACGCCAAACATATTTTTGCCGATGCCATCAGTTAAGCCGTTACTACATAAATCAGAAACATAATGATAATACCACTCACCGGATTTTACATCTGAGAATGAAATATTATTTTGTCTATCTTTTAAAGCAAATCCCTCTACCAATAATTTTGCCATTTCTTCCCTCTTTAAAAAATCATTCGGCACAAACATATTATTGCCCTTACCGCTGATTATGCCTTTTTGATGCAAAGTATTGATATAGTTTTCAGCCCATTTCACGCTTCCTAAATCATTAAACGGCTCTGTTGCAGGCGGATTAACAGGAAGTGGTGTTTCATCTGGTTTTGATACACTGACTGGTGTTGTTATACCGCCAGAACCTTTTTTGCTACCTGAACCGAGACTAGGACC
>MKRK01000150.1:732-6017 GCA_001896915.1 Clostridiales bacterium 43-6
TGCCGGTTGGTATACTAAGACGTACATATCTTGCAAATACCGGTATATCAAGCTTAAGATAATTAGCTTCACGTGGTCGCAGATTGCCGCTGGTATACACGTCGGAATGAACAAAAGTTATATCTTGAGAAGTTTCTATTTTCAATCCGGCAGCAGCAGAACCATCATATAACACCATAAATTCAGAGATACTTTTTCGATTACTCATATCAATTGTTATCATTCTATCAGTACCAATTGTCCATGCAGTATCAGTGTTATCATCGTTCACATACTTTTTATTACCGTTTTCATCCAAAATAATCTTTTTTACCAAAAGATCGGCATCTGAACGGCGAATTACTGTGAAATAAAAATCTTTGCTCACTGTCACGCCAGCATTTGAAATGGTTGCTGTGATTTTTGTAACACAATCTTTACTCTTAAGACGTCCAACTGTAACATTTCCACCGTTTACCGCAGTTGCATACGGATCCTCCGGTGTCCATGTAACCGGCATAGAGTCAAGTTTAGTAGGAAGTGTGAAATCAACAGATGTAACCATAGTGTTAAATGTTACACCATTCAGTAAAGTTTGGAAATAATCACGATCTGAATTGAATCCTAAAACCGTAACCGGTATATTTATCGTATCTGTCATTGCGCCGCATGTTACAGTAGCAGATAAAATTACGTTTACATCTTCATCTGACTTTGTGATAGCCCCTGTAACAGGGTTAATAACACCAGGGTTACTTGAATTCCAATGAATTGCAACAGTTGAATAGTTCCATTTTGCAAACAGATTCAAATTCGTCCGCACCTTTGCAATACTGCCGGCATACGTTTGATTAAGATAATTTACTGTTTCATTATAAGCATCCGCAGATGAAATTGGTACCAAGCACGGCTTTAAGTCATCGCTTTGAGCACCTGCTCCATTTAATACAAACGCTCCGGCAGTAGAATCAATCTTAAATGTTAGGGTAGTATCCGTCGAAGGATTCTTACTAAAATAATCATTGACTGCCGGCAGAATATCACCTGTATAGAAAATACCGGAACTATCAAACTGTCCTGTAAATGTATACACAGAATTTGATACGTCACTTATAAGTCCCGCAGCGGCAGCATACGTTAGCGTACTCCCGCTCCAATTGGTATTGTTAGACATATAAACAGTAATGCTCTTATTTCCGCTGTTACTGGTACTATTATAAGGTATTAGCCGTAGTTTAATTGAAGCCCAATCATTATAATTTGCTAAATTGAATTTCAGGAATGAAACTCTTCTATTTGTTCCGCTGTCACCAATAAGCTGACTGCTGTCCATAACAGTAGTTTGATTCGTGCTGCTTACATACACACCGTCAAGTGCCGCTACTGTATTAAGCTTTGAATCAGCCCTATTTGCAAGCACTGTAATATTATAATTTAATTCAGATGAATAAACACCAGAAGTAAAACTTGCAGTTAATGTTACTTTGCGGTCACTTACACCAAAACCAGGTCTGGTTACAATACCTGATGAAGTTATTGTGCTCTCATCTGATGATCTCCATGTTATTGCAACACCATTGCTGGCTGAGGTTGGCAGCGTTAAATCTTTCGATACATTATTAATATCCTGCAAAGAAAGCTTACTAAAGGTCGTTTCAGTTGTTGCGGCATTGATATTAATAAGGTCTTGATTATTAGTACTGATCATTAAAGCAGGTGCATTGACACCTGAGTTAAGAAAAGCACCCTGTCCGGCAGTTCCCACCACCTTAAGACCGATAAGGGTTTGGTTGGTATTAGAAATATAATCTTTGATTTGTTGTGAAAAATCACCTGATCTGTATTCAGTACTCGCTGCTAAACCAGTAGTATTTGACCATAACAATTTTGTCTGATCCTTATAAGCAATTAATCCTAAACTTCTTGCACTGCCATATGTTGGTATATCAGTTGCATTGATTTTCAGCGCGATGTCAGATGGCAGAAGATATACCTCAAATTTACTGGCACTGGAATTGGCACTGGCGTCAGTACTTGTGAACAGTTTCAATTGGATAGAATCCATTGCATCCAATTTATCTTTATAATTAGATAAATCAAATTGCAAAAAGAACAATCTGTGCCTATTTGGATTACCGCCGCTCATCAAACCATCACTTACTCTACCATCCAATATAGTATTCGTGTTACTGGGGGCATTATCCCCACTGGCAGCGCCAGAGCCGCCAAAGTCAATAGCAACGTTTGATTTAGTTCCCAAGTTCATTTCTATTGCAGCCATTGCCGGCAAAGCACCAAAACCCAACATTCCCAAAACCATCAATATAGATACCAGTTTTGTACGAATATTCATATTTTTACCTCCTTTCATAGTATTCTTAATGATTCATTAATTTGAGTGACATGCATAGTATTTTTGATATTTCAGCTCTGGTAATGTTAGCGTTAGCATTAAAGTTACTACTTTCATCGCCGCTCAAAATCCCCAATGATTTCAAAGTGTATACACCTTCTTTGGCATAATCAGAGATTTGTGAGTCATCAGCAAAGCTTTCCTGCGGCACACTTTCCAATGAAATTCCCTTCATCTTGATAATACGTTCAATTAAGATTGCCGCATCCTGACGTGAAATATTCAGTCCAACGCCAAATGTACGATCATTCATACCCGACGCTATACCGTTACTGTATAACGTGCGAATAAAGTCACCATACCATGCTTCGGATTGAACATCAGAAAACGGGATTTCTTTATTATTATCAGTTGTCAAAGAAAATGCCTTTACCAGCAATTTTGCAATTTCCTCACGTTTAAGATAGCTGTTCGGATCAAAAATCCCTTCACCTTTACCATCAATCACACCATTATTATAAAGTTCGGTTATGTAATCTTTTGCCCATGCTGCTTTATCTAAATCAGTAAACGGTTCATTTGAAGCAGGCAATGGAGATGGAGTAGGTGTTACATTATTAGTCGACACACTAACAGGCCTTGATATTCCGCTGCCTGAACTTCTAGGTGTTTCGCTTTTTCCAGTGCCCAAAACAGTTATGTTCTTATTATAGTCATAGGGTTTGCCGTCAACTGCAATCATGCCTGTTAATGTAACAGATTTATTATCTTCCGCTCTTGTAACCTTTGCGCTATAATTATCAATTCTAATAGAAAGTGAATCACTTGAAGTCCATGTTATACTATATCCATCAACAGTTTCAGATGGTAATGTGAAGTCGCCGGTTACTTCAGTTGGAATAGTAATATCCCTCCATAAAGCTGCCTCATTATCTGATGTAGTTTGAGATGAATATCCGCTTAAAAATCTTACTCCGGTAATGCCATCAGGACAAGTAATACGTATATATCTTGCATAAGATGGTTTCGTTAGTGTTAAATAATTCGCCGCGTTTGGCTGTATTGTTCCACTATTATATACATTTGGCTGAACAAAGGCTTTTTCCTGAGATGTTTCAATTTTTAATCCTGAAACCGTTGAACCATCATATACTAAAATAAATTCATTAATCATCTGCGGCCCACTAAGGTCAATTGTCATACTTTTGTCCGAACCCATTATTGTCCAAAATGTATTTACATTATTATCGAGCGCCAATCTCTTTTTAGGTCCGATATCATTATTGAAATCATCTAAAACGATATTCGCATCTAAAATAGTTCTTTTTAATAAAAGATCATTTCCCGGATGACGAATGATTGTAAAGTAAAAATCCTTACTTTCAGTTATACCTAAATCTGAAATAGTCGCAGTTATTTTTGCAATATAATCAATATTTTTATCTCTGTCAACAGTTACATTCCCACCGTTAACGGCTGTCACACCTGGATTTTCCGGTGTCCAGGTAATTGTCAGCAGTTCACTCTTTATAGGTAAGGTAAAGTCACCTGTCATAACCATTCTGTCAAATGTTATGGCATTAAGCAGTTCACTAAATAATGCGGAATCCGAGTTAATTCCTAAAACAGTAACGTTTATGGTTACTGTTTCAGTCAGACCGCCGCTGTTTAAAGCCGCAGTCAAAGTAACATTTTGATCTGCATCTTGTCTCGTTACTTTTCCTGTTAAAGGATCAATAACCGTAGGATTAGAAGAACTCCACGTAATTGTAGTGTGGTACTTCCATAATGCAAACAAATTCAAATCGCTACGCACCCATTTAGTTGAACCGGCATATATTTTATCAGCAGTTAAATACTCTTTCGTTTCTTTTAAAGCGTCAGCATAAGAAACAGCGATTACAGCCGGTTTCAAATCACTTGCTTGAGCCCCAAAGCTATTGAACGAGAATACTCCGCTTGTAGAGTTGATTTTAAATGTCACAATACCGTCTGAATTTGGGTTTTGAGTAAAATAAGCCTTAACAGCCGGCAAAACATCCCACACATAAAAGATGCCTGTATGATCAAATTGTGCGGTAGATGAATGCACGGAATATGAAGTATCACCGATAAGTCCGGCAGCACCTGTATAGGTAAGTGAACTTCCGCTCCAACTGTCATTGTCCGTCATATAAACTGAAATACCTTTATCTCCTTTGTTGATGTCAGTATTATATGGTATCAGCCTTAGTAATATATTATCCAAGTTATTCAACTTGTTTTTATAGCTTGACAGATCAAATTTCAAAAATGATATTTTAGTATCTGTACCATTATCACTAATAAGCTGTTTCGTATCCATAACACGATTCATATCAGCACTACTTACATATGCACCGTCAATTGCAGCTAGTGAATTATCCGCATAATATGGATCTAATCTATCAGCAAGTACAGTTACAGTATAATCCACATTCTTCGTGTAATGATTGCAAGTAAATTTAGCTCTCAGTGTTGCCTGTCTATCAGGTTGACCAAAAGCAGGTCTGGTTACAATTCCATTGTTTGTTATTATTTCCGGGTTGAGCGCAGACCATTTTACTGTAACTGCGTTAGGCATAGATGCAGGCAGTGTTAAATTTTGGGTTACATTGCTAATACCTTCCAAAGAAAGTTTATCAAATGTAAGACTTGAAATTGCATTTTCTACAAAAACAATATCCTCAGTTTTGTATCCAATTCTTAAAATCGGTTCATTATCATTTGCGGTTTGGCCTGTAATTGAATAGGTTACCCGATTGCCTGCGCTAACATTGGCTCTTTTAGGATTTGCGGATGCCTGATATTTTTTTGATATTCTGAAAGTAACTTTTGTTACACCGGGATTTTGTTTTAAAAACGCATCAACTCCAGTCCAAATATTGCCTGTAAGATATGGTTCCTTAACAGTCGGAGCAAAAGTTCCAACCAA
>MKRK01000150.1:6055-6155 GCA_001896915.1 Clostridiales bacterium 43-6
GATTCACAACTTGCACTGCAGGTCCGTCTAGGGTTTTAGGGTTAAAATCACTTAACTGTGGTGGAAGCAGATAAATACCCATGTCTCCAACATAGTTAAT
>MKRK01000151.1:0-254 GCA_001896915.1 Clostridiales bacterium 43-6
AAACATGCGTCCAACTGGTTTGATGAGCGATTGCGTCATGAGTCCCCTCTGTATGCTGCCGTGCGCTTGGATTCTGCCAAGATGCATGCCGTAAAAGGCCGGCGTAATATCGTGATTGGTAATGCTTTCCATGGGATGCGCCTCCAAACGCGACGTTCGTTTTGGTTTTTTTAGCCGTGCGTATGTATCCTTGGTGAGGAAGAGAATCAATCGTTGATGTTTTTAATCGTGTCGCCTTTGAGCAGTTGTCCGGA
>MKRK01000151.1:289-1991 GCA_001896915.1 Clostridiales bacterium 43-6
GCTCAATAAGTTCGACAAGCTTTGCCGCGGCCTCGCAGCCCATCGTCTCCGCATCCTGCCGGTAAGTGGTCAGGCGCGGGCGGAGTACCTGCGAGAGCAGGATTCCGTCGTATCCGGCAACGCTCATATCGTCCGGAATTGAAATGCCCTGCCGCTCCAGCTCGTTCATGCCGCCGATGAAGGAGAAATCGTCCGGGTAGAGAATGCAGGTTGGGCGGCCGCTCAGCGAGAGCAGCTCCCGCGTGGCAAGCCCGCTGAGTTTGGGATCATGGTAGAGTGCGGGTTTGATGTATTCTTCCGGCACGCGGATGCCGAGGCTTGCGCAGGTCTTGTGGAAACTGATCAGTCGTTTTTGCGTGACGGACGTGTCTTCACCGTGAATAAAGGCAATTCGCCGATGGCCCATCTCGTAACAATAGTGAACCAGAGCGGAGATACCGCCGATGTTGTCCGAAAGCACGGAGGTGCGGTTGTCGTAGACAAAATCCAGAGAAACCGTCGGGATCTCGCTTGCGATCAGCTTGAGCACCGCAGGATCGGAAAAATCGACCGAGGCGATGACCACACCGTCACAATTGCGATATTTTGCGTGCTCATAATAGTCCATCGAAAACTCGCCGATGTCTTTGCTGATGAATGTGATATCGTATCCGCGCCGCTCAGCTTCCACCTTCAGGCTGTCGAGAATCGAAGAAAAATACTCGTG
Source organism: Clostridiales bacterium 43-6 (assembly GCA_001896915.1). Lineage (GTDB taxonomy): Bacteria > Bacillota > Clostridia > Oscillospirales > Acutalibacteraceae > MKRK01. The sequence goes on from MKRK01000151.1 coordinate 996, forward strand.
GCGGAGGCCGCAGGCAGTTTTGTCGACAAACAGAACACCGATGTTGTGCGAACGACCGAGTTTGAGTGCGCGTGCGGTCGCGTTCGGCAAATAACCCATCTCTTTCGCCACACGGCGAATTTGGGCGATGGTATCCGCGCCGATATCCGTGTGTCCGTTGAGCGCCTTGCTCACCGTTGCGCGCGAAACGCCGCAGCGCTCGGAAATATCCTTGATCGTTACCATGATGATGCATACCGCCTGTCGCACATTAATATTGAGTGAATGCTGTGAGAGATAGACGCAGACACGTCAGAAAAAACGATAGAAAAGTACTGAAAAAGAATAAGTAAAATTCAAATCAGCTTAAACGATTTCGTAGTTTGATTATAGCCGCGCTTTTTCTGGTTGTCAATACGGGAGAATCGGAAAATCGACATGAGAATTGTAAAATTTTGCAGCATACAGATCATATGCGGCAGACTTTTTTCGCGAAAAACGAAAATGTTGACTCAGAAGAACCTAAAACAAGCCGTCTAGTGAAAAACGAACTAAATCGATTAAGTTGAGATTTAGATCGTTTGACTCGTGTGCGTATGCCGCAAAAACGCGCGTAAAAAGGGCATTGAACATCCGCAGCACGTTCAAAATGAAACTGCTCAAAGGATCGAAAAAAACCGGCAACGTATAGAGCGGAGCGATTTGTCATTGCAGGAGCATACAATTCGTGTATAATGTAGGAATTAAGTCGATTCGTTTCTACACTTCTGGCAGAAATAACGATCTTATCTGGCGTTTTTCGATGATGCAAGAAAACGAACGTAAATCATTTTATCCTTCGGAGGAATTACACCATGGACTGGAAAAACCTGAAGATTATCTGGACGGACGATGCGCCGGTCTATTTGCAGCTCTCCAATTATTTCTCCGCGCGCATCTCCTCCGGCGAACTGAAAGAGGGAGACGCGCTGCCGACCGAAACCTCGCTTTGCAAAATACTCGGCATCAGCCGTTCCA
>MKRK01000151.1:2027-7642 GCA_001896915.1 Clostridiales bacterium 43-6
CAAACCGAAACTAAAGCTCAGCATCAATATCCTCTATAATTTTACGACGGAGATGATCGCGCTCGGGCTTGCGCCGAGTTCCAAGGTGCTCTCGTTTACGACGGTGCATCCGCCGGTCAAGATCGCGGAGACGCTGCATCTCTCTGCTGGGGAATCCACGTTTCGTATTGAACGGCTGCGCATGGCGGATGGCGAACCGCTCCTGATGGAGACCGCGTATATTCCCACACGCATCTGTCCGCAGTTGAGCCGCGAGCAGCTTAACGATTCGCTCTACGCTACCATTCGGGAGTGCTCCGGCTCATCTGCGTTGGAAGCGGTGGAGATCTATGAGGCGGTGACGCTCAACAAACGCGACGCGGAGTTGCTGCACATGCGTGCGGGCGAGGCGGCGTTTCGCATCCAGCGTATCTCCAAAAACACCGCGGGCGAGATTTTTGAATACTGCGTGGAGCTTGCGCGCGGGGACAGCAACAAGTTTCAGATTGTGCTCAAGAACTCCGGTGTGCAGTATTCCCGCGTTTTGTAAGGCGGGGAGTGACTCAAAACCTGTAATATCAGCAAAAACAACAAGGCGATAAATAGTACTGGCATTTTTTGAAAGTTGGTATTATAATTACAGTAGCTGAATCCTTTCAGCTTCGAAATCCGGTGATTTGCCGATCGAAACCACAAATCACCTCCCAAATCAGGCGGCCGCGCTTGATGAAAACCAACGCTGAACTGAACTGAATACATGAAATACGCCGTGGAACAGTGTTCAACGGCTATTGGTGTTTTTGGACAGAACAAACGATGGACGAAAAACGGTCTTTATGTATGCGAAATAGACATACATAATAGAGAATTGCATACAGAAAAGGCCAAAATTCACGCGAAATTCACACTGTGTTTACTAATCATTGATGTTGTGGAAGAATAGTCACAAATAATAGCGGAATAGTGGTTGATTTATTTGCAAATAGAAAGTATAATGACAACGAAGTAAAAGAAAGGGGAACCAATCATATGATGAAAATCAACGTATCGAATCTTGGACGTTTCTTCGAAATCGTCAACAAAAGCGAAGGCTCGGTCAAACTGATCGTCGCCGAACGCGCTCCGGAAGAACTCAAAGGCAATTCCTTTGTGCAGAATCTGCTGCTTGACACCCAGAACGGCATCACCAAGCTCTCCGTTGAAACCGAACTTGAGCAGGATACCATCCGCCTGATCCGGTTTATGATGGAAGACGGCAGAAGCCTCAACGAGACCACGGGCTCTTCGCGCATCTACGCGGCGTAACCAAACACTCCAGAAAGTGCGGTTCGTTCCAGAGGCGGAGGAAGCATCCACCAATGGACGAATCCCGGGCCGGGGCTAACAAAACCGAATAGAGACGACGAAGAGGCTTATAAAGGCGTAAGCTTCTTTTTTTGTACTCTTTCTGGTGAAAGAGTGCAGGTGTGCGAAGAGGCTTACAAAGGCGTAAGCTTCTTTTTTTGTACTCTTTCTGGTGAAAGAGTACGGATGCACGAAGAGGCTTACAAAGGCGTAAGCTTCTTTTTTGTACTCTTTTCTGGTGAAAGAGTGCAGGTGAGCGAAGAGGCTTACAAAGGCGTAAGCTTCTTTTTTCTACTCTTTTTTTATAGATGATTTAGAACAGAGAAAGAGCTTTCATAGAAAAATGCGCCGGTTCTCGACGCATAAATGAAGAATCATCCTCCGATTTGAACTTCTATGCCTGCGCTCAAAAGCGCGTCCGCAAACGCGGAGACATCGCCGTCCCGCATTTGCTTTTGCCCGTCATAGGCATATTGCAGTTGCAAGCGTTTGTATTTGCTCTCGCCCAGCTGATGAAACGGCAACAGCTGCACTTCTTTCGCGCCAAGCTCCTTTAAAACGTTCACAAATCCTAGAAAATCAACCTCGCCGTCGTTGAACCCCGGAATCACGGGAATCCGCAGGACGGCAGGCGTTTTGCTCTTGAGCGCATACGCTATATTACGTAAGATCAGCGCGTTGCCAACGCCGGTTCCCGCGCGGTGCTTTGCATCATCATAGTGCTTGAGGTCGATATACGCAAAATCGACCGCCGCAAGCACGCGGGCAAATACATCCTCGTTGACGCAGGCTGCTGTTTCAATCGCAACAGGAATTCCCTCGTGATGTAGCGCCTCGCAAAGCGCCAAGACAAAATCGGGATGCAACAGCGCCTCGCCTCCTGTGAGGGTAACTCCGCCGCCGCTTTCCTCATAAAACGGCTTGTCTTTGACCAACTCCGCTACCAGCGCCGGTACGGTATAGGCAGTTGCTTTCTCCCCGGGCAAAGGTTCCATCGGCTGACTTTCGGGGTTGCTGCACCAGCCGCAGCGCAGATTGCATCCTTGAAAGAACACGTCCGTGCGGATACCTGCGCCGTCGTGAATGGAAAATTTCTGCAGATTGAATACCAAAGCTTGCTCCATGATTAACCCCTCGATTCCATTTGATTTTACACGAAAACGCGAAAAAAGTAAATGTAAATACTTACGAAAGAAAGCAAATATACTTCCGAAGCTAATAACGGATTGACTTTGCGGACAGCGGCTCTTACAATAATGAAGAAGAATTTGGAAGAAGAGGCGGAACACACGATATGGCGAACCCCTTGCGCATCGGAATCATCGGAACGAGTTTTGTGAGCGATTGGATCTGCGAAGCCGCGCAGATGAGCGAGCGTTGCGAAATCTCCGCAGTGTATTCGCGAGATTTTTCGCGCGGCACGGCGTATGCACAAAAGCAGTGCATCGGCGGCTGTTTTGACGATGAGGCTGCGTTTCTCTCCTCCGATCAAATCGACGCGGTCTATGTCGCAAGCCCGAATGTTGCGCACTATCGCCAGACGCTGGATGCGTTATCGCGCGGTAAGAATGTTCTTTGCGAAAAGCCGCTTGCGCTCAACGCGGCGCAGGCGGAGCGCATGATTGCATTTGCCCACGAGAAAGGTCTAATCCTGCTGGAGGCGATTCGCCCGGTGCACGATCCGTTTCTAACCGCTTTACGCGAGAACCTGCATAAAGTCGGGCGCATCCGCCGCGCGACGTTTGAGTTTTGCCAATATTCCTCGCGGTATGACCGCTTCCTCGCGGGCGAGCGGCCGAATGTGTTTGAATCCTCGCTCGGCAACGCTTCGCTGATGGACCTTGCAGTTTATTGCCTGCATACGTGCGTGGCGTTGTTTGGAGAACCGAAAAAGCTCGCCGCCGGCGCAAGCTTCCTGCCCAACGGCACGGAAGCCGCGGGCACGATGCTGCTCGACTATGGCGAACAGCAAACGACGATTTCGTATTCGAAAGTGACGAGTTCGATTCACCCAAGCATCGTACAAGGGGAACTTGGCACATTGGTGTTTGATACGCTGAATCAGCCGAGCTATCTACGGATGCTGTATCGCGACGGGCGGACGGAGGAGCTCTTTACCCCCGTGAAGAACAACATGGTGCATGAGCTGAACACGTTTGCCCGGATGATTGCAAACGCTGAAAGCACGGCGGAATATGACGAGCAGAGCCTGTGCGTCATGCGTCTGCTAGACGAGGCGCGTCGCCAGATCGGCATCGACTTTGGCGCAGGAGAGGCGCTTTAATTGAGCTATGAGCGAATGCAAAACGGAGCCGTTGCGGCTCCGTTTCAGCCCATCGACAAAGTCCTGCGGACTCTGCCGATGGGTTTTTCTTTGGGTTAAAATGACGCAAATTGCGCCATTTTTTCACAAATTTGGCGAATGAATCGTCGAATTTGATGGAGCATGGGGGATTTTCGAAATCCTCTCTGATGGGTTTCTTTATCATCATGAACCGATATACACTTTTTCAATCAGTTCGTCGCGCTGCGTTTGCTCATTGAAACGATAGAGGAACAGCCAATCGCCTGCGGTGTCAACCTTGTTTGCGCGATCTACGATGTTGTGGGATACCTTGATTGTGCGCAGCAGTTCTGCCTTGTCGTTGCTGATGTCGTAGATCGAGATTTCCTTGCCCGATGCGGCGGCGACGGTGTCATCATCGATAAACAAAAACGCCTCACCATCACCCAATTTTAGTATCGCGGAACAGCCGCCGGTTAAAGGGTCAAAGCGGTATAAGTTTTCGCCTTTCTTCGTGGGGATCTGGAAGAGTTTTCTGAATTCCTTTCGGATCCAACCGTCCTTTCGAAATGTTTTCGTCATCAGGAAAATATCGGAGCCGGTATCGTAGGTAGAATAGATGCTTTCCGTTTTTGGGAATGAGCAGAGCGTTTTGCTTATACCGGCATACTCGTATAGTCCCGCTTCATAGGCCAGAAGTATTCCTTTATTCGTGTAACGCAGGAGCCAGTGATCGGAATATGGGCCATTGCCTCGCTCGTAGCTGCTCAGGAAAAGTGCGTCGATGGGCAATATCGTCCTCTGTTTTGCCAAATCAAACAAAGAGACATTATCATCATAGATCGTTGCCCAGTCAGCCTCCGTGGTAATATACGTCGAAACGGGAAACATTTGATTCTTGCGCTGATAGATCACAAGCCCGCCATCCAGTTGCGGATCGCCGATGGCTGATAAGTTGTCGAGCGGAATCGTATAGTCCGGCATCGTGAGAATTCGTCCCTGATCGATGGCTGATGCAGAAAGATTCATTGAACCGAGATAAAAGTCCATCTGCGCTGTTCTGAAATACAGACATCCATCTTCCGCCAAATAGAAATCCCAGATATTTTCAAGATCCGATTGAACTGTATTTTCGGCTTGACCGATCAGATCGATCGGGGCGCCGGTAGCGGAGTCCCGATGAAGCAGCTGAAAGCATCGATACTCACCGTTATCATTCGTTCCAACATGTGAAAAACAGGAGTAATAAAACCCGCTTGCATCCACGGTTAATGAGCGAATATCCGCTGCTGCGAACTCCCGCCGCACGTCCGTACCATCCAAGAACATACTATAGATCCCCTGCGTGCCATATTCCGTAGATAAATAGTAGATGCGATTGTTATATGCGGCTGTTTTCTTCCCGTAATTCGCGAGAGAGGGTTTCATGTTTGCGTAAAACGAATACGTGTCTAGATTGTTGAATTCCGGAGAGCGAGCTAAGCAGCCAGTGCACGCAAACAATAAGATGAGTACGATAACGAACAGCAGCTTGCGGATTTTTTTCATAGGATACCTCACAAAATCATTCTCTTTCATTCAACAGCAGATCAATATCTTTCATTCCGTTCATTCGGTGTGGAATCGGTATTTTGCGATTGATCGATATGACTGATTCCCCAAATGCAGTATCCTCGGTGGTCATCTGGAAGAAACTTGTTAAAAGCGTCCTATTGCGCATTTTACTTGAGAATACAGCTCGATTGTTTGAAAACGATCGAAAATATAGAAACCGAAATACATAAAATGAACTGATGATATTATACCGAACAAACGTTTCGATTGCACGCAAAATGTATAGAAAAACGGAGCGGTAAGGCTCCGTTTGTTGATCATCATGAACCGATATACACTTTTTCGATCAGCTCGTCGTGCTGCGTTTGCTCATTGAAACGGTAGAGGAACAGCCAATCGCCTGCGGTGTCAACCTTGTTTGCGCGATCTACGATGTTGTGGGATACCTTGATTG
>MKRK01000151.1:7665-12176 GCA_001896915.1 Clostridiales bacterium 43-6
GATTGTTTTGCCGCCTCCGGTGACGGCGGTATCCGCGTCCGCATAGAGGAAGGCGTGGTTGTGTCCAACGAAGAGCAAGCGCGAGATATCGCCTGTCTCCGGGTCGAAGCGGAAGAGCGTTTCCTGCAAAGCGCGGTTTTGGCGGAGCACATGGTCGGCAAAATCGTCCAGAAACTTGGAACCGCGAAATCTCTGAGAGAAAATGAGTATATCATCGCCTAAATCAATCGTTTGGAAAATGGAATTTGGTACGCTAAAAGTTGCGATCTCGGTCAGTTCTTTGGTTGCCATGTTATACGATTCCAACCCTTTATTCGATGAGAAAATAATATTATCTTCTTCAATCCTGGAGAAATAACGATGGAATATATCGCCGTAGGAACCCGAGCTTCCATCAAATCGATCGCTTGATGGGATTACTTGACCTGTCGAATCATCAAAGTATGCAAGATGATAGACGGTGTTTCGCTCTTGGTTTTGATCGCATATCGTATCGATAAAGCTAGGAGAAAGGAAATATAACCCACCATAAGAACTCAAAGACTCACGATTTTGATTCTTATGAATCGGAGGCACTTCAAGTGGATTAAACAAAACAGTGAGTTCTGAGAATTGAACTGCTGTTTTTTTATCGAAACATGTGACGGGATAACGTGGGACAGGCGGATAACCCGTCACATTTACAAACCGAACGGCGAAAACTCCGGTCTTCGTCAGATAAAAATCCCATACATTCTCATCTCCCAAGTTATCCGTGTAGGAGAATGTCTTCAAGAGATCGACGGGGGTTGTGCTTCCAGCCTTCAGCTGAAACAATCGAAACCGACGGTATGGGCCGTTATCGTTTTTTTCGATGGAATCAAACCCTGCGTAATATAGCCCGCTGGACTCAACACTGATCGCGCGGATATCTTCGACAGAAATTTCCAGCCGGATACCATCACCCGCGGCGTTCATGCTGTAGATGCCCTGCTGACCAAGTTCTGATGAGAGATAGTAGATGCGCCCATCGTAATAGGCTGCTTTTTTTCCATAGTTGGCATTCGCATTTTCCTTCAGGTTCGCGGAAAAGGCGCGACCGTCGAGTTTGTTCATGCTCGGCAGGCGCAAGGTGCAGCCAGTGAGGAGGAGTAAGGTTAGCAAAACCGCGATACACTTTGCGAGTAAAAAGGGTTTGCGATGAAACATATTTCTGGTGAACTGCATATGTGCTCCTTGCGCATTTTACTTGAGAATACAGCTCGATTGTTCGAAAATGATCGAAAATATAGAAACCGAAATACATAAAATGAACTGATGATATTATACCGAACAAACGTTTCAATTGCACGCAAAAATGTATAGAAAAACGGAGCATTTGCTCTGTGTCGGCTATTTTGTCGCGATTCATTTTTTACCACACACCGTAATTTGTGTATGCTCTGATGGTTTGGATAGATATTGTCATGTTCCAGAATAGAACAACAGATAGGTATCCAACAGCGTTGGATCAAGGCTGTGCCCTCCGCCGTGCGGGTGAAACTGACTCACAATCCCGCGCGCAGTCAGCGCCTCTTGCAACGAAGCCGCGCCAGCAGAGAACGGATCATTCTCGTCCCCGCAGTCGAGATAGATCGAAAGCCCGTCTAGGCCATGCGCCTTGGCATATCCTTCGGGTTTGGTTGCATCGGCGGGATCGGCCGAAAGCCAGCGTTCGAAGTGATCGCCGGAGAAGTCACTGTAGGTCAGCGCGGGGCTGTATGCGCCGATTTTGCTGAAGAGTTGCGGCTGATGGAGACCGATTTGCAGCGCAAACAGTCCACCCATCGAGAAGCCGCCGATGGATCGGCCTTCGGCAGAGGATATCGTGCTGTAGTGCCCGTCAATATAGGGAATCAACTCCTCACAAAGAAAGCGTTCCATCCTGCTCGGCCCGCGGATGCCGTCCGCCATGTCCGCCTCGATGGTCTTTGCATCGTCATATCGCGTCATGGGAAACACCATGATCATCGGCGCTAGCTCGCCGCTTGCCGCCAGCGCGTCGGCATGGTCGCCAACACGCGCATCGTCCAGCCACCACTTCTCCGTAGAGCTATAGCCATGCATCGCATACCACACGGGGTATTTTTCCGTTGATGTGTAGCCAGCGGGCAGATAGACCATGAACGGAACAGTTGCGTCCATCGCAGAGCTTTCGAGGGTGAGGCGGGTGACAGTGTCCGCCGGCAATGGGGCAGAAGAGATGGTTGGCACCTGCGTGGGCGTGTGCGTGGCGCATCCAGCGAAAGCGAGCAGGCAAAACACAAGGATCGTTGCCGCGCAAACCGATCGGTGCATATTGCGCAGGCTACTGGTCTTCACGAATGATCTGTAAGTTGCTTTTGATTTTCCGTTTTTCGTCATACATTTTTGCATCTGCCTGATGCAGCACCGTATCGAGCACTTGATTTAAGTCGCAGCTCAGCATTTCGATTCCATGGCTGACACTGATTTTATATTTCCTGTGTTCTGCTCGATTGATTTTTTCAAATTCGGCAACAATTCGGCTCCAAACTTCTTCCGCCTGCGCCGCATCGATGTTTTGAAATACGATTAAAAACTCGTCTCCTCCGAGACGAATCAAAAAATCGTTGCTGCGAATCACCGCACGGATGGTTTTTGCAACACTGATAATCAGCTCGTCGCCCGACTCGTGGCCGAGCGTATCGTTGATTTGCTTGAGGCCGTTGATGTCGATGAAGCACACGCTCATACTGCATCCGCTCTTGGAAAGCGAGCGATAAAGGTCGGATAACTTGCTGATTCCCGCGTGCCGATTATAGGCGCTAGTCATCACATCATATTCAGAGAAAAACTTTACTTCCTTGCTTTTTGTCCGGCTGCTGGTAATAAACCCTGCAAGAACAATAGAAAAGAAGAATAGGATGGCATATAGCAGCGCATATTGGCGGATCGACGCGTACGCAAGGTCAAACAGATTGCTCGAAGGGTATGAGCCGGGTTGTGTACTGACGGGGATATGGCTCACGATATACCAATTCTCGATCTTGCTGTTTACTTGAAACGAAGATTTGTTGGTGCGGTAGATCGAATCGAGCGGAATCGTCGTATATCGAAAATAGCCGTTCTCCGTGGTCATGGTTCCATTGCCGCCGGCGGAGATCAATTTCCATTCCTTTGCGTAATAGTTTGGGAATTTTACCGTAGAGTCGGGGTTATATGAAAATGCCCATTCGGTAGAGGCATCCTTAGAGTTCATGAGCCAGTAGCCATCCTTGTTTAAGAAAAAAACTTCGCCATATGTACCCGCAGCGATAGAAGAAATCTGCGTCAAAATATCCTTGGCGCCGTAGTTCAAAACAACGATGCCCTTCTTGATCCCATTCTGGTCGAAAACGGGGCGTGCAAGGCGGATTACCGGGTTGATCGGCAGCTCGATCGCGCCGTTTTCTACGTTTAGGTCCAGAGCAGAGATAAAGATCTGGTTGGTGTTCAAATCGATCGTTTGTTGAAAATAGTATCGATCTTTTTTGTTCTGGAGTTGCTCCTGCGGCACAATAAATGCGCCGTCGGGCGAATAGTCGATGCGCACAACCTCGTTTCCCTGCGTATCGATATAGCGAATTTGATCGAATACCTGCCTGCTGTTGGAATAGGAGAGCCAAATGTCTGCAATCGGTTTTAAATCTTTTGCCGTGGCAAACTGCTTTTCGAGCGTCTCATAGATAAACTGCAGATCTGATGTCAGACGGTTGATTTTATATGTGATGAAGTATTTTTCGGCATCAATCAAGCTTTGCTCGGAGATGTCGATTTTGACACGTGCGTTATGATTCGCATCGGTTTGAATCAGCATAGTTGCTGCAAGGAGAATCAAAGACATAGCAAGAAAAACACTGATGAATGACAAGAAGAACATCTTCTTGTCACCTTTAAACATCCGTTTAAACATCGGGAACCTCCAAAGATTGATTGGGAGTGTGTTGAATAGACGAAAAACACGGCATAATTTCCATGCGGAATTTTCGAAAAAAATAAAAAGAAAAGGGATCCTTAAATAAAGGATAGTATCAGTTGCACACAATGTCAAATACTCTTTGGACGTTGTGATGGCATTGCGTAAGGGGAATGTGAGGGACAATCGAACTCCATCTTTGCACTTGTAGTGCGATCAGCATGGGAGAATGGTGACTGGATTTTCCGCTGGGCTTCGGCTTGCTTGCGCTTTGCGCGGCGCAAGCTCTCGCTTGCGCTACCCGGCCTCGGAAAAACAGTTCTCAGGACTGTTTTTCTTCGCGGCTTCAAATCCAGTTGACTAGAAAGCATAAAAAAAGACCACCCAAGTTGGATGGTCTTTTTTGTGGTCGGGGTGACTGGATTTTCCGCTGGGCTTCGGCTTGCTTGCGCTTTGCGCGGCGCAAGCTCTCGCCTGCGCTACCCGGCCTCGGAAAAACAGTTCTCAGGACTGTTTTTCTTCGCGGCTTCAAATCCAGTTGACTAGAAAGCATAAAAAAGACCACCCAAGTTGGATG
>MKRK01000151.1:12220-15100 GCA_001896915.1 Clostridiales bacterium 43-6
AGTATGGAGCCAATGTGGGGATTCGGACCCCAGACCTGCTGATTACGAATCAGCTGCTCTACCGACTGAGCTACATTGGCAACTCATGCTTTTCAATTATAGGCAAACGTGCCTATAGTGTCAAGTCATTTTGATGGAAAAAAGGGAAGGTTTTTTACCGTAAGATTCCGGGCAAAGCAGCAGCACAAATTCGTGAAATAATCCGCACTGAGGCGAAAGAGAGGCGGCGGATGCTTGGTTTCTCCGCCGCCGATGGTTCTTGCCGCTTCCTATCGGAAGAGATGTTTCTCCGGCTCAGAGCGCTATTTACGCGGTGATTGCCTGTTTTTCCAACTCTTCTTTTTCCAGAATCGTATAGGCAACCTTACCCACCAGTGTCTTTGGCAGCTCGCTGCGGAATTCGATGTCATATGGCATGGCATATTTCGCGACAAGCTTGCTGCAATGGGAAAGGATTTCCTCCTTGAGCGTCGGCGTCGGCAGAATATTCGGGCGCAGCACGACAAACGCCTTGATCTTCTGCATCCGGTAGGAATCCGGCACGCCGATGACGCAGCTCATGAGCACCTTGTCATGCGCGTCAATCGCGTTTTCCACCTGGGAAGGATAGACGTTATATCCGCTTGTGATGATCAGCCGCTTAATGCGCTGCTTAAAGAAGAGGAAGCCGTCTGCGTCCATATTCCCAAGATCGCCCGTGTGCAGCCAGACGTGCCCGTCTGCATGCTTTCTGAGCACGTTTGCGGTCTCTTCCGGCTGGTTGACGTATTCCATCATCACGGAAGGCCCACAGAGGCAGATTTCGCCGTCTTCGCCATAGGGAACGGTTTCCGTCGTGCCGGGTTTGACGATTTTATAATACGTGTCCGGGAACGGAAGCCCGATGCTGCCCTCGCGATACATGTCATACGGGGTCAGACAGCTCGCGGTGACGCACTCGGTGGTGCCGTAGCCTTCGCGCACCTGAACGGTTGCGCCATGCTCCGCGAGGAAGGAATCAAACTTCTTTTTCAGCTCAATGGAGAGCGTATCCCCGCCGGAGAACACGCCGAGCAACTGACTCATGTCCACGCCATCCATATACGGGTTGCGGGTGATGCCTTCATACAGCGTCGGCACACCGGCGATGTAGTGCGGCTTCTCTTTCTTGAGCAGTTTTGCATAGCTCTCGACCGAGACGCGCGGCACAAGAATCGCCGTCACGCCGGCAACGAGCATTGTATGGATGCAAACGCCGAGGCCAAAGCCATGGAACATCGGCATCGCGGCAAGCATGCGCGAGCCGGGTATGACGCAGTTGCCCATGGCGCAGGTTTGCAGCGCGAGCGCGTTGAAGTTGAGGTTACTCAGCAGGATGCCCTTCGTGGTGCCCGTCGTACCGCCGGAAAACAGGATGACGGCGGGGTCGCCGCCGCGGCTTTCCACAAAGCAGGACTCATCCTGCTTTTTTGCTTGGGCGAGGAACGCGTTCCAATAGAGCACGTCCGCATCCTTCGGGATCTTCGGCACTTTGCGTCCTTCGGTGAGCGCAAAGCCGAGCTTCATGACGGGAGAGAGCGCGTCTTTCACGCTGGTGAGCACAAGTGTTTCAAACGAAACCTGCTTGCGCACCTCTTCAAATTTGCCATAGAACGCATCCAGCGAGACCACGGCTCTGGAGCCGGAATCCTTGATGTAAAAGGCGATTTCGCCGACGCTGGAGAGCGGGTGAATCATCGAGGCAATCGCACCGATGCGGTTGAGTGCATAGAAGCAGACCACAATCTGCGGGCAGTTTGGCATACAGAGCATAACCTTGTCGCCCCTTCGAATGCCAAGTGCGGCGAAGGCGCGCGCGGCTTCGCGAATCTCGCGCACCAAGTCGCGAAACTTGGTCGCTTTGCCCATGAAGGTGACGGCAGTATAGTCTGGATAAAGATTTGCCGCGCGCTCCACCATGTCAAACATCGACGCATCGGGGTAGGAAAGCTTTTGGTCGACTTCGCCATAAAATGCAAGCCAAGGTGCGGATACATTGGACATATCTTCACAGAAGGGGAAGCTTTTCATATCAGTACTCAAAGGTTAATTCCTCCTTGGACGGGATGTCGAGCAGTTCCGGCTCGGCAAGAAATTTCTTGAGCAAGCGGACGGTTTTGGAATAGTAGTATCCGTCCGCAATCCGCTCGTCGAGCGTGAGGCCAAGGTTCAGCGCAGGCCGGACCGTCACCGTGCCATCCGCGTCATAAAACGGCTGCATGTGCTTTTCACCGACGACGACGAAAACGGAGTTCGTGCTCCAATTGGACAGGTGATGGTAGCCCCCGTTGAGTTTGATGGAGCCGAGGTTGCTGATGAAGACCGTGCTGTTGTACGGGTCTTCATTCGCGAGGTCTTTTGGCATGTTTCCGTGCTCGTCGAGCGAGCGAAGGAGTGCGACGATGATCTTGCGCATCCACATAGGGGTTTTCGCAAGGGTGTCGAGAATATCCGTCGTGCCGTCCTTCTTGTTGCTTTTGCGCACGGAATAGACAAAGTCGCAAATCTTGTCGTGGATCATATCGATTGCGGCTTTCTCACTCGTCGGGTCATATTTCAGGATCATGACGGATTCATCTGCGTGATCGGAAAACGCTTTTTTGACGATGAAGGAGAAGGTGATATGATTGCGGTCATAGTAGCGGTTGCCGATGATGAAGCGGTTCATGCGCGGGCGCATCTCGATGGTGCGCGCAAGCGCTGCCAGAATCACGTGGAAGAAGGCGTATTTGTATTCCGGATTCTGCGCGTTCTTTTTCTCCAGATAGGCTTCTACCGCGCTCATGTCCACGAGCTCCTGAATGAAGGCTTCGTTGTCTGCGCGGTTTGGCATCATGATCGGCATAAAGACGTGCATCGAGT
>MKRK01000151.1:15145-15903 GCA_001896915.1 Clostridiales bacterium 43-6
CATGTTTCATTCCATTCCAATCTTGAAGTATGAGTGCAAATAATGTCTAAAATATAAACGTTTCTCAACAAATTGTCAACGAACTGCCACAATTGAGGAACCACAGATGCGGAAAGCAGGAGAAGACGTGGGAATGACAGCGCATAAATCACCTGACTGTGCGCGCAGAATTCCCCCGAAACATTGACAATTTCTGCATGTGTCGGTATACTCAATCTATATATGACCACGAGAGGAAAGCTATGAGCGACGAAGAGAGCGATAGTACCGGCGACCACAACCCTAACCGCATGACCGGATATTTTTTGAAGCACATAATCTGTCTCTGTTGAGAAAATGAGCACAGGTTATGTTTTTTCTATTTCTTGGCAAAGAAACCATGGAACAGAAAAAATGCTTCTTTCTTTTTTATAATTGCGTCGCGATAACCCGGGGCGCAAGATACAGTTTTCGACAAGATCAATACGGAGTATAAAAATGGGTAACGATCCCTTATTCTGGCAAATTATTCTACAGTTAGTCCTAATTTCGCTCAATGCGGTCTTCGCCTGCGCGGAGATTGCCGTCATCACGATGAACGACGCGAAGCTCGCGAAGCTCGCCTCTGAAGGGGACAAGCGCGCAATCAAGCTCGCGCGCCTCACGAGCCAGCCCGCGCGGTTTCTCGCAACTATTCAGGTTGCAATCACGCTATCCGGCTTCTTGGGCAGCGCGTTTGCTGCGGATAACTTCGCAAAACGCATCACAACCGCGCTCAC
>MKRK01000152.1:0-2319 GCA_001896915.1 Clostridiales bacterium 43-6
CTCACGATAATGCCCGCCGCCCGCGTTGAAAAGAAGCACCGCGTCAAACTCCAGCCCCTTTGCCAGATAGGCGGGCAGCACCACCGCGCCGCGCGGAAAATCCTCTTCACCGCCAAAGAGCGCCTGCACGGGAACCTGTTCCTTCAGCGCGTGAAAGACCGCCTTTGCCTCCACTTTTGTTTGCGTGAGGATGCCGATCGAAGCATGCCCTTTTGCCGTTAGGTCGCGGATGTCCCGCGCGATTGCGCGATGCACCGCTTCCTCGCTTTCCAACTGTATGATCAAAGGCGCGTCTCCGTGGCGGCCGACGGAGTCGATCTCCGTCTTGCGGTTGAGGATTGCGCCCGCAAATGCGATGATCTCCGCCGTCGAGCGGTAGCTTTTCGTAAAACGTAGCAACAGCGTCTCTTCCGGCGGGAAGAGTGCGGAGATGGTCTCATAGCCGCCAAGACTGAGATACGGCGTGATCGATTGATCCAGATCGCCAAGCATGGTGACGCTTGCCTGCGCGAAAAAAAGGCGGATGCATTCATATTGCAGTGGAGTATAATCCTGCGCCTCGTCGACGATGACATATCGAATGCGTGCGGTTTTTTGCGTCCCGCCCAATGTACCCTGCAGATACAAAAGCGCAATCTGATCCTCATAGTGCAACAGCCCCGCGCGGATGGTTTCCTGCGTATAGCGGGTGACGGCTTCGCATGCGCCCGCATCCGCACCGGGCAGCCAGCGGGCAAGCTCGTTAAGGAACGCAGCATATACGCTTGCCGCGGAGACATTCGTCATGGCGAGCGCGCGCTCCCGCGCGGGCTGGGACTCCTGCTTTGCGATTGCGCGGCTCCTGCGCCGCAGTTCACCCCGGTCGATGAACCCTTCCGATGCGGTGATACTTTCTGCTATCTGTGCCGCACGTTTGGTTTCATAATTTGTGAGCAGATAGTCCATCCGTGCGCGGAGCTTTTCAAAGCGCGCAAAATAAGGCAGCGATGCATAGTCATACGAAAACAACCGCGCAAGCTCCGGTGAGGAAGCGATGGTAACGCCGGCGCAGATGAGCGGGGCAAATGTCACTTGCTCATTGGCGAGCGCCTGGGCATATGCCTTGATCGCGTCCCGAAATGCGGGCGAGGATTTTAGCCGGAGACTCTCTATCCGCGCGGGATAGCCCGGCAGTGGTTGCATGGAAAAGAGGGAATCCAACAGGTCGTAATAACGCTCACACCGTCCTTTTGTGGCGAGCGCACCGAATAGAAACGATTCAAACGTGGTTTGCAGCATGTTCGCCTCGCCCAGTTCCGGCAGGACGTTTGAGATATAGTCGCTGAAAACGGAGTTTGGCGAGAAGACGATGATATTCTCCGCCGTGATCGTGTCCCGATGGCGAAAGAGAAGGTATGCGATGCGGTGGAGCGCGACGGATGTTTTTCCGCTGCCTGCTGCGCCTTGCACGATCAGGTGCTTAAATGTTTCGTTTCGGATGGCGCGGTTCTGCTCGCGCTGGATCGTGGTGACGATGGAGCGCATCTTGCCGTCCGCGTGACCCGCCAGCATCTGCTGGAGCATTTCGTCGTCAATCTTGACGCTGCTGTCGAAACTATAGGAAAGTTTGCCGTTTTCAATCTTATATTGCCGTTTTTTCGTCAGCTCGCCTTCGACTACTCCGCCCGGGGTAATGAAGCTCGCTTTGCCGACTTCGTCGTCATAAAACATGCCGCTCACCGGCGCACGCCAATCGTAGACCATCACGCGGTTGTCATCGGTGATCAGGCTGAATGTGCCGATGTAGTATTGTTTTGCAGCTGCCTGTTCGTTGGTGCGAAAATCGATCCGCCCGAAATACGGGGAACGGAGCATCCGGGTCAGCTTCGCTTTTTGTTGTTCGATGATGCCGTGGCTGCGTTTTTGTTTTTTCATGACGTTGATGTATTCGAGAAAATCGACCAGCTTATCCAGCCCGTCAGAAGCCGCGATGGAGCCGACGTCTTCCCAAAGCTCACGCTGCGTATCAATCGCGTCGTCCTTGAGCGCATCATCCCGCATGCTGGCTTCCTGATACTGCGCGTTTGCTTCTGAAAGCACGCTTTTCAGCCATTGTTCTTCCTGCCTCAGCTCCGTGTTGTTCATGCGCTACTCTCCTAACAATTCTAATGGTAACGGCCGTTCATATCATTCAATCTTCTACCGTAAGCAAGTAATTGAAACACGCTTGACAAGAGAGAAAAGCTGTATTACGATAAAAATATAAAATGCATAAATCTGTTTTATTATGCAGGATATACCTTCTCAGTGTAGCTATTCTAAGCTTGATTTGTCAAGAAA
>MKRK01000152.1:2338-4249 GCA_001896915.1 Clostridiales bacterium 43-6
TGCCCCCGTGCATATGTGCGGGCGTTTTTTTATGTGTAAGGGATCGGCAAACGTGTAGCGCACGAAAGCAAGGAACCGGGCGAAACACACGTTCCATCAAATTTAACCCCCAAAATCTTGCGTAAATCACTGTTATTTTACGTTTTTGCAACATGCGCGAAAAGAATCTGTTATAGTAGAGATATGAAGGCTTTACGCACGCTCAAAGAAGTGTTACTCTCCTCGCTGCCACTTGCCGCCATCATCGTAATCGTCTGTGTTTTCATTGCCCCCTTGGAAAATCCGTCCGATTACGGTAAGCTGGTGTTGGGTTTTTTCTGCGTAGTTGTCGGTCAGGCGTTTTTTCTTGTCGGGTTGGATGAGAGCATTTTACCCGCAGGCAAGCTCATCGGCAGTGCGCTGCCAAAGCTGAAGAAAAGCCTGTTCGTGATTCTCTTTGGTGTGCTGTTCGGCATACTTGCGACGGTTGCGGAGCCCGCGCTCGCTGTGCTTGCACGGCAGACACACAGTATTCTTCCTGAAGTGAACGCAACGCTGTTTATCTGGATCTTGAGTACCGGCATCGGCGTTTTTGTGGGGCTTGCTCTCTACCGCGTGATCCGGAACTTCAGCATCAAGCTGATCTTCGCGATTCTATATGTGCTGGTGTTTCTCGTGGCCATCTTTGTGCCGGAGGAATTCGTTGCCCTCGCGTTTGACGGCAGCGGCGCCACCACGGGGGACATCTCCGTTCCGTTCATCCTCGCGCTCGGCATCGGCATCTCCGCTACGATGTCCAAGCGCAAGACGAATGAGGACACGTTTGGAATTATCGGCATTGCGTCGGTAGGGCCGATTCTCGCGGTGTTCCTCTACGGCATTCTGCTCAAGATCGTCTATGGCGGCGAGATTCCGCCGGCTAAGGTCTATAGCCCCGGCGGGGCAGAAACGTTCCTCAAAGTCGTGCTCGAAAATCTTGGCGGGGTTGCGCTGGCGCTGATGCCGATTTTGCTCGTATTTCTCGTGTTTCAACTCATCTTCCTGCGTTTGCCGAAAAAGCAATTTATCCGTATGACGCTCGGTTCTTTGCCGGTCTATGTGGGGCTTTTGATCTTTCTTTCGGGCATCGACTATGGCTTTGCGTTTGCGGGCAAGTACATTGGTGAGGTATTTTTAGATGCCTCACGGCCGGACTGGTTTCCTTGGCTGCTGATTCCGCTTGGTTTTATCCTCGGCGTGGCGATTACGCTCTCGGAGCCTGCGGTGACCGTGCTTGGCGAGCAGCTGGAGGAAATGACGAACGGACATATCAAAGAGGCGAGCATCCGCTGGACGCTTGCCATCGGAATCGGGCTTGCGGGCATGCTGATCATGGTGAAGATACTCACCCAGGTCAATATTCTCTGGTTCCTCGTTCCGTTGTATGCAATTTCGCTTTTGATGATGCTCTTTACGTCCGATTTGTTTGTGGGTCTTGCGTTTGATTCGGGCGGTGTGACGGGCGGGGCGCTGACATCTGCGTTTCTAACCCCGCTGACGCTCGGAACCGCGCAGGCAGTTGCGCAAAAGGCGGGCGGGGCCGCACAATCCGTGTTGACCAACGGCTTTGGCATCATCGCGTTTATCTCGGTCACACCGCTGATTACGGTGCAGGCATTGGGGATTCTCTACGCGTGGCAGATGCGCCTGGCCAAGCGCAGGCAGGATGCGCTGGAAGAACTCGAATACGACGAACTCACCTCGTTTGCCGCGTCGATTGCGGACGACGAAGGTGAGCTGGACTTGATAGAGACACAAGTTGCTGCGCCTGAAATACAGGGGCAACAACAACCGAGTGAACAACCCGAACAACAACCCGAAGGCGTTGCGCAGGAAACAAGCGCGGGCCCGACTGGAGGAATTTCACCATGAACCAATGTGCGCCGGAACACA
>MKRK01000152.1:4301-5591 GCA_001896915.1 Clostridiales bacterium 43-6
TCGGGATGCCCCGGATAGTTTTGATGTGCTTTGATTAAGCCTGTATGAAAAACACTCTTTTTCCGATACAGCCATATATGAAAGTCCGGTTAGCTGAATCCATAATGCATGATCAGCAAATAAAAGGTTAGGGTAAGAGGGAATACCGCCCAATTTGTCGTAATCTGCAGATCTCATCATATACCCGGTGCCGGTACTGTCAAGCTCGTCTTTAAGCATTGCATGTAAATACTCAGACTGGGTATATTTTTCAGCCATTTTACGGCATTGTTTTATATAATTGCCTTCAGCATTGATAAACCTGAAATGTGTCTGGTAAAGACTGGCATCAGGACATTTTTCAATTAAACTATTCATTTCAGCCAGATAATCTGCCTGTAACAGATCATCATGCCCGATGAGCGTTATAAATTTATTTTTGGGAATA
Organism: Clostridiales bacterium 43-6; assembly: GCA_001896915.1. Lineage (GTDB taxonomy): Bacteria > Bacillota > Clostridia > Oscillospirales > Acutalibacteraceae > MKRK01. Next base: position 4,729 of record MKRK01000152.1, read on the forward strand.
TATTTTATTCTTCCCCAGTTTTCTTCGATTGTCAGGGGGGTATCTGATGGAAAAATTTTTATTTTTTCATCATTTAAAGATTGTAGCCATTCTCTTGTGCCATCAGTACTGCAGTTTTCGAGAATAGCTAAATCAAAATCTTTGTTTGATTGCGAAAGAATACTTTGGATACATTCTTTTATAAGGACTCCTCCATTTTTCACCGGAAGTATGACAGTAAATTTTTTCAAATTGTTATTTAACAGGTTTTAAAAATCCCAGGAACAATTTTATTTTGAAAATTACTTCTTTTATAAGTAGAATACCCCTGTTTTTTTTCATATACGGGAGAAGCAATATCTGTCTTTCAAAAGATTCTATTTCTTTCATTTTTGCCTTATCTGCTACAACAACAGAGTAGTATTTTTTTAAACTATAAATGCTGGATATAAGCCAGCCTTTTAAATGCTGGTCAATTGTCTTGAATTTTTCTCGTTGATTTTCTTTTTGCATATTTAACCTCATGACAGTATAAAATCCCTGGCATCCGCTTAAATATGTTTGAAAATTAAGCTTTGAATAATTAGTACTATGTGAGGTGAGACTGCTATACATTTTGTTCACTATGACCCCACCTTTGCGATCTCCTATTAAAGCAATGAGAGCGTGGTCGGCCAAATGAGGACTTCCGTAATCAGGAATTTTTCCGACATTCATAGCGATTTCTTTTTTTAATACACAACTGGACCATAATATACGAGTTGTTTTATTCCAATTCAGGATTTCAGGTATGAAATTTTCTTTTTCTATACATTCTATTTCCCCTATTGCTCTATTTTTTCTTTCAAAGCCACCATATATTCCATAGCCCGGATTGTCTTTTG
>MKRK01000153.1:0-5030 GCA_001896915.1 Clostridiales bacterium 43-6
AGTTTCTCCATATTATAAGTCTGTGCCGTGGGTTTTTCGTCCTTGAGCAGTGCCCTGATATCCAGAAACCCTTCCCGCATCACCTTGGTTACATTGTCAATGATTTTGACGGTGTCCTTCGGGTTTTGCTCCGCAATCACCTTGGCCGCCTCCAGCTGAACCACGCTTCCCGTAATGGTATGACCCAGCTTATCGTGGATCTCCTGAGAAATCCTGTTTTTTGTGTCCAGCGCCGCCATAATACGGATCTGGTTTTCATAATCCGCATTCATTCTCAGCTTTTGCTTGAGCGCGTCTATCTCCTGTTCTGATTGGGTTGATAGCTTGCTCCATTTCTGATAGAGATAAAACAGCATAAAAGATAGTGCTGTAATCAGCCCGAACAGTAAATAGAGCTCCGAAGGGAGTAAAAACAGGGGGATCCATACAACAATGTTATAATAAACCGGTCTGTCAAAAAGCGCTGTGAATTCAAAAAGCGCTATGGGATATAAAAGCATAATGACAGGGTTGATCAAAAACGCCGACCAAATCAGCACGATATTGCAGGTATGGATCACCGCAATGACAGCCCTGTGTTTAATGGGAAGACCCGGCAGGAGGTTGAGACTGATATAACCCAGCACAAACAGAATAAAAAATATATATTCATCGGCACTGCTCAGATACAACGCAACCGTAAACACAAGCAAAAGTGCCTTGACAATATTCAAAAAGTCCCTCATACCGCACCTCCCTGTTAAGATGATTGTATAATAAAAAATGGGAAGATGCAATAGAAAAAACAAGATGGCTCTTTCTTCTTGGGCAGAGCTCATCTTGTTCTGTTTATTTCATCCGAGCTACCGTTTCTCCGTCACATATTTCTCTTCCCCATAATTAAACGGAAAAATATAAACATCCGTGCGGATCAGATACAAGGGTTCTTCCCCGATGTAGTTTCCATTTTGATCCCGCTTCGCATCGACGGAATAAGCATCGGGATTGATCACATGCCATTTGACAACCTTATATAAAATAGCATGATATTTAACCGTTCCCCCATCTTTGTATTGTGTTCGTACAGGAATCAGCATGAGTGCGAATAAAATGACCGCAGTGATAATGATTGCTTTTTTCATTGAATCCATCCTTTCAATTCGGTTCATTGTACGGGTAGGGGCGTATTGCATACGCCCGTTTTCACCATAAGCTTCTTATTCCATTCCTGCCAGCATTAATTTTATGCCCAGCTTAAAGCCATGTTTGAAGCTGTCGAGGGTACCGTAAAAGAATTCTTCGGCATCGGCTTGCAGTAGTTCGTTGAACTTGTTCTTGTCGCATTCGGGGACGATTTTTAAAAATTCGATTGCCAGATCCGTACTGATGCGGTTGGCTTTTCCCAGATCGCTTTCACGATCGATATCCCTTTCCGCAATGTCGATTCTGCCGCAGAATAAATCTTCTAGGATTGTGTTTTTCATTTCTTTGATTCCTTTCAAGTGATTAATTCACCAAACCCTTGAAAGAAAGCGTAACGTATGGTAGAATATTTACGTTAATCTCTTTTTGGGATTGGCGTGTGGAAAGCGGTGTACTGTTTGACGACTGGTGGCATCGCTTTCTTCTTTTATTTTTTGAGGTCACCATGAATCCTGTGAACACCATTTCGCAGTACTTCGGATTTGCTTATATTTAGTTTCTTACTGCATTCATCAAGCTTTTGAATGGTTTCTTCGTCAATTCGAAACTTGATTGTGGTTGCCTTCGGATTATCGGTAGGTCTCCCCATCTTCTTTTTGTCCGTTATACTTTTCCCTCCTTTCGTGGGGACAATAATAGAATAACTTATGTAGGGACATTTGTCAAGTGCTGTTTTGTTTTATTTGCCAAGCACTTGAAAGAAACCTTTGCGTATGGTAAGATATTTACGCAAGTCTCCTTCGGGTGATTGGCGCTCGGGACGCGGTAACTGTTTGACGATGGTGATACTGCTTCCTTCTTTTATTTGTCATCCTTTAATTTGTGAACCGCATCTCTTACACCCTGTGCCCTGTTTATGTTTTTTCGCTCACAATAATCAGTCAATATATTGTAAGTTTCTTCGTCAACACGGGCTTTTACCTCCAGCGTTTTGGGATTGTCGGTAGGACGACCCATTTTTTTTGCTGACGCCAATGAAACACCCCCTTAACTTTTGCGTCGCAAATATATTCTATACTTTTGAGACACAAATGTCAAGTGCTTTTTTGTTTTTATTTGCCAAGCACTTGAAAGAAACCCTTGCGTATGGTAAAATATTTACGCAAATCTCCTTCGGGTGATTGGCTTTGGGAAAGCGATGTGTGGTTTGATGACTGTGGCATCGCTTTCTTTTATTTTTGTTTGAGGCTTTTGATACCGTCCCGGACACCGTCGGCTCTGCTTACGTGATTCTGCTTACAATATTCATCCAGAATTTCAATTGTTTCATCATTCACTCTTACGGTAAGCTTATTGGGCTTTGGGTCTTCGGTCGGTCTCCCCATTTTAGTGTCTGACAATTTCATCCCTCCTTATATGTCGACATTTGTATAGTAACATATGACGACAAATGTGTCAAGTACTATTTTTACTTTTTTTCTAAAACGCAGAAAGTCATCTTGTATTTTAAAGCCATTCCACATACCGGCTATTGCTGTCACAGTGCAAAAATAAAACCGCTCAATCAGAAAACTGATTGAGCGGTTTTATTTTTGGTGAGCCATCGGAGATTCGAACTCCGGACACCTTGATTAAAAGTCAAGTGCTCTGCCAACTGAGCTAATGGCTCGTACCTATTGTGGTTTCCTTTCGCCCGGATATTTCCCGGAGCGACGAAAGATATTATACCAATCAGCAGATGTTCTGTCAAGCAATATTTTCATAAAACACTAAATTAATATCATTTGCTAACAATATCCATCCTCATTGTCCGTTTCATCCACCGGTTTGATTAAATTGGAAGCATCTTCATATAAGCTCCGGGGAACAAACAAATCCATGTCACTGCGTACCATATTATGCCGAAGCATCGGTTTATAATTTGGTCGCTTGACAAGAACAGGAATGCCATATGCCCCCAGCATTGCAACCACCCGTTCCACTTCAAGGGAATCCGCAATATGAGTCAAAAATACCGGCTCTTCATAGAGATAGCTCTCATCTATCCCATCAGACTCGGTTTTTTCCTCGGGAATTTCAAAATCCTCTGTTAATTTTGTCCCGCAATCGGAACAATATTCAATTCCGTCAATAAACGGTGCGTAGCATTTGGGACACATCATAAAAATTCACCTTTCTACTTTGTTTTCAATAAATTTTAGGTTGACATTAACGGACTGCTTTGATATAATATTTTTCGCTGACCAAATGCGAGAGTGGCGGAACTGGCAGACGCGCACGTTTGAGGGGCGTGTGGTAATACCGTACGGGTTCAAGTCCCGTCTCCCGCACCAAAAAGGGACACCGTAGATTATTCTGCTGTGTCCCTTTTTCATGCCAATTGATCTTGGCATGATCGAGGTTTTGCATTGCTGAAATATGCATGGTTAATGGGTTCTTATCAGGAGTGACTTTTTTAAGCGAAAATAAGCAAACAGGCTTTGTTACTTTATCGTAAGGGCTAAGCCTGTTTTTAATTTTAATGATTTTGGGCACTTTTTGGTCGCTTGCGGGCACTTGGTGTAAATAATCATTCGATTTAATTTGACATTTAATTCTAATTATTTTATAATTCAAACAATATAGTATTTTAATTTACCATTTTAATAAAAATTGATAGATAATGAAAGGATAAGATTATTTTGAAACGTATAAAGAAGCTTCTAAAATTTACTTTTGTGTTTATTGTTTTTGCTCTTATTTTGGATTTTTATGAGGATGGAATCAATATTCAATTTAAAAATTATAATGATTTTTTAATTTTGTTTGTACTCATCGCACCCATTATCCTGGATATTACATTTAATTGCATAAATAAGATTAAAAGATTAATTGCCGTTTCCAGAATGAGTGATCTATTAAAAAGGAAAAATAAGCTTTTTTATGAAATCAAAACTGAGACTGATGTTAAACGTTTGATGAAACAAAATGGATTGCGTGTTTCAAATAGTAAATATGCGTTTAAATTATTAAATAAAATAAAAAAACCGGATGAATTATTTTTTTATATTAACGGTAATTCTAATGTGTTTATTAAAAAATCAAATGGTGAAATAATCTTAAAGAAATCAATAGACTTATTAGAAAACATAAATCATACTGCTAGTTGTTTTTATAAGACAAGTGTTTTTATCTCAGATAAACGTATTATAATCGCAAACAGACATATGTTATCAAAAAACTCACCCAAAAATATAACTTTTGAATTTCCGCTGCATAGTATTAAAAAAAAGCATATTTGTGGGAATGAAAATATTTCTAGTGTTACTCCGTTTTCACTAATTCATGTTATAGAATTTGAACTCGGCATAAAATTTTCTACAGATGAATATAACATTCAATTTTTAATAATAGAAGATGCGCGTTTATTTTCTAAATCAATACCGAATGATTATATTACAATTAGAAATTGGATATATGAAATTTTTGTTTATGAAATAAAAAATAATAAAAGTATCAATTCAATTTCTACTCCACTCAAAAATAAAATAAATACATAAGACCATCAAACCAAGGAATATGGAAACTTACGAATTTTCATGGATGGATTTTTAACTGCCATCCCTTCGCCTCTATTCGTTATGACGTCTTATCAAACAAAAAGAAAGTTGGTTATTGAATGACAAAAGAATTTAATAATACTTTTTCCATTGTGGCAACGATCTTAATAGTAATTTTTGCGGTTATATTCACACTATTACGACAAAAACCTAAAAAGAAATGGATCATAATTCATTCCATGGTGTATGTAACGGGCTGCGCAGGTGTTTTTTTTATAACTATCGATTCTTTAACACCTCTGGCTTGCAAATCGTAAATAATATCCGTATCTCTAAAAATATTTTTATATTCAGTTTTCGCACATTTAT
>MKRK01000153.1:5050-5574 GCA_001896915.1 Clostridiales bacterium 43-6
CGTGCATGTCTTTTTTCACTCTTAATTGATTGACCAGACTTATTCTTCACATCGGTTTTGCACACTTATTATACTATAAATTGACTGCATGTGCTAGCATTTTCGTTCATCATCCGGTCTATTTATACTGAAAAAAAGGACATTTCGGGAGAATATGCTCTTCGGGCGAATGATGAGAGGTGCATTCTCACAGAATCCTGTTTGTTGTATTGATTTTTATGTATTTTTATGATAGGATTGTGTTAATAAACGAAACTGTGGAGATCCGGGTGTGATGAATTATGTTTTCCCAATTTACAAAGGCTGTTGATAAGAAATTCGTTTCTTCTGTTTTGATGAAATCATACTCTCAATTGATACCGGCTGTTTACAGCTGGTTTTTTCATATAGATTGTTAAAAAATCAACATTCTGTCCCGGAGAATTTACAAAATATTAAAGTCTATTCTATGACACCCCCGGGAATGCCATGGTATACTGAATAGCGATAACGCAGATGCAGGAAGGAAAGAGATGAATGAGGCT
>MKRK01000154.1:0-1719 GCA_001896915.1 Clostridiales bacterium 43-6
GAAACCCCACAGCCAGCCAGAACATGAGAGATATAACTCCCGCCAGCTCTTCCCATCCGTTTAAATCTGACATGAAACTTCGAAACATTTCAAAAAATCCCACTGCGATTCCTGTGGTGAAAATATAGAACGAATATTTTAATCCGTAGTGGTGAAACACGGCCGATATTGTGCCCAGCACAGCAGCCAATACCACATATGCTAATATATTGTCTGTAATATCTCTTCCATTTACATATTTCGTTCCGAAATAAGAGATAACAAATGAAAATACGGCAATAATCGCACCAATTGTTAATGACTTGTATTTTTTCATAGCTTCTCCTCCTGTAATATTTATATTATACCGTATATGACAGAGTTTTAAACCATATGCATTTATTAATTTATGTCATTTGTATTTCTAAGCATACCATATTGTGATATAATGATACAAAGAAGCAAAAATGGGTATAAAATAAATACCTATAATCTTATTAAAGGAGTGGCCATGAAGATCAGAGATTTAATTGAGAGACTTATCATAATGATTAACAACGCAGAAGGCTCAAAAAACCATTTTGTATATCCCGGGCAGGACAGCAGTGAAAAACCGCCCAAAAAACGCAGAAACTTGAAGGTTGTGCTGTTATTGCCCCTGCTGATTGCAGCCTTATATGGAATAATGTCCTGCCAGTACACTGTGGAGGAAACTGAACAGGCTGTAGTAACTACCCTGGGAAAAGTAACAAGTGTGGAGTCTGCCGGGCTTCATTTTAAGCTGCCTTCCCCTATACAAAATGTCACAAAGGTGGCAGTCAATAAAACACAGAAGCTGCAAATGGGTTATTCCAATGATTCCACTGTCGCCGAGGAAGCAAAAATGATTACAGGAGATTTCAACATTGTAAACATAGACTTCTTTATAGAATGGAAAATATCAGACCCCGTAAAATTCATATACAATTCAGATGAGCCGGCCAAAATACTCAAAATGATTGCCCAGTCATCTGCAAGAAGCATCATTGGTTCTAAAAATGTCGATGGAGTTTTAACAACGGAAAAATCAATTATTCAGTCAGAAATAAAGGAAAAAATAATAAATAAGCTGAATAATTACGACCTTGGTGTGCAGATACTGGACGTAAAAATTCAGGACAGTGAACCGCCTACTTCTGATGTAGTAAGAGCATTCAAAGAAGTTGAAACAGCAAAGCAGGAAAAAGAAACAAGAATAAATGAAGCTTTGGCATATAAGAACAAAACCATTCCCGCTGCGGAAAGTGAAGCTGATAAGCTCATACGTGAAGCTGAATCTTTCAAGGAATCAAAAATAAACGAAGCAAGAGGAGAGGTTGCAAGGTTTAACTCAATGTATACAGAATACGCAAAAAATAAGGATATAACACGAACAAGAATGTACCTGGAGACTATAGAGGAAATACTTCCGGGAGTTACGGTATATATTGATTCTTCAGAGGGCGGAGTGCAGAAGCTTCTTCCTATAAAAAGCTTTTCAAATACAGAATCATCAAACGGAGGTGGAAACTGATGCAGGAAACAAAAAGAAAAGGCAGCTCGGGTTCATTTATTAAAGTACTGCTGTTGATTTTACTTGTGATAATATTTGCAAATACGGCATATATGGTCAGAGAAAATGAATATGCCTATGTAACGAGATTTTCAAAATTTCAGGCAATACATGATAGCGCAGGACTCCATTTCAAACTGCCTGTGGTA
>MKRK01000154.1:1770-2090 GCA_001896915.1 Clostridiales bacterium 43-6
TCAGAGGTTCTCACGGGAGACAAAAAAACCTTGGTGGTTGATAATTTTGCTGTTTGGCAAATAGATGACCCCTACAAGTTCATGCGTACAGTAAGCAGAATTTCCGAAATGGAAAACCGCATAGACGCAGTGGTTTACAACGCGGTAAAAAATACGCTTGGCACAATGAATCAGACGGACATTATAAATTCAGACAACAGCTCTATCGACGATGTAAATACCGTAATAACAGAGCGTGTAAATGCTCAGCTGGGAAATTACGGAGTTTCCACAGTAGCCGTTGAAATTAAGCGTCTTGACCTTCCAAAGGACAATGAAAC
>MKRK01000154.1:2348-5568 GCA_001896915.1 Clostridiales bacterium 43-6
AACCATTCGCGGAGACAAAACCATCATACTCCCTTCTGACAGCTTCATAGTAAGAGTATTGAACGGAAAATAATAACGGAGATATGTATGGAAAAGAATAAAAAAAAAGCAGTATACGCTGCCGCACTGATTACGGGCCTTCTGCTCGGAATATTCGGAGTATTTTTGTCAATATTCACAGACGGCACGATGTATGAACGAATAATAACAATATTGATAGTACTGATAATCTACGGAATAGCGGGCATTATACTCGGCATATGGAAGTCTGAAAAACCGCTTCTTTCCATGCCGTGGTTAAACCTCCCTGGAGTGATAGTTCTTCTGTTCTACATGTACAAGGAATTCAACGCGCTCCATATAATTTACATGCTTTTAATTATTACAGTATCATACTTCGGACTAAAGACAGGAAAATCATTTAAGAGGAATAAAAAATAATATTTCATTATATAGAGGTGTGAAAGCATTCATTGCTTTCACACCTCTATATTACGCACGTGCAGCCTTTTTACTGTTACAATCTCTCCTCTTTGGAAAGTAGAGTTTTATAGCTCATATCCATACAAAAGGCACCCAGCGGAGCTGTTATGATGATGGCGAGTACGGCTACCGACAGGACAATTTTACCGCAAGGCAATCCCAGGGAAAGCGGAATGGAACCGATGGCAGCCTGCACCGTTGCCTTGGGCAGATAGGCAATCATGCAGAAAATGCGTTCTTTCTTATTCATTGACGTACCCACAAGGCAGAGGAAGACACCGATTGAACGAAATACGAGGGCGAGAAAAATTATACCTACGGCAGCAATCCCGGCACTTAGGGTATATCTGATGTCAACTGCGGCACCCACCAGCACAAACAAAATTACCTCTGCTGCAAGCCACAGCTTGCCAACCTTTTCGCACAGCCTCTTTGACACAAAGGCTGTGCTTTTCATTTGCAGCACGCATGCCATGCTCATAACGGCAAGCAATCCGGAAATTGATACGAGACCCTTCATCCAGATTTCAACTGTCATAAGCATAAAAGAAACTCCAAGAACAATAATAACCTTCATGCTGTTTCGAACATAGTGCTTATGAGCATATGCTGTTTCAAAAAATATGCTGAGAAGCCATCCGGCAACAGCACCAAGCACAATTCCAAGAATAATGGAAATTGGAATGTTCACAAAATCCATTATTCTTGCAGCTCCCCCCCGTGCCATGCTTACAAATGTTGAAAACAATACAATGACAAAAATATCATCACAGGATGCTCCTGCCATAATGAGCTGCGGGATACTTTTGTCGGTACCGTATTTTGTTTCCATTAAATGTACCATACGAGGCACAACAACAGCCGGAGACACCGCACCCAGCACGGCCCCCATAACAGCCGCTTCAATCCTTGTAACACCAAGTACATAAGGTGCAAACAGAAAGAAAGCGAAAATCTCAAAGCTTGCCGGTATGAATGACATCATGACCGCCGGACGCCCTACTTTTTTTAAATCCGAAATATCAAGTGAGAGACCGGCCTTCAACAGTATGATAATTAGTGCCATCTGCCGTAAATCGGCAGAGATGGAAAGAATAGACCCGTCAAGAAAATTTAAGGCATGCGGTCCCAAAAATATGCCCGTTGCCAGCATACCGATAATGCGCGGCAGCTTAAGCCATTGACAAACAGCTGCCATTGAAAGTCCTACGAGAAAAATTAAAGCAAGCGATGTTAACATATATCCTCCTTAACACAAAAAGCTGATGCTTTCTGCGACAATAAAAATCACAGAAGTCATCAGCTTCAATAAGCGGTTTAGGTTACCCAAGGGAGTACTTCATTCCCGCAGGTATTATATCAATAACATCAGCATCTGTCAATACAAGCTTTTTTATATGCTGTAGGTGTCATTCCGGTATATTCCTTAAATACCTTGCAAAAATAGTGCTGGCTTTTATATCCGACTTTTTCCGATACTTCCAGGCTTGTAAGTGATGAATATAAAAGAATGAGAGAAATTGCCGACTCTATCCTGACCTTTGTAAGAAATTCCGAAAAACTCATGCCTGCTTTCTTCTTGATGCTTCTTGTAAGATAGGACTCACTTATATGAAGCTCGGAAGACATGCTTTTAAGAGACAGATCACTGTTACTGTAGTTTTTATAAATATAATTTATCGCTTCCTCAGCAGGCCCCAATCCTTCTGTATCCCATATCTCGGCAAAAGACTTTTTGTCCTTTAAATATTCATTATACGCACTTTCCATGACGGTAAACAGGTTGTTTTTATCGATGGGTTTTAGCAGATAATCATGCGCTTTAAGCTGAATTGCTTTTTGTGCATAATGAAACTCATCATAACCCGAGATTATAATATATTTTGTAAGGGGCGATACCGCCGACATTTCTCTTATTACCTCCAAACCGTTCAGCCCGGGCATATTAATATCCATCAGTACTATTGCCGGTTTTATCTCGGTTATAAGCCTGCATGCCTCAAACCCGTTTGCCGCCAGACCGGATACTTCAAATTTTGAGCCTGCTGCTTCAATCAGACTTTTCATGCCGTTTCTTATTGTCAGCTCATCATCGCATATGATAACTTTACACATCTGTATCCTCCATCATCTTCGGCAGCCTCACGGTTACGGTTGTGCCTGTATTTTCTTCACTTTCTATGTCAAGTCCGTAATTTTCTCCGAAATTCAGAAAAATTCTGCGGCTCACGTTGTACAGACCGTAATTTTTCCCTGTATAATGCTTATCCAGATTATTTCTTATCTGGTTCAGCTTTTTCTCATCCATTCCCATACCGTCATCCTTCACGGCAATTTTCAGAATGTTGTCCTCTTCAAAAACAGATATTCGTATAGCCCCACTGCCCAACTTAGGCTTGATTCCATGGTAAATTGCATTTTCAACCAAAGGCTGAATCAGAATTTTAGGCAGGCTGCACTTATATAATTCCGTATCACAGTCTATATTATATTCTAAAATATCTCTATATCTGAACTGCTGTATAACAAGATAGTTTTTAACATGTTCCAGCTCCTTTTCTAAAGTGATGAATTCTTTTCCCTTGCTTAAGGATATTCTGAAAAATGAAGATAAGGACACAATGAGATCAGACAGTTCATGTGCGCCGTGCTCCAGCGCCTTCCACTGAAGTGTATCCAGCGTATTGTAAAGGAAATGGGGATTAATCTGCGACTGCAGGACCTGAAGCTCCCTCTG
>MKRK01000154.1:5591-7084 GCA_001896915.1 Clostridiales bacterium 43-6
CATTGAAATCTTCGGCCAAATCTGACAATTCATCATTTCCGTTTAAACTTATGCTCGTTTCAAGATTCCCTTGACGCACGTCCTGCATTGCTCCGCTCAGTATGCAAATTCTCTTCGTAGCCAGATTGCTTATAAAAAAACTCACGCTTATAGCAACAAAAAGCAGCACAAGCCCTATTCCCACAAGAGAATTCGTAAGCATCTCCGTATCCCTAAACAACTCCGACCTGTTCACCGCAGTACACAGAAACCATCCGTAGCTGTTTGGTATTGGAGCATAAAACACTACGTAATCAGTATTTTCCTCCATCACTTCCTGGTATGTAACGCCGGAGTCTGAATTGTCGGGTATGTGAACAATTATATTTTTGACGAAAGAATCCGGCATACTTTCATCAACATGGGTATATATTGAACCCGAGCTGTCGGCTATCAATGATTTCCCGTGATAAAAGGATAGGTTGCTTGTAAGCTCTGTTAGTTTTTTAAGTGAAATGGCCGCGGCAACAAATCCGACCTTTTCGGAAGTTTTGTTGAATATAGGATAGCAGGCAACTGTAATAAGGCTGCCATCTGTTTTTGAATTCACAGGCTTGCTTATGACATATTCCGCCTCGGAAAAAAGAACCTCTCTGAAATAATCTCTGTCAGATACATCTATAGTCTGGTTTTCCGTTATATATTCTATACCATCAAGACGATTGACTGCAAATGTGCCGTATTCGTTTCCGTAGTATGAATCCATGTCTCTGCTCAGTTGATTTACATAAGACTTCAGAGCCTTATCCTCCATTGATACAACAGTAGGTGTACGGCTGATGGTATGCAGCTCACGTATTCGTTGAGCCAGCCAGGCTCCCGCTTCATTTGCCTTCGATTCTATGAGCTGTGTGCTCAGGTTTTCCGTTAGCCTGTGGTTGTAATCATTTATTCTCATGCTTATTATAATAGCTGCCGTACAAAAAGACGCAGTTAAAAACAGCGATAATATGGCTGTCAGTTTTCTTTGAAGTTTCATTTTACTCCTCATAAGTTCATAAAAGTTAAAATTTTGGGCAGTTTAATATAAAGACAACAACTAAGAATTATAATACAATGTTAAAAGAAAGACAATATTAATTTACTTGGAGGATACTATGAAACGTTTTTTATCCATTCTGCTTATTTTGGCATTAGTGCTTGGAATGGCAGGATGCAGCACTAATAAACCTCAGAAGCAGGAACAGAACAAGCCTGAGGAAGTGAAATTAAACGGTACCTACGAAGGAAACGGAATAGGAAGAGGAGGAAATATTGTAGTTGAATTGACAATTGCTAATAACAAGATTTCCGCTGTTAAAGTAAAAGAACATCATGAAACAGAAGGGCTGGCTGAAGCCATGAACATAATTACAAATGACATGATTGCCACAAACAGCCTGGATGTAGATTCCGTTTCAGGAGCAACTCTGACATCAGCGGGCTTTAAGATGGCTGTCAAAGATGCATTTTCA
>MKRK01000155.1:0-5128 GCA_001896915.1 Clostridiales bacterium 43-6
AAGCTTTCTGAATTCAACTCAACGTTGACAGATCGCCATCCAAGAAGCGCAATCGGCTACTATGCGCCGGGACATTATTGCTTTGTCGTCGTGGATGGCAGGCAGAAGAACTATTCCATCGGCATGAACTTAACGGAACTATCCGCCTTGTTTGAAAGCCTTGGTTGCAAGCAGGCATATAACTTTGACGGCGGGGCAACCGCCGTGATGATATTTCAGGGCAACGTGATCAACCAGCCCTATAAAGGCGGCCGCGAATCAGGGGATATTGTCTATTTCAATTAGCTTCTCGCCTGTCCTGTTATGCACTTACGCATCACGGCGCACCAAACATCCCCTAGCGGTTTTCAGCGCTGCCGATGCAAGCGCCAAGTTGGATGCGACTCGTTTGGTAATAATGGCCGTGGTTTATTCGGTTTTATTGCGCCGTAGCTTTGAGAAAATATATCTCAGTGGTTTCGTAATCAACCAGGATCTCGAATGGAGAAACGTATAACGCATTTCTCTCTCTTTCGTGATAATGTGATTCAGTTCTTCGATTTTTCTGCTTAGCCTTTCGATCTCATCCTGATGGCTTCTCCCTTCCGTCATCTCTGATTCGTAAAACCTTGATATGCGGTTGTTCGAATGATTCACTAAGATATCCGCGATCATTTGAAATTTTCTCATAACATGCGTACCCATGCGGAAGTCAAATTTGAAATCATCGGGGGCTACGATCGTTTGCTTTTCGTCTTCAAAATGATCTCCAAACGCCTCTTTTAAAAGACTGCATATCGGCTTGAGCGAATTAGCCAGATCATAATTGATTGAATAATTTATATTAGCTTCTGAGCCTTCATGAATAGAATGTGCAGACCAGAACTCATCCATCCCGCCCTCTTTTTCAATATGGTAAAGCATCTGACTTTGCCATCCGTGACTTTCCGGCAAACCACTCTCGATCAGTTTCTTTCCCTGCTTCGCCTTCAACCAAAGCCTCCGATAAGAGAGTAATGGCAAATGGGCGGCATATATTTCATTCTTCTTAAAGTCACGAATACTCTGCATCAGGGGATACTTTAATTGATGGGAGCCGGCAGAAACCCAATTCAAGGTGTTGTATTGGAAAATAACTTTTGATGAAAACGGTAGATCGAAGTAATTGAGGTAGCCATTTTTAATGTCATGCGAAACAATTTTCTCAGAAATCGGGTTGAAAATCATTGGCTGCGAGCAATAGATCAGTTTTAAATAATCTTCCATTGCATATTCGTTAAACTGATTCGTTGAAACGAAATTACAGAAAGGCAGTCGAATTGCGTTGAACCCATTCGCCTTTTTAACATATTTTTTGAGTGAACACATGTTTTCTGTAATGAGAAACTCATCCGCATCAAAAACCCATGCCCAATGGTTCTCTGAATCATTTGTGATTTCTAGTAAAATATTGGTAGATGCTTCTTGAAAGAAACTTTCATCGGAGTAATTGATCACTTTTATGCGATTAGGAAATAAGAGTTTCAATTTTTCTATGCCGGAAATTGTCGCGTCATCCGTATTGTGATTCAGCAAAATAATATCATCCAAATGATAGTACAGTGCATGTGCAATCGATAAAAGTATCAAAGGAAATTCATTGCTTGCCTGAATAATCCCTGTGATTCTAACATCTCTCATTTTATACGCCCCCACTGATATATTTTTCACTCAACAACCATTGACAATCCACTTTTTTTACTCTTTCGGGGGCTGTTTTTGAAAAGATATAGTCCAGGTAAGTTGAAATTTTGTTGTTATACGGGTCCAAATAAATCAATTCTTTCTTCAGCATAATGGAAGCGGCTGCTACATGCAGTCGATCGGTAATGACAAGCGAAGCCTTTGCAATCCGCATCAGCCATTCGTCCAGTGAATGTGTGGTCAGGCTAATATCGTTGTTAAAAGCAGAAAGTGTATATGTTTTTCTGTCTATCAAGCTGCCTGCGTCATCCCGGAGGGCACACAGTACCCCTGCAGAATTGGATTTTCTATATTTGTCAAAATCAAAGTATAAGGCGCAATCAAAAGAAAGAGACGCGTTGCCAATCGATTTGATCGCGCAAAAAGACACTGGTTCTCTGGCAAATGCATATACATTTTCCTGATGCAAGCACTCCTTGACAATTGGAACCGAGACATCAAACGCAGAAGGAAGGATCAACACTTTTTCAAACATCTTCGATGCATCAATCACCAGCTGAGGGAGCCATTCATGCCACCTCATATCGAATGCCCCACTGCCCGGAATTAACAAGCATCCATTTTCAGTGCCTTTGATTTTTCTGTTTTCAATTTGCTGAATGGAAATCTTTTGATAGGGCACTCTCAAATCATCCAAAAGTTTTTTTGTGCCTGCCCATATCAAATGATCGCCGATATTGCCTTTCATATCTACCAGGAGATTTATATTTGGAATCTGGCTGATATATCTGCCCAAAGACTGTTTTTGTTCTTTTATGTATTCATATATATCGTACATTGGTATCCCTCATTTATCCTGTGCACATTGAGACGGTATCCGAACGCTTCAAACTTGATAACCCTAAAAACTCAACCAACAATCACGGTTTGGCAAGCATAGAAAGCTGCTTAACTTTTCTGATTACCCAGCGGATTGGCCGCGTTACTCTCCATGATTTCGATTCAAAAACGTCATTGAGTTCATTCGTTTTCTTAATTATCAACGCATTCAGGTGCTCGATTTCCTTATCTTTTGACCTCAATTGTCGATTTATGTCAAATGACGGGTCAAACTTCTTTGCTTCGCGATCCAAAATCTCCTTTGCGATTGCATGAACAATGCTGCCTTCTTCGGCACTGAGTAAAACATCTTCATAAAACATGAGCTGCGGTTTCGTTGTGATGGTTCTATTTCTTAATCGTTCTTCGTCATACGGCTTATTAAATATGTCTCTATCAATCCCGCTCTGAATCAGTTCTAGCCTTGTTCGATCGCATTTTTCACATTCCCCACAGTTTCTTCCGTTTGAGTTGTTTTGCCAACATACTCTCAATCGGCCAACTAAATCGGGGAACTCTTTTAAGAATTGGATTTTCTGTAATCTCGTGTGCGTTCCCCCCGTTGAAACAATCGGGAAAGTAAACGACCCGAGTAAATGATTTACGACCATATGGCTTCCGTAAGGTTCTAATTCAAGCTCCTGCAAGTAATTGAAGTCGCTCGAAAAAATCCCCGCTGCGTAATGGGATGTGAAAAGATGCAAAATTGAAGTGACCCCAACATTGAATCCCATCAGCCAATCGGGACAGAATTCCTGCATCCAGTTGGTTTTAACCGCGATCGCCGGAATATCGTATGAATCGTTTAGAATCGAATGAATCGCACGATATGCATTTGCTACAGCGTCCGGATCCTCTTCCTTAAGGTCGTAGCCTATGATCATCACGCCCAGTTTGATTTCTCTATTTAACCAACCCAGACCCTTGCTTTTGTGAATCGCAAGAGAGAATGCAGCATCAACTCCTCCCGAAAAAGCCAGCACTGCCGGTAAATCTCTATTCGGGATGTCGTCTACAATACTAGCAGCATCCATTTTGATTCTTGAAAACAGATTTGGTTTCCAAACCGACCAAATTTGAATGAACTCTTCCATGTGACTAAGAGCCGACTTTGTTATCTTGCCTTCGATGAAAAGATCTTTCCCTCTGGCAGCACAATATTGACACAACGCAACCAGTGCAAAGTCATCATTTAGCAATGGGTCTTGCCAGACTTCTTGGTTCGCTTCAAAGAAAAGAAGTTTGGTCCGCCCCTTTTCTTTTACAAGCACCTCGGCTCTCCGGCTATTTGCTAAATATGGTTTTGCATAGATAACGCCGTCCATCATTTCCCCTTGCCCTCCGATCATAATCCCCGTTTAGTCGAGTCTATTTGCTCAACAAAACTGGACTATGTGTAGATTTTCATATTTTAGTATATCAGAGCAATCGATCGATTTCTATATTTATCACAATTCTCAATATCCAGAAACGACAAAAGTACTTACGATAACAAATTTCAAACTTACAGAAAAAAAATACATCGATCCGCAAAATATCTATTGCATATTGCAATTGTTTTGTGTTACATTTATTGCAGAGTGAGGTGAGTCAATCTTGAGAGAACAGGAAAGCCGTCAACTGCGGGAGTTGGTCCGCATGCTGGAGCGAAAACTGGGCGTGTTGGAAGACGGAGAAATGGCATGTTGCGGCATTTCCATGGCGCAGTGCCACGCGCTCGTCGAAATCGGGCGTGCGGGAAGCATTTCCCTGGTCGATCTTGCAACACTGCTCAATTTGGACAATAGCACCATGAGCAGAACCGTAAACAATCTGGTCAACAACAGTATGGTGGAGCGGCAACTTGACCCGAATGACCGCAGGTATATCACGATCCGATTGACGCAACAGGGTCTGGAGCAGTTCCATGGCATCGAGTCCGGCATGGGTGAGTATTTTATGAAGATTTACGATGCAATCCCAAAGGAAAGCCGTTCAAAGGTGCTCGAAAGCCTGCAAATTTTACTCAAAGCGGTTGCGGATAGCGACTGCTGCTCATAAAGGAGAAAAATATGATTTTAGCTCTGATCGTTTTTATCATTGCCGTTATCGCAAGCGTACTGCTGCATTCCGGGGAATCTCGACCCTCAATTATGGAATACTGCTATCTCGAAAATATCGAATGTAAAATCCGAGATCATTCCATCTGTTGCTAGACAATGCCGTCAGGAGGTAGTTTTTTTATGGCAAATACTTCCTGCGGCGGAAGTAAAGTAA
Organism: Clostridiales bacterium 43-6; assembly: GCA_001896915.1. GTDB lineage: Bacteria > Bacillota > Clostridia > Oscillospirales > Acutalibacteraceae > MKRK01. The sequence goes on from MKRK01000155.1 coordinate 4,798, forward strand.
CTATCCGCCGTGCGAAACAAAGCAGTTGTTGCTGCACAACGCAGCCAAACGCGACTTTGTTCGCGCCCTGCTGCGGCGCGCAAGACACGGCGGAATCGGAGCAGGCGGAGCAAGCACCGGACGAATCCCGCTTTGAGGCACGTTGGGTCATCGGTAGAATCTCCACACCGGTTGGTGATGTTCCTCGGGTTGCGACAAAGCTATCGTTTCGGGACACGCTTGGTTCGTGGAAATGCCGCTGGTCGATCGGTCGAATGAACTATAAGGTCGATCCCGGACTCTATGCGGTTGGAACCCCATCTGCCGACTCTCCCGTACTGGTCACCTCCAA
>MKRK01000156.1 GCA_001896915.1 Clostridiales bacterium 43-6
GACACCAGCACAAGAGAAATTTAAATGTTTTGATCTGTGGTGGCTCCGGTTCAGGAAAAACACGGTTCTATGCCAAGCCTAATGTTATGCAGTGTAACACATCAATGGTGATTTTAGACCCAAAGGGGGAAATTGTCCGTGATACCGGAAAGCTTCTTGAAAAAAAGGGATATGAAGTTCGCATCCTTGATCTCATTAATATGGAGCGTTCCCACTGCTATAATCCTTTTGTGTATTTGTACACTGATAATGATGTGCAAAGGCTCGTTACCAATCTGTTCAAATCAACCACACCAAAGGGGTCTCAAACCAATGATCCGTTTTGGGATACAGCAGCATCTATGTTGTTAATGGCGCTTATATTTTATTTGAAATATCAAGCGCCGGTTGAAGAACAAACCTTTCCTATGGTTATGGAAATGTTGCGAGCGGGAGAGGTTCGCGAGAATGATGACACTTATATTAGCACCCTTGATGTGCTGTTTGACCGTTTAAGGCGAAATCAGCCTAACCATATCGCAGTTAAATATTATAAGGATTATCATTCCGGCTCGGCAAAAACCTTAAAAAGTATTCAAGTCACTTTAGCCGCGCGGCTGGAAAAATTCAATCTGGACTCACTTTCCTCGCTTACTGCGACCGATGAGTTGGACTTGTCAACCCTCGGCGAAAAGAAAGTCGCGTTGTTTGCCTTGATTCCTGATAACGACAGTTCTTTTAATTTTCTTGTCAGTATTCTGTACACTCAGTTATTTCAACAGTTGTTCTATGTTGCTGATCATAAATACGGCGGTTCGTTGCCTGTTCATGTGCATTTTATAATGGATGAGTTCGCCAATGTCAGCCTACCGGATGATTTTGATAAAATACTATCGGTTATGCGATCAAGGTCGGTCAGTGTGTCGATTGTCCTCCAAAACCTCGCACAGCTTAAGGCATTATTCGAAAAGCAATGGGAGAGTATTGTCGGCAATTGTGATGAGTTCCTCTATCTGGGTGGAAATGAGCAATCGACCCACAAGTATGTTTCGGAATTGCTGGGTAAAGAAACGATTGACACGAACACTTATGGTCGTAGTGACGGAATGCGGGGAAGCTTTTCTACAAACTATCAGGTCAGTGGACGGGAATTGATGACCCCAGATGAAGTGCGTTTACTGGATAACCGGTACGCACTTCTTTTCATTCGGGGTGAGCGACCGATACAGGATCTAAAATTTGACATTTTAAAACATCCTTTTGTTGAAGATACGGCTGACGGTCATGCCGGAGTTTACCGGCACGGCGAAACTGGAGAATCAAAAGCAACAATTTTCTTTGAAGCGACTAATGATGAATCCCTTGCGCAATTGAAAGAAATCGAAACCACATATGAGCTTTTGTCCGAAGAGGACATTGAAGCTAAATTTAAAAATTGATTTGGAGGTAATTTAAAATGAAAAAAATTCAAAAGAACACTCAAAAACTTGCTCTAACCGGTAAAATCAGAAAAGGCTTTAGGTTATATGTTTCACTTGTTTTATGTATGGGGTTGTTGTTTTCACTATCTTTGACAGCCTCTGCCGCAACCAATGATCCGCTTGTTGTTGTCAACAACCTCTCAACTTTTATCTTTGGTATTATCCGCGCCATCGGCATGATCTTGCTTGGGTTCGGCATCGTACAGATTGGCTTGTCGCTCAAATCTCATGATCCGAGCCAAAGAGCAAACGGTTTTATGACGCTGGCAGGCGGTGTAATCATCACCTTTGCTAAAGAAATATTAACGCTTATTACGGGAGGCTGATGAAGATGGCAGCGTAAAAATAAAAGTGTTCACTATTAATGTGGCATACCAGCGCTTTGGTATGCCACATTAATATGAAATTTCGAAAAATCTGCGTGTGCCTGTATCAAAGAAGACATAATCATTTAATGAAAGGATCAACATGTCCACCAAAAGCGAAAACACGCCACTGGTTATTTTCATCTTTAATCAAAGTAACTTCGTATACATCAGGTATGATGTGCGGAGTCGAAATAATAAAAGCACTTTTCACCTCAGGAATGATGCGAACATATGCAGCACTTTTTTCTTCATTAAAACGTACTCTGTTGCTGAATCCCGGGCTTGATATCTGATTAAAGAACGAAGTTGCTTTAGTAAAATCCCCCCAATCGTTAATACTTGGAAGAAACACAATATTCTTCATTGTTTCGATTGAAACCTTCTCATTTTGTAATTCATCTAAAAATAATTCTACCGTTAATAAAATTTGGCACTCTTCTTGTGTCAGTCCTTGTGACTGAGATATAACTTCTTCATCTGTTGCATCGTATGCGTATAAGTTTTCCCAGTAGGGGGATTGCTTTACTTTTTGGTCGTTTGAATCAAGATTGCCTAAATATATTATTGGTGCCTTAACATGATCTTTTTCGATGACATCTTGTACATCCATTTTAGTAAAAAAATCAAACAATTCCAGTGCTATGGATTCAACATTTTCAACATATTTTTTTGTGCATATAAATCTCATATTCTCATTTGTATAGGATAAACGTTGAATCCTATCTTGATCCGCATGAAGATAAAGCCCATACATAATATCTTCGATGGATTGATACAGATTCAATTTTGTACCATTTGAGAGAATCTGTTCTAAGGACAGAGTAATTATTTTTAAAAATCTTTTTTGTATATCATCTAAAAATTCCGCTTCATCGGGATATATCTTTTTTGCTTCTTCGACGATGTTTTCAAAATATACGTGGTTCTTTGAACTCTTGCTGGTATATTTTCTAAGTAACATTAATCTTGTTTGAACAGCTACATAGGTAGCTTCATCGCACGAATCAATTATCAACTTAGTAAAAACTATTGGTAATTGATCAGTGAAACGTTTGTATTCTTTCATCGTTGTCATAAATAATTCTAAATTCATTATGTAGACTTCTTTCTGCTTTAACATTTTATGCAGTTAAAATAAGCGGGCAAACCACGATTCCGAGTTGTTATCTCTAATAGAGGAATGAACTCAGCTAATTGATTTATATATTGCACATCACCTAATATTAAAGCACCAGCAGTTTATCACCTTTTACATAGTGGGCACTCAAAGCAATAACAGCAGGTGAAACATGCTTTAGGGCTTTTTATATATAAATAATGAAAAAGAAAGGAGGATTTCAATGTCAGATAATTGGGTCGTTCAGAATCTGCAAAATGCACTCGATACTTGGAATGACAAAATGGCGGAAATATGGCATCTAATTACCCAATCACCGCAAACCTTTAAAGGCGGAGGCATCTGGAATGTGGTTGTAACCATACACGGAGCATTACAAGCAATTGCATATGCATTGCTTGTTTTGTTTTTTCTGATTGGAGTGGTAAAAACCTGTGGTTCCTTTGCAGAGGTTAAAAAACCGGAACATGCCGTCAAGATATTTATTCGTTTTATTCTTGCAAAAACGGTAATAACCTATGGGTTAGATCTAATGCTTGCCATGTTTTCAATAGTGCAAGGAATTGTATCAACCATTATGCAAAGCTCCGGGTTTGGTGTATCAAAAAATTCAGTGCTGCCGGATACAATTATAACCGCGATAAACAATTGCGGATTTTGGGAAAGCATTCCCTTGTGGGCAGTAACACTGATCGGTGGTCTGTTCATAACCGTTCTATCATTCATCATGATTTTGTCGGTATATGGGCGCTTTTTCAAGTTGTTCATGTATACCGCAATTGCACCGATTCCCTTGTCCACATTTGCAGGAGAGCCAACTCAGAATGTCGGTAAAAGCTTTCTGAAAAGTTATGCTGCTGTTTGTCTTGAAGGAGCAATCATCGTCTTAGCCTGCATAATTTTCTCGGTGTTCGCCAGTTCACCACCTGCGGTCGATACATCGGCAAGTGCTGTCACAATGGTCTGGAGCTATATTGGAGAATTGATTTTCAACATGTTAGTGCTTGTCGGTTCAGTCAAAATGGCTGACCGGATTGTGAGAGAAATGATGGGCTTATAAAAATTTCAATTATTCAGCAACACTGTCATGATAAACAATCGGTTTCCCGGTTCTTGGATCAAGCATATTCCCCTTCTCATCAAATTTGATGTTATCCAAAGGAATACCCATTTCTTTTGCTTTTTGTATTTGCCATTCGGCATCACCGGCGAGAAAGCGTTCCTGCCGTTTGTTTTGTATCGCCTTAATCAGCGAATAAATCCAGCTTATAAGAACCAAAGCGACTAAAGCATATAAGATTAAATTTGAAAGAAACTTATAATCTCTTTCAAACTGATAAAAAACAGTTTTTAATAAGATGAAATAAATAATTGGAATGGACAAACGAAGTTTCCCCGTCACCTTAAAGGCAAGAGAAAAAGCAAACATCAATATCGTTAAAATTAATGAAATCATAGCACCATACATTCAATCATCATTCCTTTCTTATGGTTTACTTTTTAAAGTATAGCATAAATTACCAGACATATAAAGTATGAAAATTTAAATAAGGAGGTAAGTGCATGGAAGTTAAAATTAATAAAGAGATTCGGGATTATACCGAATCAATGTATTTTGGACTGTCTTTACGGCAGTTCTTTTTTTCTATCTTGGCATGTGCGGTAGCGGTACTGATTTATTTCGTTCTGCGATCATATTTCGGGATAGAAACATTATCATGGGTCTGCATACTCGGAGCTGCTCCATGCGCAGCAATGGGGTTTATCACTTATAACGGTATGTCGGCTGAAAAGTTTATTTGGGCATGGATCAGATCAGAGATTCTCATGCCAAAAAAGCTATCATTTTACAGTACCAATATCTATTTTGATGCAATGAAACCAGCGCTTGAAAAAAAGGAAAAGGAGGTCGCAGAGAGATATGATTAAAACACTTGCAAGATTATTCAGACAGGATAAAGAACAATTTGTGATTCCTAAAGGGGTGCAGGACTGTATGCCGATTTTCAATATATCGAAAGATGGCATTATGCGCCTAACCCGATCAAAGAGAAACAATAGCCATAAATACGCTAAAACCTACCGCTTTACCGACATCAATTATGCCGTTGCTTCACGAGAGGATAAAGAGGCTATGTTTTTGGACTACTCGGAATTCTTAAATTCCTTTGACAGCGGAGCCACAACCAAAATTACCATTATCAATCGAAAACTAAATCGCACATCCTTTGAACAGAATGTTTTGATTCCTATGGCAAACGATGGTCTTGACGAATATCGTCGCGAGTACAATCAAATGCTGCTTGACAAGACAGTCGGAGCGGATGCTGTTGTGCAGGAAAAATATATTACAGTAAGCATTCACAAAAAGTCAGTTCAAGAAGCACGGAATTATTTCGCCCGTGTCGGTGCAGAGCTTGCAGGACATTTGGTGCGGCTTGGTTCCCGGTTTGAGGAATTGGATTCAGTTGAAAAACTGCGGATATTCCATGATTTCTTCCGGGCGGGAGAACGGGAGAAGAA
>MKRK01000157.1 GCA_001896915.1 Clostridiales bacterium 43-6
GTGTCCGAAACCCGAAGATATGTTTGCTCGTCGCAAAGGCCAGAACTTTCAATCTTGTTGGATGCAAGCAGATTTTCCCAATCGGAGCGAGTACCAGCCAAACTGGATGTATCATTAAGAGTAATTCGATAGTGCCAGACGCCGTTATTACCGGTTTTTGAGGCGATAAGCATATTGCGTAAGCTGCTGATGAGCAGACCAACCGAAGCTACCATTGCGATAGCCAGCAGCATGCTGATCACTGTGATGGCAGTACGTCGTTTTTGTACTTTAAAATATCGGAAGGCAAGACCGGCCATCGAGGTCATAAGCTGCTGTCCTCCGCAACCTGACCGTCACGCATGACAATGATCCGATCCGCTTGCTTTGCTACATTGCCGTCATGGGTTATAAGCACCAATGTTTGCTCGAAGAGCTCGACCGACTCTTTGAGAAGGCATAGCACTTCAGCAGAATTCTCGGAATCCAAGTTCCCAGTTGGTTCATCTGCAAGAACGATGGCAGGATGTGCGATTAAAGCGCGTGCGATAGCAACTCGCTGCTGTTGACCACCCGATAATTGACCAGGCAAACGAGTTTGCTTACCGCCTAGACCTAGCAGTTCGATCAGCTCGTTATAGTAGGCTCTGTCTGGCTTTTGCTTATCCATTTTTAGCGGCAAGCAAATGTTTTCCTGAACGGTCAAAACTGGGATCAGGTTATAGGACTGAAATACGAAACCGATCATCTGTCTCCGCATTGCCGCCAGAGTACTATCGCTAGAGGCAAACAATTCAATGCCATCGATGTATACTTTGCCGCGGGTGGGGCGGTCGATCCCGCCAAGCATATGTAGCAGCGTCGACTTACCGCTGCCGGATGCGCCGGTTACTACGACAAACTCTCCCTTTTCTATACTTACATTGACCCGCCGCAATGCGTGGACTGCGGTTTCACCTGTGCCGTAAATTTTCGTCAGACTTCTTGTTTCAATAAAGCTCATTGAGACCCTCACTTATAGATCATCGAATATCTGATCGTGAATGACCAGATGACCGAATCGCGGTATAGAAAAACACAATGAAAGAAGCATACCAATCATTCATGACGAATTTATGTTTTTCTGAGAAAACATGCTATATCGTGATTTAAAAATTCGATATTTGATTTGAACAGGAACTACATATTGCCCTTCCACGCACTTGTTAAGATGTTCTTTTCGCGATATGATAGCTCTATCAAACCATGAGAATAAATAACATAGTCAGAGGAATTTATGCGGTTAGAGCGCAATATTGTACTATTATTTACAACACGAATCGTTCGCTTGTTTGCATATGGATTTTTATCAATCGTTTTAGTGTTATATCTATTTGAAATCGGATTTGACAATATTCATGTCGGGATACTGCTTACAAGCACATTGTTGGGGGATGCCCTCATATCACTACTACTTACGACATTTGCGGATCGGATTGGTCGTCGCAAAATGCTGTTGGTTGGTGCTTTGCTGATGATTTTGGCAGGAGTTGTTTTTGTTTTCACAACAAATATTGTTCTTCTGATCATCGTTGCCATCATCGGAGTGATAAGCCCAGGCGGTAACGAAATCGGGCCTTTTCTTTCCATTGAGCAAGCCGCTTTGGCGCAGCTCGTATCCGATGAGCGAAGAACGGGATTTTTCGCCTGGTATAATCTTGCGGGTTCGCTTGCAACTGCATTAGGGGCTCTGTTTGGCGGCTGGTTGTCTCAGATAATGCGCTCTTCTGGAGTTAGCTCGCTTCACTCATATCAGGTGCTATTGGCTTGCTATTCCCTGGCAGGAGTTATTCTTACAATTTTGTTTTTTCTTTTATCCCCTTTGGTGGAAGCAAAATTAACCAATAACGATTCGCTCGATGGAAGAATTCTGGGTTTGCATAAATCACGGAAAACTGTATTTAAGTTGAGCGCGCTTTTCGCATTGGATGCTTTTGCAGGAGGATTTGTTATCCAAAGCCTGATCGTGTACTGGTTTCATACCCACTTTGGCCTAGACACAGGTGTTCTTGGAAGCATTTTTTTCGGGGCAAACATTCTTGCAGGGGTCTCTGCGCTTCTCGCAGTCAAAATCTCATCGAAAATTGGACTAATCAATACTATGGTTTTTACACACATCCCGTCCAATATCCTGCTATGTCTGGTTCCGCTTATGCCATTTTCGTGGCTCGCTATAACAGTCTTACTGCTCCGTTTCAGCATATCACAAATGGATGTCCCGACACGCCAGTCTTATATCATGGCTGTTGTTGCTACCGACGAACGCGCCGCTGCATCGGGGATTACGACGATTGCGCGTTCGATAGGCGCATCTGTGTCACCTGCTCTTGCAAGCGCGTTGATGGCTATACCTTGGCTGATGGGTGTTCCGTTTTTAATTGCAGGCGGATTGAAAATAGTATATGATTTGCTATTGTACAATAGTTTTAAATCAAAAAAGCCTCCTGAAGAGGCCAAGTAAAAGAAAGGCAGTGAACTTTATGAAATGGGTTACTCGTGAAAAAGTCAAGGTTGATCGTGTGGCATGCCCCTGGCTAATAAAGAATTTTATCGATCCCAATGCAGAATTTATTTTTGTGCCGAGAGATACCGATCCCAGAACCATCGATTATGGTACGGTCTACGACATGAAAGGTGTTGAACTTGGGCATCACGGAGACGAGTGTTCATTTGACGCTTTTATAAAAAAGTACAATTTGTCAGGCGACCCCACGTTGGCAAAAATGCAAAGAATCGTACGTTTGGCTGACACAGAAAACAATGAAGGCAACGCTATGGCAGAAGCCCTTGAAGTACTCGCGACTGGTTTTTCATTAATCTGTAAGGACGATCATGAAGTGTTGGAGAAAGAATTTGCAGTATATGACGCAATGTATGCCTATTATACGAATCAGCAATTGTAAGACAATATCGCAGGTAAAGTTGGTTGCACGATTTCAGAAAACAGCATTACTTTTTGCGCAAAAGCATCGATCTTGGTAATGTTTTTTTGAAGCAATGTGATACAGACAGATTACATTTATAAAATCAGAGGGTCGGCTAATTCGTTACTAGATGGATATCGCGAAGTGCCAGCTTTTTGAAAACTTCGTTCACTTCTTCAACGGAATATGGCATATCGTTATACACCCACCACCGTAAAGTGCCGAGAAACGCGCTTGTTATGTAGTGGCCAAGCATTTCCGATTGCAATAAAGCCTTACTACTATTTGCAACTAACTTTTTAATGGAAACCTCGAAATAATCATAGATAAAACTGTGAATGGGATTAAAATATATCGTCAAATCATCTTGTCCTAGTAATGCTTTACAAAGCATTTGATTTCTTTCAACCAATCTAAGAATATTTAATGTAAACTCGCTACTAATAGAATCAAGAGTATTTGATGATTCAAGGCTGGATTTATCAAACAACTCATGGAACTCTTCAAAACAGCTATGAAGCAGTTCTTGTTTGTTTTCAAAATGCATATAGAAAGTTGATCGTCCAACATTTGCTGTGTCCAGAATCTCCTGTATCGTAACCGATTCGAAGCCTTTCTCAATGATTAGCGCGACAAGCGCGTCTTTCAGTAGTTTGCGAGTTTTTTGTACTCGTCGATCCGTAACATCATTTATCATATTTGCTTCCTTAATTCAAACGAATTTGATGTTTTCGTTCAATAATGAATTTTTAAGAGTTCTTTGGTCTTCTCATATAAATAGCTTTTGATTATAATATCATAAAACGAACATAAAGTTCAATAACGCACTGTTTGTTTATAATGGATGTATAAGGAGAAGATGACATGAGAAAGGCTGTATCTGATAATAAGGACGACATGGAACTTGGTGTTCAGGTTGACGAAGACAGCGTCATAAAAAGCCAAATGGAAAAAATGGTGGACACCTATGATTCTTACATGCAAAAAATCACTTTCGGAAGAGAGAATAAATTGCGTGAGATGACGATTGACCTTGCAAACATCAAACCAGGAGACAATGTCCTTGAAATTGGATGTGGTACCGGTACGCTGACGCTCGAGGCCAAACGTAAATCAGGCCCATCAGGCAAAGTGTGTGGCATTGATATTATTCCCGGAATGGTTGAGCGCAGCCAGCAGAAAGCCGCTCAAGCCAACATGGATGTTATGTTTCAGTTAGGAAGTATTGACAACATACCTTTTCCCGATGATCAATTCGATGCCGTGATGTGCAGTTTCATGATATTTCATATGTCTGAAACGGTAAGACGTAAAGGGATTGAAGAAATCTTCCGCGTTTTGAAACCAAAGGGTCAGATCGTGGTGCTTGATCTAAATTTGCCAATTCGGCGCGTACCTAGGGCGTTGATGAAGATGTTTTTAGGATTCATGTTTAAGCATGACCTAAAAGAATTATTGCCAATCATGGAATCAATCGGATTTTCGGATTTGGAGCTGGAACAGGTTAAATTTCGAGTTTTCGGTATGCCGGCAATCTCATTTGTTCGAGGGAAAAAGCAGCAGTAGACATACAATTGTCCATAGGACATTCGATTCAATCATGATTACAATGTTTAAACTATGAAAAAATAAAGATAACACAATAAAGCGCTCGCGAAACGTATCCGTTCGTGAGCGCTTTTTGGCAACAATATATAGAATTCAGCCACTAATTGATATTAGCAAGCAAGGGTAGATCCCTTGTTTGTAGATTGTTCTGCGACGAAGTGCATCGACATTTTGCTTGTTTGAATTCCAATAAATATTCGCTATTGTTGGCTAACCGGTATTCTAATCGTAAATATGCTTCCGATACCCGGAGTGGATTCCAGCTCAATGCTGCCGCCGATCTGCTGTAGATTCTCTTTTGCGAGATAGAGCCCGATGCCCTCGCCGGAGGTATCCGCCGCGTTGTTGCCGCGATAGTATGCTTCAAAAACCCGGGCCTGCTCTTCTGGCAGGATGCCGATGCCCGTGTCCTGCACGGAAAGCACGAGCTCTTCATCGATCGCTTCATATGCGATGGAGACGCGTCCGCCGGACGGGGTAAACTTATATGCGTTCGTCAGCAGGTTGTAGACCGCCTGACTGACCCGATAGGGATCGGTCATGAGGGAAACCTTGCCGTGACTGATCAGCTCCAGCTCAAGCGATTTTTGATGGAACTGCGCGGTCAAGCCCGCGACGATCTGCCGAATTAGCGCGGAGATTTCAACGGTGCTTGTGCGAACCTCGCCGACTTCCTTCTCGGCGTCGATCAGCCCGCTGACGTTGGTGATGATGGAGGAGAGGTTCTCGATCTGTGTTTCACAGGTCTTGATCTCCTCCGACGTGAACTGGATGATGCCGTCCTGGAAGCCCTCCAGATGCGTGCGCAGAATTGTCAGCGGCGTTCTCGTGTTCTCGTCTG
>MKRK01000158.1:0-403 GCA_001896915.1 Clostridiales bacterium 43-6
ATGAAGCTGATTGCAAGCGGACATTCCAACAAGGAGATTGCCGAAACCCTGTTCATTGCGGAAGGAACTGTGAAAAACCACATCAGCGCAATTTTGGTCAAAACTATGCTGGAACACCGCACGCAAATCGCAATTTATTATTTGACCGGCGGAAATTATAAAAAATCATGACTTTTGTCATAGAAAAATCGATGACCTTTGGCACTTACGCCATCGGTCTTTTTTTTGTATTATGGTATCAGACAAAGCAGGTTACGATTTGACTTTATGAAAAAAGGAGAGGCATCACATGAATATGGTAGAGGTAGTAAACCTGAAGAAAAAATACGGTGAGAAGGTTGCAGTTGACAATCTCACGTTTACGGTAAAAAAAGGGGATAAGTTTGGATTGCTGGGTCCCAAC
>MKRK01000158.1:416-3694 GCA_001896915.1 Clostridiales bacterium 43-6
ATTTCGGGGCTGTTGAAATACGACGGCGGACAGATTTCCATTGACGGGTTGGATATCGGCAAAAAAAGCGTCCAGGCCAAGGAGCGGGTCGGCATTGTCCCCCAGGACATTGCGATTTATGATACGCTGACCGCCTATGAAAATGTAGCGTTTTTTGCAGGGCTGTACGGTTTGTCCGGCAAGCTCCTGAAGGAAAGGACACTGGAGGCGCTGGAGTTTACCGGGCTGCTGGATCAAGCCAAGGCACAGCCGAAGACCTTTTCCGGGGGGATGAAACGAAGACTGAACATCGCTTGTTCCATTGCCCACAATCCCTCCCTTATCATTCTGGATGAACCCACGGTGGGGATCGATCCCCAGTCAAGAAACCATATCCTTGAATCCATCAAAAAGCTTAATGAGCGGGGCAGCACAATCATCTACACCAGCCATTACATGGAAGAGGTGGAAACCCTGTGCAACAACATTGCCATTCTGGATCAGGGAAAAATGCTGGCACACGGCACGAAGGACCAGCTGGTGGATATGGTCAGCGATGTTACCACCGTTCAGGTGTTTTTTGCCAATAACGTCATGCCGGACATCAATACCATCAACGGCAACTGCGGCGTTTCCCATATTGAGGCGGTGGATCATTCCCTGAAGCTGTCCGGCAAGAATTCCTCCATTGATATCAACGGTATTCTGGCACGGCTCATTGAAACCGGCTATCAAATCAGAAACATCGATACCTGCAAGCCCAATCTGGAAACCGTGTTCTTAAACCTGACCGGCAGGAAGCTGCGTGATGGCGAGGAGGGCTAATATGAATGCGTTTTTCAAAGCGGCTGCCTGCAGCGTGAAGATTTTTTTCAGGGACAGAACGGTTATTATTATGATGTTTGTTGTCCCGGTGGTTCTGATGTCCATCCTCGGGATGGCGCTGGATGCAACCTTTGACAAGGGATTTAAAATCAATAATTTCAATGTGGAATACAGAAACAAAAGCACCGATGCAAATTTAACCGTGGGGTTTCAGTCTTTCATCAAAGCGCTGGAAGAGAACGACGTGAAATTTGTGAAAACGGACAACGAAACCGAAGGGATGAAGAGGGTAGAGAACAACCAAATCGCTTGCCTGGTTGTGATTGACGAAAACAACGGGATCAAGCTTTATAAAAACAGCTCCCACCCTCTGGGCGGCGACATTCTGGAATCCTCTCTGAAGGCCTTTGAGAACCGCATGAATGCCATTCAAAGCATGATGGCGGTTGACCCCCAAAAGACCATGGAGCTGATTGGCAAGGAAACAGGCGAAAGCTTCATTGACAGCATGGACAAAGCAGGCAGAAGAACACCCACCTCGAAGGAATATTACGGCGTTGCGGCGATCAGCATGATGCTTGCGTTTTCCCTGACCTCTGCCTATATGCGTGTGGCACACGAAATGACCAGCAGCGTATCCAAACGGAAATTTTCCACCCCCGCCAATCCCTATGCAGTGTTTCTGGGCAGCCAGGCGGGCAATTTTGTTGCCATGATCATTCAGGTGGGAGTGCTCAGCGCATACAGTATTTTTGTGAACGGTTCGAATTGGGGCAAGGACACGGCGACCGTCATTTCAGTGCTGCTGGGGGAAGCGTTTCTTGTGGTGGGCTTTGGCGGTATGATCGGTTGTTATGTCAAGGACAGAAGCAAGATTGTAAAGATCAATTATATCATCATGATATTTGCATGGTTTCTCAATATGTTTGCCGGCAATTTTGCATCCATTGATAATTTCAATGCATCGGAAGCAACGATGAAAATCCTTCGTCTTTCCCCCATTCTAAAGGTCAACGACGCTATTTTCGGCGTGTTATATAACAACAACAGCGGATATGTTTTGGACGCGCTGGTCACCTGCTTCGGGCTGGGACTGATCTGTATCGTAATATCCATCATGTTGTATAAAAGGAGGCTGCGCGCATAATGAAGAACTTTAAATTATTGTGGTTTATCATCCTGAATATCATCAAGGGCTATGTGAAAAACGTGCCTGCATTTATCCTTACGCTGCTTGCGCCGTCCTTGTTCGGTATCCTGATTTTGGTCATGACAAAGCCCGGCGCGGAGAGCTTTCGTCCGGTGGGTATTGTGAACAACAACACCGGGGTGCTCAGCGAAACCATTGAAAATACGGCGTCCATCAACGGAAAAGCAAAGCTGGTTACCTTAACCGAAGGAAACTGGGAAAAGACGCTGAACGATAAAAAGGTAGCGGCTGTTGTTCTGGTGCCGGAGGGCTACGAAAAGACTGTTCTTGAGGGCAAAACCGGCAAAATCAGCGTGGTTTCATTGGCGGGCGACCAGACAGGCATGTGGATTCAATCCAATCTGAATGCGCTGCTTCAGAACGTGAATGATTTCGGAATTGTGGCGAAAGGAAACGGGGAGACCTTTCATGGTCTTTTGAAGGAATACAATGCCGGAGCCGGTATTTCGGTGACCACACTCAATGATTTGTCCAACAATAAGTCGGTGGAAATCGGCGGCATCGGACTGCTGGCGTGGATCATATTCATCGTTTGCTCGCTGTATACCATTCGTCTCGTCAGCGACAGAGAGAACAATACCATGCGCCGCATCTCGGCCACGCGTGCCGGCGGTAAAATCTTTGTATCGGCCAATGTGCTGGCGGCATCGATTCTTGCCATTGTGCAGGTGGTGTTTGCAAGTATCATTCTGTACGGCTTCGGCATTCTCAAATATACGCCTATGGCAGGCTTTCTTGCCGTTCTGCTGCCTTATGCCGTCGTTTCCATTGCCATTGGTGCTTTTATTGCTTCCATCAACAAAACCACCTCCAATGCGATCCTGATGATTGTCATGGGTTCCTCCATTCTTTCCATGCTGGGCGGTATGTATTGGCCCATCGAGTTTACCCCGAAGTTTATGCAGGTCATCAGTTATTTTACACCCCAGGGCTGGTTTATGAGAGGTAACCGTTTGATGACGGAAAGCACAGATTTGTCTGTTGTCATCCCCAGTGTTGTCATGATGCTCGCTTTTGCGGCAACCTTCCTGATCGCTGCCTCCTTTGCACAGTCCAGAAGAAGTACCAAAGGATTGTAAAATTCTCGGAAACAAAAAGCCCCCTGATCAGTCTTCTGCTGAACAGGGGGCAGTTTCTTTTCCGCCGGTTGATTATATTTTTTGCCAGACCTTGACCCAGTCCACAAAAAAGGATTGGGGCCATACGGTCGGGCTGTAGCTGTCGGGTGAGCCTGCCCAGCCGCCGCCGATGGCAAGGTTTAATA
>MKRK01000158.1:3792-9038 GCA_001896915.1 Clostridiales bacterium 43-6
GCTCATATTTTCCGAAGCCCTTTGAAGATGCTTTGCCGCCCCAGGCATCTTTTGAGGGCATGTCAGGATCCGCCCAATGTAAAGTCGCTCCGAACTCAGCATCGCGGTTTTTGTTTTTCCATTGGTCGTTTCCGCCTACCATTTCCATAATGTCGATTTCACCGCCCCAGGGCCAGCCGCGTTTCGTTCCCATCATCCAGAAGGCAGGCCACATTCCTTGTGAATAAGGAAGACGCGCCCGCATTTCAAAACGACCGAACTGATAGGAAAGCTTTTTGTCTGAATTGATCGCACCGCCTGTATAATAGGTTTGCTTTGAAGCTCCGCTGGTTGCGGTTGCGGTACGCAGTATATTGCCTTTTTTACCGTAGAAGAAAAGGTTGTTGTCTCTCACTTCAACATTTTCGGCTATATTTGCCTGCTCCTCCGAGGCATTATAATTTTTTTCAAAAACAGTCCAGTAAGCGGAGTTTAATGTGGTACCGCTAAAATCATCAATAAATTTCAGCTCGTAGGTACTGTTGGTATCGGGAGAAATTATTGTGCTGCCCAAATCCTTTTTGTCATGTCCAACGGCTGTTTCCGCCCCCGGAACGCTGACGGCAATCCAAACGGTGTCTGTTTGATAACCGTCTGTTACCCTGACGACCGAATAGCCGCTTCCTTTTACGGTCAACAAGCCGGTTTGATCCACCGTGACAGAGCTTCCTCTGACGAGGCTCCATTGCTTACTGTAATATCCGTTGGGGATGGAAAACTGTACAGTGGTGTCCGTGTTTTGATCAAGTGTTAAGGTTTTTGAGACAATATCATAGTTTGGATGGGAGGATTTTATCTGCAATGCATCTACATGTTGGTTGAGTTTCTTTATTTTCAAGACTTCTTTTTTCAGGTTTACCATATCAAGTACATTAATGATCCCGTTTTTTTGTGAGGAAGCGGCCAGCAGATTCAGTCCCGTCAAATATTTAATTTTTAAGATATGCTTTTTGACTTCCACCATATCGATTACGTTGATTGTACCGTTTCCGTCAATGTCACCATAAACCAATGCGGTGATTTCGTCCACAACATTGTTGTTCACTGTTTTTTGGAGCTTCATTCCTGTGCCGATGGGGGTGGCGGGTGCTGCATCCTGGCCTGAAGTTGTAACCACCTTGACATCGGCAGTGGCGGACGTTGTTCTGAGAATGATATCTTCCACTGTGGAGCCTGACGCAATTCCGTCAAACGCTTTTGTTCCCCCATAGGCAAACAGCCGCAGCCCTGCATTTTCCTTGAATGCGATGGCAATGCTGTCTTGTGCTGCCTGAACCCCTATCAGATTTCCGCTCCCCGCCAGACAAAGACAAAGAATTAGCAAAATGAATAATTCTATTTTTTTCATACCTTTTTCTCCCTGCATTAATAATATTTGTATGATATATACAAAAATCATCCTATGTTAATAAGTATAGCATACTTAACAATGTTTGGCGATAAAAAAATTGATGTTGTTGGTTAAAATTAATGTAATTAATTATTAATAAACGGAGGAAAGTGAAAGATGAAAAAAATAAAACAGATGATGTTAGTTTTCATGGCTGTAATCCTGTTGTCGAGTGTGGCAGCAGTTAAAGTGTTACATACCAACGCAGATGGCACCAAAGGGTCAATCAAATATGGATTGGAAGATTACATGGGTACCCTCACCGGGGATATCCCATATCCACTGACCAATCCTGTGCATCGGACCTATGAATTGCACTGTGTGGTCCACATGGAACCATCACACAGCCGATCCCAGTGCTGTGCGTGCTGTATGCGGTCAGAGGTCTGTCAAATTATTTTACACACACAGACCAGGGGTATATTGATATCCAACCCAATTGTTCCTTTCCCTGGATACCGGACGCATCCAAAAATATGAGCTACTTCGTTCAGAAAATGAATCGAACAGAAATGGATAATATCATGGAACAATTGATGATTGCATCTCCCAATGATTGCTCAGGAAAAAGGACACAACAAATCGAATTGCATGTTTTAGATCAAAAAACATAACATTAAGGATAAAATATAGTCGTATTATACGAAAAGCTGTCTTGTTAAGGCAGCTTTTTCTATTGTTCTATCAAGAATATTTGTTCTCGCACTCCATACTATATCTAGTGGTAGGGGTTTGGGCAGACCACAATTCGACAAAAAAACCATTGAAACACGGAGAGGAAAGCAGGTTACGGGACTTGCATTTATCCTCCCATAATTTTATAATTAGCAACATAGTGGAGCAAAGTGGAGCAAAGTGGTGAATTTTTAATCCATTGTTCCTATGCAGCTTGCGAAACCTTGTATAAAAATGATAGAACTTAAGAATGGAAATCTTCTATGTTGATTGGTGAATTTCAACATAATATTGATAAAAAGGGCAGAGTCTTTATCCCCGCCAAGCTGCGTGAGGATTTGGGCGAGCGTTTTATTGTATCCAAGGCCCTTGACGGAACACCTTGTTTATTCTTATATCCTCAAACCGAGTGGCAGCGCCTGGTGGACAAGCTCTCAGAGCAATCCTTTGTGAAATCAAGGAAATTGCAACGTTTTTTGTTCTCCGGCGCAGCTGAGCTCGAGTATGACTCTCAGGGTCGTGCCTGCATTCCGCAGAATTTGAGGGAATATGCAGCTTTGGGTGACGGTACGGAAGCAGCCATAATCGGTGCCTCTACCCGTATAGAAATCTGGAACAGTAACAACTGGAAAGCGGAAAGCGAGGATATTACGTCCGATGCAATCATCGACATTCTGGAAGAGCTGGACTTTTAAACCCCGTGCTGAAAAGCAGTCATTCAAAAGGAAAGGTCTGAATCACTATGTTTTCTCATAAATCCGTCCTTCTTGAAGAAACGCTGGAAGCATTGGAAATCAAACCGAACGGGATTTATGTGGACGGCACATTGGGTGGCGGCGGTCATTCCGGCGAGATATTAAAACGACTTGAAAAGGGGAAGCTGATCGGAATTGATCAGGATCCGGATGCAATCGCGGCAGCGAAGGAAAAATTCAGAGACCATGACAATATCATCATTGTGCAAAACAACTTTTCCTCCATTGATGAAGTACTGGATGACCTGAAAATCCATGCAATAGACGGTCTTCTTCTGGATTTAGGTGTATCTTCCCATCAGCTGGATACGAAGGAAAGAGGATTTTCTTATCATATGGACGCTTATTTGGATATGCGGATGAGCAAAGAAGGTGCCTCTGCGGCTGATTTGTGTAACACCCTGTCTGCAATGGAGCTGGCGCGTATTTTTTTTGATTACGGAGAAGAAAAGTTCAGTTTTAAAATTGCAAATGCCATTGTAAAGAACAGACCTGTGACCACTACAAAGCAGCTGGCGGATATCATTGCCGGTGCTTATCCGGCAGCAAAACGAAAAGACGGGCACCCTGCACGAAAGGTGTTCCAAGCTCTCCGGATTGCTGTGAACAATGAGCTGGATGTGATTCCGGCGGCAATTCGCAAGGCGTTTTCTTATTTGAACAAGGACGGCATCATTGCCGTGATTACCTTTCATTCGTTGGAAGACAGAATTGTGAAGAGACTTTTTGCCGAATATACCAAAGGCTGCACCTGCCCGCCGGAATTCCCCATCTGTATTTGTGGGAACACACCAAAAGCAGAGCTGACAATCAAAAAACCGGTTACAGCTGGACAAACCGAGCTGGAACAGAATAACAGAAGCAGGAGTGCAAAGCTTCGTGCGTTAAGAAAATTATAAAGGAGGTGTCCCGGATTGAATTACTATAAGGAAAGCGTAGCCTATGACTATGCCCTTTTTATGCCCAAGGAAGAGAAAAAGGTTGTACAGCTGCCCAGACAATATCAAAAGCAGCAGGCAAAAGTGATCAAAAAGGCGGCGGCACCCAAAGCAAAAGTGTTGGCATCCAACGCACTGGGCGCTTTGTCTAAAGTGCTAACAGGTGCCGTGATATTGACCATCGTCGTTCTTTTGATCCTGACCAAGGTTCAGATCAGCGAGGTGCATGACAAAATTGCCTCGGCAGAAAAACAGATCCGGGTATTGGACGGTGAAACAACGCGTCTGAATACCGAGCTTGAGAAAAAAATCTCATATAAAAACATCGAACAGGCAGCAAAAGAGCTGGGTATGCAAAAAAAGCAGAAAACACAGGTAAATTATATTAATATCTCAAAAGAAGACTGTGCCGAAATCATCAAAGCACCCAAGGATGATGTTTTATCCACATTATCCGATGCTGTTTTGTCGGTAGTGGAATAGTTTCGACACTTTTTCAATATTATTTATAGTACGCCTTCACGAGAGTTGATGTTTCCCAGAAACGGGTACAACTCTCTTTTTTACTACAAGGCGAGTGGATATGGCACTGTCCCTGAACCGGCAGCATTTAGGACAGCGGCGGAAAGAGAACGCAAAGCTGTCGGAGAAACGGAGTGAAATGATGGCTAAGGGTCCTACCAAAAACATGTGGAAACGTATGATGATAATCATGCTGACATTGGTGATAGCAGGGTTCGGAACAATAACCTTTCAGCTATCAAAAATCATGTTGGTGAAAGCCCCGTATTATCAGAAGCTTGCCAATGAGCAGCAGCTGCGGGATACCACCCTGCCGGCACGGCGGGGCACGATATATGATACCAATATGACCGAGCTGGCCGTCAGTGCAACGGTCTGGCAGGTTTACATAACTCCGAATGATAAAAAAGTGAAGTCCGACCGCGAGAAAATCGCGAGCGGGCTATCTGCCATTTTAGGAATTGATTCGAAAAAGGTGCTTGCCATTACCGACAAAAAGACCGGTTATGAAAAAGTGGGAAATCCCGTTGAAAAACCTGTGGCCGATAAGGTGAGGGAATTCATTCTTCAGAATAAATACGGCTCCGTTATCGGTCTTGATGAAAGTAACAAGCGTTATTATCCCTATGACAATCTTGCTTCCACCGTTCTCGGCTTTGTGGGAACAGACAATCAGGGTCTTGGGGGGATTGAATCCCAGTATGACGGCTTACTGAAAGGGCAGCCGGGCAGAGTGGTCGCAGCAAAAAATGCAAAGGGCGAAGATATGCCCTTCAGCTATGAGAAAATGGTTGATCCCGTTCAGGGAAAATCCATTGTGCTGACCATTGACGAATACATTCAGCATGTGGTGGAAAAATATCTTGATCAGGCTGTTGTAGACAATGATGTTACCAGCAAGGGCGTTTGTATTGTTATGGATGTAAA
>MKRK01000159.1:0-978 GCA_001896915.1 Clostridiales bacterium 43-6
AGACACCCGTCGCGTCCGTGATGCCCGGGCAGACGGCGTTGACGTTGATGTTGTCCTTTGCGACCTCGAACGCAAGCGCCTGGGTCAGCACGATCACTGCGCCTTTTGCCGCGCTGTAGGGCGCCATGAGGGCGGAACCGGTCTTTCCGGACTTGGAGGCAAAGTTGATGATCTTGCCGCCGTGGTTCTTTTTCATGCTCGGCAATGCGCCTTGAATGCAATAGGTCGTGCCGTAGACGTTGACCTTGAACATCTTATCTAGGATCGCTTCATCGTTCTCCTCAAACGGGCGGGTATCGACCACGCCTGCATTGTTGACCAGCGCATAGATATCGCCGTAGGTCGCGACGATGTCTGCAAAGCACGCAAGCACCGCATCGCGGTTTGTGATGTTGAGCACATAGCCCTTGGCGGGATATCCCTTATCGGCGAGCGACTTTGCGGATTCTTCCACCAGCGGATCAATGTCGATCAGCACGACCTTTGCGCCCTGTTCTGCATATTTTTGCGCAATCGCGAAGCCGATGCTCTTTGCAGCGCCCGTCACGACGCACACCTTGCCGGAAATGGCATCACTGTTGAGACTCATGTTGGTTCCTCCTGCTTATTCTCTTTTATTTTTTGAAATTGGTTTTGTCGTTGCTTGATGAGGATTTGTTTAGGCTTTCAGCAGCCGAACTGTCTCGTTGATATCCTCCGAGAGGAAGATCATCGACCCGCCGACGAGGTTATCCACGCCCAGCGCGCGCTTCTCGGCGCCGTTACTTATATGGATTCCGCCGTCTATCTGGATTTCGAAATGGAGGTTCTTATCGCTTCGCATTCTTGCGAGGCGCTTGATTTTCTCATCCACCGCGCCGATGAACTTTTGCCCGCCAAAGCCCACACAGACCGCAACGAGCAGAACCAGATCAACCTGATCGAGATAGTGCTCGATCATCTCCACCGGCGTTGCGGGGTCGAGCGCCACACCAGCGA
>MKRK01000159.1:986-6313 GCA_001896915.1 Clostridiales bacterium 43-6
CGTGATGAAACGTGATCGAGTCCGCGCCTGCGTCGGCAAACGCCGAGATGAAACGTCCGGGCTCATCAATCATCAGGTGAACATCTGTTCTAAGGCTGGTCGCGCCGCAAACCGCACGGGTGATGTCTATGCCCATCGTGAGATTTGAAACAAAGTGCCCATCCGTGATGTCCACATGAATGCAGTCACACCCCGCTTCTTCCGCGCGTTTGAGCTCTTCGCCAAGCTTGAGCCAGTTTGCGGAAAGGATCGACGCAGATACTTTTTTCATGGTAGTTTCTCCGAGTTTTCTGTGTTGTTTCTGTATGCTTTCACTATAGGGATGCAGTCTTTTAATGTCAATATTTTAGCTCTATTATGCACATATGTTCATGATTTTCCGTATTTCCCTATTTTAAATGTTCTTTTTATAGGTTTCGCGTTCATTCGTGACGGTTATTCTTTACAAAATGTTCCAACATGCTTGACAACTCGGTATGGATACACTATATTCAAACCATTGTGAGGAGGAGTGTATTATGCCGCAGCCAATCGACGAAAAACGCGATCTTTTGATCAAGGTCGCAAAGCTTTACTATATCGAAGGCCGCTCGCAGGAAGAGATCGCCCAGGAGGTGCATGTTTCGCGCCCAACGGTTTCGCGCCTGCTCAAAGCCACCATCTCTTCCGGCATTGTTCAGATCCGCATCGACGATATCTCCTCCTTCGGCATTGAGCTTGCCAAGAGAATCGAGGATCGCTTCGGAATCCGGCACGTTATCGTCGCGCCAAGCAGCCACACACTCGAAGAGAGCAAGCAAAACGTTGGCGCGGCTGCTGCGATCTATCTGGAGTCCTTTCTCGAAAACGGCGTGCTGCTCGCAATTGCCTGGGGCACGACGCTCAGTTATGTAGTGAAAAATATCCGGCACAACGCCTATAAACGTGTGGATGTCATCCAGTTGCTCGGCGGTATCGGCAACAAGACCATGGACACCGACGCAAACGCCCTCGCGCTGACGCTCGCCAGCGCGTTCAACGGGGATAGCTATCTACTGCAAGCGCCTTTCATGGTCAAGAGCAAGGTGCTGCGTGATCTTTTGATGGATGAGCCGCACATTCAGGAGCATTTTCAGCGGCTCGCGAACGCAAATGTCGCCGTTGTCGGCCTCGGCTCCACGCGCCCCGAGCTCAGCGCGCAGTTTCGCTCCGGGCACATCAGCATGGAGGACGCGCAAACCTTACGCAACGAGGGCGCTGTTGGCGATATCTGCGGGCGTTATATCGACATAGACGGGCATCCCTGCGAAACCCCGCTGATGGACCGCATCATCTCTGCCACACTGGACGACCTCAAGCGCATCCCGACCGTAATCGGCGTCGCGTGCGGTGAGGAGAAGAAGGACATCATCACCGGCGCGCTCAAGGGCAAGTACATCGACGTACTGATTACCGACCGCAGCGCCGCGCTCGCGATTTTGAGCGAAAAATAAAAAACTGCACCGGTTGGTGCAGCCTGCATGATAACTTGGTTGCAAATCAAAAAACCGCGGCAGATGCCGCGGTTTTTGATTTTAATATGCTTATACCAGCGAAAGTATCGTCTTTGCCGTGCTTTCGTCGGTCACAAAATGCGTGATGATGTTCAGACGCAGCGCGCCAATAATCGAAAGCACCTTGTGGTGGCCGGCGGCGATGCTGAGCACGTTTTTCGCGCTCTTGAGCCCCTCTTCGTCAATACCCATGATGCGTTCGTTATAGTCGTTCTTGAGAAACTGACCTTGAATGTTGAAGCGCCGCGCGCCGATGTCGCCGACCGTCTTCTCCGGGTTGTCCTCATAGGATCTGCGCAGTGCGACGGGGTCAAACTGGCTCTTGTCGCTGTAATACTCCGGTGGGGAACCGACGCCAACAATGGCGACATCGATCTTGCGCCATTTTTCGGCGATGGACTGCATATATTGGCTCTTCATATGCAGCGCTTTGTCCTCGATGGACTCCGCCAATGCGGGCGCGTAGATAAACGACGGAGTGCCGCGGAGCTTCTCGGCAAACAGGCGAACCATTTCGTTGAGCTGATATTCCGAAGAGAGGTGATGCGAACCGCCGATGAGCGGGACGACATTGACATCGAACAAACCGGAGTTCTCGGAAAACGCCTTCATGAACTCATAGCACGTCATACCCCACGCAACGCCCACCGTGGAGTGGTTTTCGATCAACTTCTCCGCGACGATTGCACCCTGCGCCGCAAGGATCTTCGTTAGCGGCGTCAGCGCGGTAACCACCGTCGGCGTGACGTAACAGTTTGAAACGCCGAATGCCTGCGACAGCTCTCTCGCCAACTCCTCATTGCTCGCGAGCGGGTTCTTGATGTTGATTTCAACGATGCCAAGCTCCCTGGCTTCCGACAGAATCATGGAGATATATGATCTGGAGATACCAAGCTCTTTTGCGATGGTCTGCTGCGTGAGCCCTTCGATATAGTACATTCTTGAGACATGCACCATCATCTGCATATCATATCTGGATTCCATAAGGTGTCCTCAACCACGTTCATTAATATTGAAATATAGTATCACAGTTTACTGTTTTTGAAAACGATTTTCCGTAGCATACGGGTCTTTCCCGTCCCCGAATAGTACCTGTCCCCTCAAACCAAGCCGCGCAGACGTTCGCACAGCAAGCGCTCACTTACTGAATATTTTGCCCCAGTCTTTCCACGTCTCATCCAGCTGTGTGCTGAGTTTGGAGTACAGCCGAAATTTATCCTCGTAGATTTGTGCGGTTTCGGGATTCGGTATACAGGTGTATGCGACTTTGGAAAACACATCAACCGCCTGTAAAAAATCATCGAACACACCGGACGCGATCCCCGCGCACATCGCCGCGCCCATAGTACCAAGCTCCTTCCCCGCGGACACTTCGACCGGAATTTGGAACACATCCGCGAAGATCTGCACCCAAACGCGTGAGCGCGCAGCCCCGCCGGAGATGCGGATGCCGGAGGGCCGTTCCCGGAAACGAAGGAGATTTTCCATATGTGTGCGGTGCGAAAACGCGACGCCCTCGTAGACTGCGCGCAGCAGATGCGCCTTGGTGTGCATCCCGCTGATGCCGAGGAAACAAGCTTTTGCGTCCGCGTTGACGTTGGTGCCGAATAGAAACGGCAGGAATATGACAGGGCAATCCTCGGGTGCAATTGCCGAAACCATCGCATCCACAGTCTGGAAGACGCTGCCGCCCTGCTCCTCCGCGTCGTGCTTCTCGTGCCCCATCAGGTTCTTCACGAACCATTCGAGATTACTCGCAGATGTCATACTGTTTTCGAGGATCATCCAGTAGTCATCCATACAATACAGCGCATTCTGAAACAGCTGCTTGGAGGCGATTGGCTTTTTGGATAAAAACTCGTTGATGCTCCACGTCCCCGCGACCATGCACATTTTGTCCGGTGAGGTGACACCCGTGCCGATGCAGCAGGCCGCAACGTCGCAAAGCCCGCCCGCGACGGGGGTCCCCGCGGCGAGCCCGGTCTCCCGGGCGGCTTTCTCGCTCACCAAGCCGCACACATCGGTGCATTTGCGCAGCGGCGCGAACAGCCGTTTATACGCCTCAATCCCGAACGCGTGAAAGATTGCATCATCGTAGGATATCGTGTTGAGGTTAATACCGTTGGCGACCGAAACGTCGGTCAGTTCGGTATACGCCTCCCCCGTGAGGCAGAAGCGGATATAGTCCTTGCAGGAGAGCACCTTGTCGGCGCGCTCCAGCACATCCGGGCGATTGTCCTTGTGCCAGGCGACGATCGGAAGCGTCTGTCCCGCCCAGATGATCTGCATCGTCAGCGGCAACAGGGCATCATAGGTTCCGTCCGCATTCCAGCGCGCAACATAGTCTTTGGCGCGCGTATCCGTCGAGATAATGCCGTTTGCGGCGGGCCTTCCCTCGGCGTCAATAAAATAAGCGCCGCAGCCGTGTCCCGTGACCGCAACGCCGATGACATCCTTTGGGTTTACCGCGGCTTTTGCCAGCACGTCGCGAATCGCCGTTGCGTTTGCCTGCCAGAGCGCGTCCATGTCACGTTCGACAAAGCCGACCTTCTCCAGGATTGGCTTAACCTGCATACCCGCAGCCGCGATCTCTGTGCCGTCTGTGCCGTAAAGCGTGGCTTTTGTCACCGTTCCGCCGTTGTCCAACCCAAGCAGATATTGTTGTCCCATCCGAGCCTCCCGACCGTTCAAAAGATATACCGCAAGCAGAGTTTTCCCGTAATTCAGGCAAGGAAAAATGAGTGGGGTGGCGCACCAAAACCACGCGCATTCCAACGTCATCATACAGGAAAGAGCGCGGTAAAATCAATTACACAAGAAAGAAGTGCCGCACTAGTCGACGAACTCCCGCAATACCTCGATTTGATCCTTTTTCGGCAGGTCGAAGCAATAGCAATCGCGCGCATAGGTGCGTTCCGGCAGTACGCAGAGGATATGCACGATGTCGCAATTGTACGGGAACCCCGCCTGATGCCAGACGCCCGCTTTGACGTTGACAAGCGTGCCTTTCGAGATCAAAAAAACCTCGATTTGATCGGCCGGTATCGTTTTATCAAACGTCGCCGGGGCAACATGCATCAAGTAATCGCCGTCAAGACACAGAATTGTCTCGTGACAGTAATCGTGCACCTCCGAATTGGTAATCACCCAGGGACGCTGGTTTACAACGCAGGCAGAATAGGATGCCGAGGTCGCAAAACCGAGGCTTTGCTGCACCATATCACGGTAGAACACCACCGGTTCCTCGCCGAAACACGGGCCGGTTGGTTCCAGAATGCTCGCAAATGAGCCATACTGCTCAAAATTCTCTTTTGTGAGATGCTTGATCCCTGTTTGTTTCATATTCTCTCCTCGTGAGCGGTTCTCGCTATCCAGTCAAATTCCATTAGGGTTGTTGCGCCTGCGCGATCTTGTCCGCGATGAACGCCCGCGCTTCCTTTGCAGCCGCAATCGAACACGGTGTCTCGTCCGTCCACATCTCGGCGACGAACAACCCGCTGTAGTTCTCGCGCTGCAACAGGCGGAAGAACGAAACAAAGTCCACGTTTCCGTCGCCGAATGCGATCTCGCGCACAATGCCGGGCAGCGTATCTTTCAGATGGATAGAAACGATGTCCTGCATGCCGAGGAGAAACTCCTGTTCGATGTCATGTCCGGTCGCGCAGAGGTTGCCAAGGTCGGGATAGATCTTCAGCCACGGGGACCGAATCGCATCTACATAGTGCTTGGCTTTGCTGATGGAATCCATCAGGTCGTTTTCCATGGTTTCCAGCGCGAGCATAACCGCCTTTTCCT
>MKRK01000160.1:0-5333 GCA_001896915.1 Clostridiales bacterium 43-6
GTGAGATCATTCAGGAAATCGATCGGATGGATGCGGATGTGATTTCTTTTGAAGCGTCCCGATCCGGGCTTACTATTCTGAATGCGCTGACCGGTTTTATAACACAGGTGGGACCGGGTGTTTATGACATCCATTCGCCTCGTATCCCGTCACAACAGGAGATGGAACAAGCGCTTTTAAAAATTCTTGAAGGCGGCACAGTGAACCCGGAAAAGCTATGGGTCAATCCCGACTGCGGACTGAAAACCAGAGGGGAAGCAGAAATCCGCCCCAGTCTTGAAAACATGGGTAAAGCGGCAATGAAAATCAGAACCCAAATCCCGAAATAGTGCTTGTAACGAAAAAAAACTGTGATATACTGAGCATAGTATGATAAAAAACGGGAGGGAAGAACATGACGCTGCAACAGCTGAAATATATTGTTGAAATCGTAAACAGTGGTTCCATGAGCGAAGCGGCAAAACGCCTGTTTGTTTCTCAGCCCAGCTTATCCAATGCGGTCAGCGAGCTTGAAAATGAAGTGGGTATCAAAATCTTTTTACGTACCAACAAGGGCATTATGCTTTCCACAGAGGGAACAGAGTTTCTCGGTTATGCACGTCAGGTGACAGAGCAGGCCGGATTGCTCGAACAGCGGTATCTGCACAAGAATGTGAGGCGTCATTTTTCTGTTTCGACCCAACATTATTCGTTTTCGGTCAATGCCTTTGTGAATTTGATCAAGCAATACAGCTATGAAGAATATGAATTTACCCTGCGGGAAACCAGAACCTATGAAATTCTGGAGGACATCAAAAGCTTGCGCAGTGAGATTGGAATTTTGTATGAAAGCTCGTTCAATAAAAAGGTGCTGGAAAAGCTGTTTCAGGAAAGTGGGTTGGTATTCCATCCATTGTTTCAAGCCGAACCACATATTTTCATCAGCACCAAAAACCCATTGGCAAGTCGTGAATTTGTTACGTCGGAAGATCTGTCTCCCTATCCCTGCCTGGCATTTGAGCAGGGCGAACACAATTCCTTTTATTTTTTTGAAGAAATATTAAGTACCGTATTTCGCAAAAAAAGTATTTTTGTCAGCGACCGAGCCACCCTGTTCAATTTATTGATCGGACTGAATGGATACACGATTTCAACAGGCATCATCAGCACTGAGCTGAACGGTACGGACATCGTTTCGGTCCCTCTGAAGGTGGACGAGACCATATGTGTGGGCTGGCTCTCCCATAAAAACGCCTCCTTGAGTAAGCTTGGCGAAATATATATTGACGAGCTGAAAAACGTCATCGTTCAAAACGGACTCAGCTTATTGTCATAACAGAAAACGGCGAAGGAAATAAAGTGTACACCGGATCGGTACCACGCGCCGGCATAACCGATCACCGGGTTTTTACTGGTTCGGATTTTGCAGGCGTTCGTGTATGTGTCTATCTATCAATGAGACCTGTTTGGATCACCAAACAGGTCTCATTATTGTATTATACTGAACAGAGCTATGTGTTATGTTATACTAATCTCAAATAAAAGAATCGCTAAAATTATCGCTCATAACGCATTCTTCTTAAAGAATGCATTGCTCTATTTTATCGGCTTTCATAATTGCGATTCGTATTAACTCTCCGGAATCGCAATCAATGAAACGGTGCCGGCTTTGTTGCTTCTCAGTTTTGCCATTACAATGGTGATTGCTGTAAAGACCAACAGGATGGCACTTAAAATCAAGACATTTGACAGAACCGCCGAGGAATCGCTGCCGCTAATGGCTTCTTTGAACAAATTGACTGAATAGGTCATGGGCATAAAGGGGTATAGGACATTGAAGAACTTCGGGACGGTTTCCATGGGAAAGGTGCCGCCGCAAGATGTAAGCTGGAGAATCAGCAGAAGCAATGATAAAAATTTACCTGCATCCTGCAAAAACACCATAAAAAATTGAACAATAGAGATGAATACCGCAGAAACCAAACAACAGGACAACAAAAACAACCAAGGGTTGTTTACCCGGAGACCGAGGCAGAGCTTTAATACGATCGCCAGAACAATTGCTTGAACAAAGCCGATCAGTAGGTATAAAAAGGTGCGCAAAACCTTGTTTTCAGCGTTTTTGGAAAGGACCCTGAATTTATTGTCGGAATCCAAAAAGATACCCACAAAGATGATGATTGCGCCCACCCATAAGGACAGGGAAAGAAAATAGGGTGAAAATGCGGTGCCGTAATTGGGGACGGGGTTGATGCTCTCTGTTTTGATTGCAACCGGCTCGCCGGCATAGGAGTCCAGTCCGTCAAGATTTTTCAGCTTTTCTTTGGCGGTGATAATAGAGCTTGCCACTCCGTCATTGGCATCCTTGAACCCGTCCTTCAAAACTTTGGCGCCGGCGGCTAAGTCTGAGGTGCCGTTCTTCAGTGAGGTTGCACCGTTGTTTGCGGCGGCGGCACCGTTTTTGATGTCTTGCGACCCCTTACTCAGCTGTTCGGTGGCCTGAGATATGGCGGTCATACCTGTATTTAGCTTTCCGGCGCCGTCACTCAGCTGTGATGAACCTGTTTTTGCTTGGATTAAGCCCTGCTTGATCTGACCAATGGCCGCCTGCAATTGCGGCAGACTTTGTGTGCTGCCGGATAGCTGTGATAAGCCGCCGGATATTTTTGAAGAAGCATCTTTGAGCGTTTCGGTTGCCTCTGATAAGGCTTTGATATTATTTTGTAAGGCCGGGTCGGACATTTTGGTGATAAATCCGGCGAATTTCGGATCCTCCATCAAGGATGGATTTGCCGCTACATATGCCGTCAGAAAGCTCTGGGTTTGGGTTGCATTATCAATCAAGGCACTGACGCCGGTGGTATAGGTGGTCATATTGGCATTGAAAAAGGAAGCATTGTCAGACAAAGTTTTTGCGCCTGCCTGCAGCTCTGTCAGGCTTTTTGTAGAACTCTCCAGAGCGGTAGCACCCATCAGAAGTGTGTCAATCCCGTTGTCGAGACTGTCGGCACCTGTTGAGAGACTGCCGATTCCGGTTTTTGCGTCGGTGATGCCGTTTTTATAAGTGTTGAATTTTGAAGAAAATTCATTTGTCCCTTGCAGAAGGTCCGCTGTGCCTTGGCTTAGCTTTCCGGAACCGGTTTTCACTTTTTCGGCGCCGTCCTCTAACTTCGATGATCCGTCATGCAGCTGAGCCATGCCGTCATGCAGTTCCGTTAATTTTGCCGGTGTTTCCCGCAACTCATCGGATAAATTTGCAGTGATCTCCTTATTTACATTGCCACGCAGCTTTTCTTCGATTTGCAGGGTAGCCTTACTTAATATCTGGCTGGCCAAGAAATTGCGCTTTTCGTTTGCAGAAAACAGAATGCTTGCTGTTTGCTTGTTTTGTTGGGAAGAGGAGGCAATATTGGCGGAGAAATCAGAAGGGACAACAATCATTGCATAATATTTGTTGTTCTTTGTTCCGTTGGTGGCATCTGTTTCATCCGTTTTAATGAATTTTAAAGTTTTGTCTTTGTTTAATTCATTCCACATTTCTTCACCCAGATTGCGTTTTGTATCATGAATAACCGTTCCTTTGTCGTTGTTCACTACAGCAACCGGCAGGGTATTCAGCGTAGAATATG
This sequence comes from Clostridiales bacterium 43-6, assembly GCA_001896915.1. Taxonomy (GTDB): domain Bacteria; phylum Bacillota; class Clostridia; order Oscillospirales; family Acutalibacteraceae; genus MKRK01. The sequence goes on from MKRK01000160.1 coordinate 3,609, forward strand.
GATCCCAGAATGCGCCGAGGTAAAAATAGCTGTACAACAGCGGGAGAATAATGACTCCCAGAATGACGGAAATCTGTATGATCAATTTTCTTTTTGGTCTTTTGTGCATACTCGTATATCTCCTTCGGATTTGATGAAATATAGTATAGCACCCCTCAGGATACCTGTAATTAGACGCTTGGCGCCCTTTGTCAAAACTCGTGACAAACAAGAAAAACTGTCGTGATTTACGACAGTTTCAGTATTTTGTCTATAGAAAATTTAAATAAAAACTTTTTCAGCAAAAAGGTTGGTTTTGTGCAGATTTTGAGGGCTTCTTATGTTGATGTGCTGATTCCGTCCAGATAGCGTTTTACCGCAAACATTTTGCTGTCATTTACCAGTGCTTTCACTTTTTCCGTTAAGCTTTCTGGCGTTGCCGTCATTTCTGTTTTTGCCCAGCTGACGATTACGCCCACAACACCAAAGGAATAAAATTGAGCAATAAAGTCCACATTTTCTTTGGACACACTGTGGTTCAAATCCAGCTTTTCAATGATTTCTGCAAAAAAACCTTTGGCAAAGGACAGCAAATACTGCTCGAATTCATTGGCGCCGGATGATTTCAAAGTATTGATGTAAAAATAAGACTCATTTTTCATGGTTGTCAGCATAGTCAGAATACGGTCGCCCCAGGTGTCAAAGGTCAGGTTTTCGGAAAGAGGGAGGATTACCTCGTTGTAGCAAATCCAGTTTAGGAGTTCATACTTATCCTGAAAATGGTAATAGAAGGTCTGGCGGTTCAGTCCGCATTGTTTTGTAATACCGGCAATTGTTATTTTATCAAAGCCTGTATGCTTCATCAGGTTTTTTAAGCCTGAGGACAAAGCTTTTTTGGTAATCAGAGATTCGGACATAATGTGGTCATCCTTTCGTTGTGGTTGGGATACAGGACGGGGTGCCGGTTGTACCCAGGAGGCGCAAGGATCCCCCATCATTCAGTGCAGCCAAGCTTATTTCCTTATTATATACTTACAGGATATTTTAGTCAATTTTAAAATATACCGAACACTTCGCACAATACCATGGAGGACCTCATCATTATAACCGAAAACTGCAAAAGAAATCTTTGGTTTTTATATAAAGATATACGTTGAAAAACGGGGTGGTTTCCTTTATAATGAAAGCTATCATTCTGAAACAGCAGGGAGAATAATATGCGCGTATTTCAATACGGACAGACAATTTTTATACAGGTCATCATCATGGCGGTTCTGATGCTTCTCGGTTATGTTCTCACAAGGCGTGGAAAGCTATCCGGGGTGACGGTGAAGGAGCTAACTTCCCTTGTATTCAATGTGGTAACACCTTGTGTGATTGTCAATGCGTTTTTGCGTGTTGATTTTAATATGAAATACATCCAAAACCTGCTGCTTGCAGGCGCGCTTGCACTTTTGTCTCACCTGGCGGGTTTTTTGGCAGGCTTTCTTTTTTATCGGGTGAAACCCTATCATAAGCAGGTGGTATACCGGTTCGGCTCCATGATCAGCAATGCGGCCTTCATGGCGCTACCTTTGGCACAGGCTGTCCTTGACAGTGAGGGCGTTCTGTATGTCAGTATCTATGTGATCATGGTCAACGTCTTCAACTGGACAGTGGGCAGGGCACTGTTCAAAACGGATGAAAAGGTCTCACGAGTGAAAATGCTGTTTAATCCCGGTGTCATCGGCGTGTTGTTCGGCATTT
>MKRK01000160.1:5345-8287 GCA_001896915.1 Clostridiales bacterium 43-6
ACACTGTCCTACATGGCGGCTATGAACACCCCCCTTGCGATGATTGTTACCGGCTATTATCTCGTGGGAACAAGGATCAAAGCCTGTATCACAGATCCCTTTGCATGGTTGACGGTTCTGTTACGACAGGCCGCACTGCCGATTTTGCTCATGCTTCTTTACCGCTACGCCTTCGGCATCGGCGGCATGCTGCTGATGAGCGCTGTTTTGCCTGTGGCGGCACCCTGTGCTGTGATTGTCATTATGTTCTCGGCGGCCTTCGGGGGCGACGAAAAAACAGCGACTCAGCTGGTTTCATTGTCAACGGTCACCGCGATTCTTTCCATGCCGCTGGTGTTGATTGTCAGTCAGTTGATCAAATAAAGTAACGGAGTTGTTATTCTGAATTACATTGCAATGATTTTTGTCTCACTGCTGTTCAGCTTCGGCGGTGTGTTTGTCAGATATGCCGGGCTGATGGTGAACTCCTATTGGATTTCATTTTTTCGTTTTTTCATCGGGCTGTTGTTTCTGCTGGTTTTTATGCTGGTCACCAAAAAGAAGATGAAGCTGCAGTTCTTTTTGATGCCGGTTGTTTTCGGCGCAGTATGCAAAAGCATAAACTATCTGGCGGAGAATTACGGACTGTCCCATGGTTATTCCTACGGCAACATCATTCTTTGGCCGGTGCAGAGTGTTGTGGCATTGATCTTTGCGATTTTTATATTCAAAGAGAAGATAGGAAGAAAGGAAATCCTCGGCTGTGCCCTGTGTGTGGCAGGGATCGCCGTGATTTCGTGGAACGGCAGATCGATGGACATGTTTTTAAATGACGGACTGGTTTCCACGCTGCTATTTGTGGCCGCCGGTGCCGGTGCTGCCGGTTTTGTGATTGCGCAGAAAATGCTTCTTCATAAAATGACGGCGGAAAATATGAACTTTTCCATGTTTTTTATCTCCATGATGATCACAGCAGTTCCTCTGCCCTTGGCGGGTGAAATTACCGGTGCGTTTCATGTATCCTCGCTGATCTGTCTGCTTATCTTCGGCATAAGCACAGGTGCGGCCTTTATGCTGATCGCCAAAGCCATGCGGACAATGCCGCTGTTTCTCGTGGTGATTATCCAAAGCTCAACGGTATTGTTTTCCCTGTGTTGGGCGGTTTTGTTCTTCCGGGAGCCGGTAACAAATTATATCATCGTCGGTTCTGTGGTTTTTATGATCGGTATGATTGTGACCAATATAAAACTTCCGGATAAGATTGTTGTAAAAGAAATCGGAGAAGGGGTTGAAATTCCATCATGAGATTTTTTATCGGAAACGACCACGGCGGTTATCAGCTGAAAAAAGCAATCATGCTGTTGTTAAGAGAACGGGGGCATAAGGTCATCAATGCCGGTTCCGACAGTGCTGATATCGTGAGATACCCTTATTTTGCAGCCCAGGTGGCCTCGGCGGTGTCCATGGGCCAAGCGGACCGGGGGATTTTGATTTGCAATTCCGGGATCGGAATGAGCATCGCCGCCAATAAATACAGGGGTGTCCGTGCAGCACTGGTGTATGACGGAGAAAACGCCCGGATGACACGGCTTCATAACGATTCCAATGTGCTTTGCTTAAGCGGAAAGTCACTTAATATTGAAACCGCACTGGAAATTGTGGAAATCTGGACAAATACAGAATTTGAAGGCGGGCGGCACTGTATTTCTCTCGGGCTGATAAACGAGATAGAAGCTGTGAATTTCAGCGGTGAATGCTGGGAGTCTGCAGACCGTGAAAAAGCGGAGCATAGGAGTGAATACTATCAAGCAGCAAGAACAGCCCCTGCGAATATTTTGCTTGACACCGATATGCTGACGGATTGTGACGATACCGCGGCCCTCGCCATGCTGCTGAACTTAGAAAAACAAGGGCATGCCCATGTTCTGGGTGTAACGGTTTCCAGCCGGTATGACAACTCGTCTGCTGTTGTCAGTGCGGTTTGTGATTATTACAACCGCAGCGACATGCCCATCGGCGCACCCAAAAACGGAACGGGTGCATACAGGGACGATTCCTGCTTTCTGGATGTGATTTCGGCAGAGTTCCCCCACACCATAGAGAACAATGCCAGGGCGGAGGATGCCGTCAGGGTGATGAGAAAAGCGCTGGCAGGGGCACAGGATGCTTCCGTTATCATTGCGACCATTGGTTATATGAGCAATCTGGTTGCTCTCTTACAAAGCGGAGAGGATGATATTTCACCCCTTTCGGGGAGGGAGCTTGTCAAACAAAAAGTGGCGGAATGGGCCTGTATGGGCGGCAACTTCCCGGACGATCCTGCCAAGGACAATGTGAATTTCACCCGTGACCCGGAACCGGCTTTGTATTGCATCCGTAACTTCCCCGGACAGATTACTTTTGTGGGCAGAGAAATCGGGCACAATATCTTTTTGGGCAACTGTCTCAAAAGCCTGCCGGAAGAAAACCCTGTCAGGCGTTCTTATGAGCTGCACCGGGGTAGGTATGGCGATGATTGGGATCACCACACCGCAGACCCCAGCACGATTTTATATGTCGTTTTCGGTTGTGGAGATTTTTTTGATGAGCAGGAAGGTGTCATGGATATACGGGACGATTGCTCCTTTACATGGGATCCGGCGGAGAAATCCAACAAGGTGTACCTGCTGCAGAGGATGGACAGAAAAGCCATGAAAGAAGAAATGGAACGGATTTTGCTGTTCGGAATGTGATGTGGGAAGATAGAAAACAAGGTTTATTTGCTTTTTCGGGCAAATATGCCTTGTTTTTTTCTTTTCTGCCACAAAATATAGCGGTTTCAGGTTGAAAAACGTCATTGAATGTGAGATAATGAACGCATCTTTTGAATTTTTATGCGATACAAAGGATCGTATAAAAAATTATCGTGTATTGGGAAGGGGTTATTCATGAATTCGTTATCGGACAAAAAACGTATAAAAGTA
>MKRK01000161.1:0-247 GCA_001896915.1 Clostridiales bacterium 43-6
TTTTCCTCCGTATATTTTTATAATCTCATAGTAGCAACAACAATAATTTTATGATATAATCGCTTTATCAGAAAATAAAACAAATTTGTCATACAAATTTAGCGGGGTGAACATAGTATGGAGCCGTATTTTGAAAAAATGCCGGCAGGACCGGATGAAATCATCTATCCATTTGAATGCTTTTTTACCGGGGGATATGCTGAAAATGAACATGTTTCCGCTCATTATCATTTGTTTATTGAACTCA
>MKRK01000161.1:397-5142 GCA_001896915.1 Clostridiales bacterium 43-6
ATCCCCAGCTGATGATGTGGGATTTAAACGGAGCAAAATATTTACTTCCCTTTCTCAATTCCTCCATTGCACACAAAAAAGTATTTCGCAAGGCGGAAACAGCCGATTCCACTCTGCCGTTATTGTTCCAAGGGGTGGAGACCGAAATCGAAAGGCAAAGCTTCGGCTTTGATTTCGCCATGAAAACCGCGATCTGCAATCTGTTTCTGTGGATTTTCAGAAACGGTTACAGCGAGGAGGTCAAGGAACAAATCAGCCGTGCGTCCAACACCATAGATTTGTATATTATTAAAGCCGTGGATTATCTGAAAGAGAATTACAAAGAGGAAATTTCCGTGTTTGCCCTTGCGGAAAAATACAATGTCAGCTACAGTTATTTTTCAAGGCGGTTCAAAAATTACACAGGGCAGACCATCAAGGAATACATCAATGCCATGCGTATCAACGAAGCGGAAAAGCTTCTGGTCACCACCGATAAAAATATAACGGAAATCGCCATGGAATGCGGCTTCAGCAACTCAAGCTATTTCATCAAGCAGTTCAAGATTTACAAAAGCACCTCACCCAAACAGTATCGAAAGAAATGGGAGAAAGCGGTTTTATAACAAACACCCGACAGCATTACGTGTCGGGTGTTTTTATAACCAAAATTTTTTTATTTCTTCACAACCATAACAACACCTTCCGCATTTAATTGATTCGTTGGTGTGGTCAAAATCCCTTCTGCAATGCAATACTCGATCACTTCGTACAAAATGCGGATGCTGGATGCCATACTATACATGGGATACTCCTGGATGAGATGCTTGGGAACATATTGCTTGATAAGCTGATATAGATCCTCGGCAATTGTTTCGGCAAGGTCTTTGAGGAAAGGGCTGTAGTCCGGAAGTAACCGGTAAAAATCATTCTTACTTGCTTCCTCTATCACAATAATTTTGGGTGTCAATGTTTCCCTGTCCACCTGCAGATAACCGCATTCGACCGCCTTGGCGGCATACTCTTTTTCCTGCTGGGACAGGCTGTTTATATCCAACCCGCCGATGGAACGAATGGTAATGAGTAGCAAGGGGTCACTCGAAATATTATGTCCGCAGGAAAAATGCTTTTCCAGCTTCGCACCGTAAACATTGGAAACGAACACGGAAGAATAACCGCATATGTTTTGCCCGCCGATGGGTGATTTGATGCCGTCGCAGCCATAGAATCCGATGTTCAGTGTTTCCTCCGGTTTTACTGCAATGCCGATTAATGTGAAATCCCGTCGGATGGTTTCAGTATCTTTGAAGTATTTGCTTTTTAAAACCTCCTTAACGGCACCGTCCAGTTCCCAGACAATGCCCGAAATCAGTGACCATAAAAGAAACGCCGGATCTTTCTGTCGGCTGAGGAAAGGGAAGGAAAGAATTTGGTTCCGGTTTTCCTCCACCGCTTGTTTGATTCCTTGGCAGAAAGCGACTAAGTGCTTTTTATAAACCTTTGTCCCTGCTTCCAGCTCGTCTAAATCCAGAAGGATAGCGTTTGCGATATATTTGCCGTTCTCCAGCTTTCGTAACAGTCCATAGGTTCCGTTTTCGCCTTTTAGTTGAATATCCAGTTCATCCTCAATAAAAGGCATGGGAACGCCCAGCTTTTCCGAAATTTCTTTTGCCGACAAGGCTTCTTTTTTGCAAAGATACACCACGTTTTTGGAAAGCACCCGTTCCGCCTTACTTCGGGGATCGTTGCCCACGGGGTTTCCCGTGCCGATAAAGGCGATATCAACGGGTTTTAATGTATATTGTTTATCCATTTTCAGAACCTCTTCTTTCACTGTGTTGCGGGCGGAAAACAATCGTTGCTTCACGGCGGTTTCGCTGATGCAGAGCTTTTTTGCAATGGCGGAAACAGGCAGCCTGTCAAGGTAATAAAATACCATCACATCCCGATAGATTTTTGCCAAAAAGGATATCTCTCGCAGAATGCTTTGCACCAGCCTTCGGTCCTCTTCGGTTTCCAAAAACGTATCCACATTGTTATCCGAAACATGTAAGCAATCCGTTAACTCGTCAGGCTGTATCAATGTGTGCTTCTTCCGTTTCTCACAAAAATCGGCATACACCCGGTGCGCAATCGTCCACAAAAGTCCGTGAAAGTGCGTTATTTCAGGGTTTTTGCGAAGCGTTGACAGAACAGACACCAAAATATCCGAACACAAATCCTCCGCTTCACCCGCACTGTTACAGCGCTTATACGCAAAACCGTACAGCTTGTCTAAAAGCACCTTATCATTCAACTGTAGCATACAATCGTCATAATCCATTTGGTTTCTCCTTTGTTTATCAAGTCAATTACGCTTCGCCTTTCAGCCGATGGCAATTGACTCAACAGGATGCAATCACGTGATTCACTTCTATAGTCGGCAAGAAAATGGTTTGGTTAGCAGGGTTTTTAATTTATTATACAGAAATCCGCGAATTAAATCAAACGAATTGTCCGAAGCAAGGCAACGCAGTCGATCATTCCTTGTAAATAAACGAGCTCATGATCGATGCTTTCGATTTCATTTATTTTTGCTTCAAAATCAAGCATCAGCATCCGGTGTTCCTCACCCAGCTGCTCCCGTATGGCATCATACAGCTTTTCATAGTCGCTTTCCAGTTGGCGGTACCCGGGGTCAGCCTTCCTGTTTTCCATCACAAGGGTATACGACGATTCCAAAAACCCCGGTCTGATCTTTTCGGGAAAAGTTTTCATAAAATTTTTACCTCCTTTCAATACAAACAAATAAATTTGAATAATAAATTAATATGTTTATATTATAAATGATATAGTTTGTGATGTCAATGCCTAAAATCAATTTTAGTGTTTTCTTTCTATATTTCTCGTTTGATTTTCCAAACAAATTCGTTTATAATCACTAAAAAGGAGACGAGTTGTATGGGAATGGCTATTAAAGTAAAAATGTTATTGGCAGCAAAAGAGATGACAATCAATGATTTGGCAAATAAAATTGAGCCGAAAACAACCGCGCAAAATATTGGAGCTAAACTAAAACGGGACAATCTTTCAGAGAAGGATTTAAACGACATTGCAAAAGCATGCGGTGTTTTGTTTGAAGGGAATTTTATTTTGGAAGATGGAAAGCGAATATAAATCATAACGAGGTATTTCAATGGGAATGTCTATTAAAATAAAAACTGTTTTATGGGAAAGAAAAATGACGATTAAAGAGTTGGCTGAAAAAATCGGTACGAATGGAAATAACCTAAGCAATAAACTTTCCCGTGATAATTTTTCTGAAAAAGAATTGCGTGAAATCGCACAGGCTTTGGATTGTGATTATGATGGGATTTTTACAATGAAGGATACCGGGAAAACGATATAAATATCAAATAGGAGTTTGATATACATGGGAATGGCCATTAAAGTGAAAATGTTGTTGGCTGCAAAAGAGATGACCATCAGTGATTTAGCGGATAAAATAGAGCCAAAAACAACACGTCAAAATATAACCGCTAAACTAAAACGAAATAATTTAACAGAAAAGGATTTAAACGACATTGCAAAGGCGTGTGGTGTTTCGTTTGAAGGGAATTTTATTTTAGAAGATGGGAAAAGAATATAGGACTAAAAAAATAAAGACTCTCATTTCAGATTTTGAGATGAGAGTCTTTTTATGAATGGTATATGGGCTTGCCAAATATTACAGTTTACTAAGAGAAAAGAATCTTTTTGGCGTCATTGCGAACCATTCCGAAGGAGTCAACAAGGTTGACTTTACGGTGCGGCAATCCGTTCGCTTCGTTGCCTTTGGGTAGTTATTGCATGACGCATAAGGGACGAATTGTCCCCGGGCTTTCGCACAGTCACGACGTGGCATGTGGTGCTTGGGATGCTTTGATTCAGCCAAGGAGTATTACAAAATATCATTTAAACAAAAATCCGAACCAATCGTACAACAATTGGTTCGGATTATATTGCTTTGGTGCTGGTGATCGGAATCGAACCGATACGAGGTTTCCCTCACGGGATTTTAAGTCCCGGGCGTCTGCCAGTTCCGCCACACCAGCGTATTTGGCTTTCGATTTATTCGAGAGCCAATTGCAATTATATCGAATTTTCACGGTGCTGTCAAGGAAAATTTTATTTTCGGAGATTGAAATTTTTACTTTTTCAGCTCATTCATATTCGGTTCCACATGAGCGGTTTTGAAGCTGTCATAGGTCACCATACCCGGTTTTGCGCCGGGCGGTTTTTTTACAAATTTAATCATAGTGTAATCCACTGGCACCAAGGGCAAATTTGCCGCTTTGGAATGGGTGGCGGCTAAAATACAGGCTTCCTCCAGAGTGGTGTCCGGCACCGCAACGCCGCCGGTTTTGATGAGCACATGGCTGCCGGGATAGCTTTTGACATGGCACCAGATGTCGCTTTTTTCAGCCAGCTTAAAGGTAATCATATCGTTTTGGCGGTTATTTTTGCCCACAAGGATTTTAAACCCGTCGGAGGAAACATGCTCCTTCGGCGCTGTCATGGGGGCTGGTTTTTTCTTTTTGCTTATGGCTTTACTATGCCCCGATGCAGTCAATTCCTCACGGATTTCGACGATTTCGCTTTCTTCCTTTGCCCTCGACAATGCATCAAACACCGAATCAATATATACAAGCTCCTGTTCGGCTTCTTCAATCAATTTGTTCAGCATCTGTGCCGCTGTCACAGCCTTGCGATAATTTTTGAAATATTTCTGGGCATTGGCAGACGGG
>MKRK01000161.1:5246-5795 GCA_001896915.1 Clostridiales bacterium 43-6
CCTTCAGATCCGATTTTCTGGCATTGATTTTGCGGCTCAGCCGTTCGGTTATGTTGGTCAAAAGCCGAAGCAGATCCTGGGAGCGGGACCGCAGCCGTTCGATTTTATCCCGCTTTGCGTAAAACGCATCCAATAGCTCACTGTAGCTCTCCAGTACTTTGGTAGACGCCAGCAAGCCGTATTGGGTCACGGAGGTATAGGTGAAATCAATGGGGCGGTCGTCTTTGTCCGATACCAATGTGGGTGTGCCGCCGGACAGAATCGTCTCCCGGAGCCGCCCGAGATAAAACCCTAGTCGTTCTTTGTGGGTTTCTGTCAGCTCACTCAACCGCAGCTGCTCTCCGCGGAGGGCAAGATGGGCAAGCTCTCTGCACACAATGGGAGAAGCACCGTCTAATGTCATCTGCAAGGCTTTGGACAGCTCTTCGTCCTTGGCATGGGAAAGGGCGGTCAGCACGGCGGCAGGCTCGTTTTCTAAAAGATTGACCTTGTCCTGCGCCGGGGGCAGCTCATAGGTTGCACCGGGCAGCATAAAACGAATGGAGCTTT
>MKRK01000161.1:6012-6665 GCA_001896915.1 Clostridiales bacterium 43-6
CGGGTGCGAATTCCGTGAAATGCACCCGGGGTGAATTCGCCTTGGCCGAAAACAAAAGCTTGCCCGAAAAGCCCTTCTTGCTTATTAACAGCACGATTTCATCCCGGGACGGCATAAAGATTTTATCGATTCTGGCACCCAGTGCCTTTGTTGTGATTTCATGTTTTACAATATGCAGTAACGCACCGTCTAACAAATAAAAAACTCCTTAATAACAGAGGTAAGGTTCCTTTTCCTCCAGAATGATGCATTTCACACATGGAAAAGCATCCGATAATTTGGTATCAATGGCATGAACCACCCCGTGCTCGGTGGCAAAATGCCCGGCGTCCACCAAGGTTTTTTGCTGGTCCACGCTGAGCCATTCGTGGTGGCGGATATCGGAGCTGACAAATGCATCCGCTCCGTTTTGGAAGGCAGGACCGATCAGATCACCGCCTGCGCCACCGCAGATCCCCACGGTTTTGATCGGCTTACTACCGGCTTTTATTTTCACCGTGGAAGGGTTCAGCCGTTCTTTGATCAAACAGGCGAATTCCTCCGGGTTCATTTCGGTTTTCAGCATTCCCATACGAGCGATGGGGGGCAGATGGGGATACCGGGGGTCGGCAAGGGTCCTGATATCCTGTAAACCCAGCAGGGAAGCCAGTGTG
>MKRK01000161.1:6678-10333 GCA_001896915.1 Clostridiales bacterium 43-6
CGCCGGCCGCATCAAGGTTTGTGTGGGCGCAAATGGCGGAGATGCCGCCACAAGCAAGCAGGTAAGGAACTGACTTTGCAAGGATGCTTTTCATAGGGGCAAAAATTACCGGATGGTGGCTGATGATCAGCTCACAGCCTTCTTTCTTTGCCTGCAAAAGAGTGTGTTCGGTAATATCGAGGCAGATTCCGACGGTGGTTACTTCCGCAGCTTCGTCACCCACCAAAAGTCCGGCGTTGTCGCCGTCCATTGTGGTTTCAAAGGGCGCCCAGGCTTGCATGAAATCATATATTTGCTTGACGGTCATCATACAGCCGCATCCTTTCCTTCGGTAATGTCATGGTATAATTCATAATAAATCTTGGCTTCTTCGGGTTTCCCGCCCTGCTTGAGCCCGTTTGCTATTTTAAGTATCCGCCCTGCACATTTTTTGAGATACGCCGCTCCGTCCTCGCTTTTGTCCTTCCGGATTTCCCCGACAACAGAATAAAAAAGACCACAGTCCTTTTGCTCCCCGCTGTAGTAGACCGACAGCACGGTATACACATGCTTCCCCACGGTGACGGCCTTTTCTTTTTCAATAGAAAAGCCCTGGGATAATAGGAATTTTCGTAAATAATCCGCCATGCTCATGGGCTGTAAAATGAGATGATAAGAAGGGTTCTTTGTCCACGGAGCGGCGTGAAGGATAGAAGCAATCAGCTCGCCTCCCATACCGGCGATGACGATATCCTCCGCTTCCGTTTCTTTGACTGACTGTAATCCGTCACTCTGTCTGACGGCAATATAGTCGGTCATTTGATAGGCATCAATATTATGTACCGCTGAGCCCAGCGGACCCTCTGCGATATCACAGGCGATGACAGAGGGGCAAATTTTATTTTCTATCAGATAAATCGGCAGATAGGCATGGTCGGTTCCGATATCGACGACCCGTTTGCCCGGACGAACCATATCCCCCGCGGTTTGTAGGCGCTTGTCCAAAATTATGCTGCTCAACCAAGAATCAGATCCTCTCTCGGAAAAATGCCGTGCTGAAACAATCAGCTTTCTTAGTAAATTTACACTGTTTTACCAAAAATGTCAATCATATAAAGTTCTCCCAACGGAACTTTTCCCGGTTGCTGATATGAATGAGCTGCACAATGGAAAGACTGCATTCGGCGTTGAATTCCCCCACACTGCCATCCTTGATCAGAGGGGCGAGCTTTGCCACGGAAAGTCCGACCTCGGACAGCTGGCTGTGATTGACAAAAATGGACAGCTTCTGTTCTGCGTCAATCCAGGTTGTTTCCGCCTGCTTTGCCAGTTCCTCTGCTTTTTTATAATCCCCGCTGTTTGCCGCTGCCATGGCGGCCTGCAGGGTTGTCACCGTTTTGTCCCGATAGCCTTCGATGGTTATATATCCTGCGGTGCAAATAGCGGCGATAAGCACCATTAATATCAAAACAGCCCATAAGCGTTTCATGTCAATTCCCTTTCTTTTGCTTTTTTACAATCACATGATTGCCCAATTTGTCGGCAGTCATAATAAATACATCCTTTAGTTTCAGCTGGTTTTGTTCCAGTATACTATGAATTTTTTCGGCGGTAAAGGATACCAGCGGCAAGGAATGTTCTTCGATTACGCCGTCGCAGATTACGGTGCAAGGAAGTCCCTTATCTTTGTTTTCAACATGCATTTGTTCTGCGGTAGGTCCCAATAGATGGGGCTTTTTCAAGACGCTGATTTTACCGTTGGTCTCCAAAATTGCAAACTGTACTTCGTCAAAGCTAAACACACCTGCTTGCCGCAAATCCTCGTTTAGGTCATCAATGGTAATACGCAGCTCTTTTAAAATATGCTGGTCGATCACACCGTTGTTGATGATAATCGCCGGCTTTCCGCTGATGATGCGACGGAGTTTTAAGCTTTTCATAATAATAATCGACAAAAGAATTTCAAAAATCACCAATCCGAAAATGGCAATGACGCCGTTGGCCATGGGCCGGTCAAGATCCTGCATGGGAATGGCAGCCAGCTCAGAGATCAAAATGGTCACAACAAGCTCGGCAGGCTGCATCTCGCCAACCTGCCGTTTGCCCATAATTCTTACGCCGACAATGACGACCACATATAAAATGATTGTTCTGATTAATGTAATTAACATGAAAGCCCCACTTCTCTGTCGGACATAAAACTAGACCAAACAACAAACCCCATTTTCCGACAGAGAAATGGTTTTGCCTATCAAACTGCAATATACGCAGCAAAGCGGGTTACATGAATTCAACGGATTACCCGATACTAGTTTGGATAACCAGACAAAATTTATACAAAAAAAGACGGCATTTCTGCCGTCTTTGAAATAATAGTTCATTTTATATTTTTGAAAGAACGATTTCTCCCATTTCCACAGTAGACACTTTCGGATAGCTCTCTTCCCAGATGTCCGGCGTTCTGGCAACAGTCAATGCATCATTGACCGCTGTTTCAATCGCCTGTGCGGCGTCTTCCAGCCCGAAGGAATAGCGAAGCATCATGGCGACGGAGAGAATGGTAGCCAGGGGGTTTGCAATGCCTTTGCCTGCGATATCGGGGGCAGAACCGTGGATGGGTTCGTACAGCCCGAGAGAGCTTTTGGCAAGGGAGGCGGAGGGCAGCATGCCGATAGAGCCGCTGATCATGGACGCTTCGTCCGATAAAATATCACCGAAGATGTTGGAGGTTACGATCACGTCAAACTGACCCGGGTTTCTGACAAGCTGCATGGCACAGTTATCCACATACATATGGGAAAGCTCAATCTCCGGATACTCCTTGGCGACATTGAGAACCGTCTCTCTCCAAAGACGGGAACTTTCAAGAACATTCGCTTTGTCCACTGAGCATAATTTTTTGCGGCGTTTGCCGGCAATATCAAAGGCAACGCGGGCGATGCGTTCGATTTCGGGAACGGTATACATTTCCGTGTCATATGCGGCAGGGCTGCCGTTTACTTCTTTTCTGCCCCGCTCACCGAAATAAATACCGCCGGTCAGCTCACGGACGACCATAATGTCCAGCGCCTCGCCGATGATTTCGTTTTTGATGGGGGAAGCACTGCGAAGGGGTGCAAAGATCTGTGCCGGACGAAGGTTGCCGAACAAGCCGAGAGCGGCACGAATGCCCAATAGACCGGCTTCCGGACGAAGATGACCCGGGAGAGTATCCCATTTGTAGCCGCCCACGGCTCCCAGCATAACGGCGTCGGCAGCCTTACAAGCGGTTACGGTAGCGTCCGGCAGCGGCACGCCGGTTTCGTCGATGGCGACACCGCCCAGGAGAGCGTCCTCATAGCTTACGGTAAACCCGAATTTATCGGCGGTTTTGTTTAATACCTTTACAGCCTCGTCAATGATTTCCGGGCCGATTCCGTCACCCTTCAAAAGTACGATATTATAGTTTTTCATTATTTTGACCATCCTCTCGTGATATCGATTTATTGTTTATGTTTTTCTGAACGGTTAATCGCACAGATAATTCCCTTGATAGACGCCAGACTGATGTTGTTGTCCATGCCCACACCGTACACGGTTTTGCCTTCCGGTGATTTCAGCTCAATGTAGGAAATCGCTTTGGAATCCGCACCGGTGGAAATGGCATGCTCACTGTATGTGACAAAGGTATAGTTTG
>MKRK01000161.1:10357-10869 GCA_001896915.1 Clostridiales bacterium 43-6
CCCGTTGATGGCAATATCCTCGTGCATAAACCGAACCACGCCGGAAAAGCATACCTTAGCGTCATTTTCGTCGTCCGACTGTTCGTTTAATTTATAGCTTTTCAGGTTATAAGGATAATCCACTAAGAGATATTCATCTTTAAAGATAGTATAAATATTCTCGGCTGTCAACTCTTTTCCCGTTCTGTCACACTCTTTTTGTACCACTGCACCGAATTCGGGATGCATGCCTTTGGGTAATTGAAAACCGTAATTGTGCTGCATAATATAAGCCGAGCCGCCCTTGCCGGACTGGGAATTGATGCGGATGATGGGTTCGTATTGACGTCCCACATCGGCAGGGTCAATGGGCAGATAGGGGATTTCCCAAAACTCTGTGCCCGAGGTTTTCATATAATCTACCCCTTTGTTGATGGCGTCCTGATGGGAGCCGGAAAAGGCGGTGAATACCAAGTCGCCGCTGTAGGGGTGGCGTTCGTGTACCTTCATTTTGGTGGTTTTTTCATAAACCT
>MKRK01000161.1:10930-12495 GCA_001896915.1 Clostridiales bacterium 43-6
CTCCTGCCAGCAGGGCAAGCTCGGTGGCGGCGACGGCGGTGCCGCGGTCGTTGTGGGGATGCACGCTGATGATGGCGCAGGAGCGGTGGCGTAAGCTTCTGACGAAATATTCGATCTGGTCGGCATATCCGTTGGGGGTGCTTCCTTCCACCGTTGCAGGCAGGTTTAAGATGAGCTTATTGTCCGGTGTTGCGCCCACAGCTTCAATGACCTTGTCACAGATTAACACGGCGTTATCCATTTCTGTGCCGGAAAAGCTTTCGGGGGAATATTCAAAACGGATATTCATGTTTTTGTCTTCGTATTGATCCGCCAGCTTTTTGATGAGCAGTGCACCCTCCACGGCAATGTCGATGATGCCCTGCATGTCTTTTTTGAACACGACCTTGCGCTGGAGGGTGGAGGTGGAATTGTAAAAATGAACAATGACGTTTTTGGCACCCTTCACCGCTTCAAAGGTTTTTTCGATGAGGTGTGCCCGGCACTGAACCAGAACCTGAATGGTCACATCGTCAGGGATGTGATTTTCATCAATCAAGGTTCGTAAGATCTCATATTCTGTTTCGGAAGCGGAAGGGAAGCCCACTTCAATTTCCTTAAAGCCCATATCCACAAGCGTTTTGAAAAACAGGACTTTTTCCTGTAAATTCATCGGGTCGATGAGTGCCTGGTTGCCGTCTCTTAGGTCGACGCTGCACCATGTGGGCGCTTTTTCGATTTTTTTGTCGGGCCATTGTCTGTCAGAAATATTGACAGGGGTAAAGGGGATGTACTTTTCAAATGCTTTTTTCATAGGGGTTTCTCCTTTCGTATTTATGAAAATTATAAAATAAAAAAGCTTCCGTCCACAATGGGACGAAAGCGATATCTTTCGTGGTACCACCCAAATTCAGCTGCAAATGCAGCCCTTAGCAAGCTTCCGACAAAGCTCCGGCCTGTAACGTAGCCTTCACGTTCTGCCCTGTGACAGGCAGACAACTCCGGGATGAGTTATGCACATATTCTTGGCTGCCGCATCACACCAAACAGCGGCTCTCTGAAAAACGTCAAATATGTCTTGGTCCCTTCACAGTTTTTTCTGTGGGAATATTAAGTTTATAACAGTATATTATAAAAAAAACATTTTGTCAAGCATTTTTTCACGGCAGATAGGCGCCTTCTTCACGAAGCCTGTCACGGAGCCGGTCGGTGTCCACTCTGTGCACATCCGCCTCTGCCATGTCAACGGCAAATTTCGCCGCCATTCCCGCCGCTTCGCCCATGCACAAGCAGGAGGGCATGACACGGGTGCTTCCTTGAGTAATGCGGTCGGTGGAAATCGAACGGCCGGCAACCAAAACGTTTTTCAATCCCTTCGGGGTCAGACAGCGATAGGGAACACCGTGAGATTCGCCGTCTTTGTAACGCTCAAAACGCTCTTCCACAAAAAGTGTTTCGCCGCTTCTGACTTGACCGGCTTCTTCCGGTGTGGTGTGGATATCAATGAAATAGTTGTTGCGATACACCTCGTCGGGGAAGGATTTTCTCGCCAGATAGTCTTCCACGGTCAAGCAATAATCCCCCAC
>MKRK01000161.1:12615-13476 GCA_001896915.1 Clostridiales bacterium 43-6
CCACATCCCACAGGTGACCGGCGTTGAAGCCCATGGTGGCAGGGCCGATATAATCGTTGCAGATATGATTGTCTGGTATGAGCGGGTATTTTCCGCTGGCAATGATTGCATGAATGGGGCTTTTTGCATTGCCGGCATGCAGAATGCCATATGTATGGTCGTAGCCGTACGGATCCACATTGGACAGCATGAAGCACATGGTGGCAGGCTGCAAATTGCCTTCGCTGTCACCCTTTGTATATTCCGCTCCGGCACAGACAGCCAAATCTGCGTCACCGGTACAGTCAATGTATACCTTCGCCCGGTATGCCGTCAAGCCTGCTTTGTTATTGACGATGATAACATCCACGGTGTCTTGGTCTGCCATTTCTACGGCACAAAGCATGGTATGGAACAAAATATCAGCACCCGATTCGGTTACCATGTCGTCATATACCTGCTTCATGGTTTCGTAGTCAATGGGGACCCAAGCGGTCGCATCGTTGTTGACATGGGGCATTTTTGCCTTGATTTCGGTAAATACTCTTTCCGACAGACCGCCGTAAAGAACCCGAACCCCGTCCGAATAAGGCGTCCATGCATTGACCAGTGCACCGGTCGCCATGCCGCCCAAAAATCCGGTTTGTTCTATGAGCAGGGTTTTGGCCCCTTCTCTCGCTGCTGCGGTTGCTGCGGCACAGCCCGAAGGTCCGCCGCCCACTACAATGACTTCATAGTCTGTATTTAATGTGATTTCCCTTGGTTGTAAACGATAGCTGCTCATTCATCTGACTCCTTTTAAAGAACTGTATTCACAGGTTCCCCCTGTACAAATGCCTGTAGATTATTGACGGCGATATCCATCAGCTTTTTTCGTGAGTC
>MKRK01000161.1:13511-13969 GCA_001896915.1 Clostridiales bacterium 43-6
AAACCTGCCCCGAAGAGTTTGCCGCTCCCAAGCGCTGCCGCCAGATCCGATTCGTTGATCAGTCTGCCCCGGGCGGTGTTGATGATTACTGCGCCGTGCTTCATGGTTTTGATGGTATTTTTGTTGATGATTTCCTTTGTTTCATCCGTCAGCGGAACATGTAAGGACAAAATATCAGCCCGACGGAACAGCTCTTCTTTCGTCACAGGGGTGACACCATCATAAAAAAAACCGGAGCGGCTACAGGCAATTACCTTCATGTCAAAGCCCAAGGCGATTTTGGCAACCGCTTTTGCGATTTGACCAAACCCCATTAAGCCGAGGGTTCTGCCTTCTAACAACGTCAGAGGGGAGGTGCGGAAACAAAAATCATCACAAGCGGTCCACATGCCTTTTTTGACACAGTCGCTGTGTAAGCGTGCTTTGCTGAAAATCTCCAAAATCAGCGCAAAGGTTAT
>MKRK01000162.1 GCA_001896915.1 Clostridiales bacterium 43-6
AAAACTATTACAGCTCCGCCTACGCCTACACCGGTAATTCCGGTAATCACGAACGATGAAGATACTACTCCGCCAAAACAAGAATTTAAAGATTTAGATTCGGTTACATGGGCTCATGATGCGATAAATGATTTATTTGGTAAAGGTATTGTAAGCAACGGTGATGAGTTCCGTCCGAATGACAACATAACTCGTGCGGAGTTTACCAAATTAGTAGTTCTGGGATTCGGTCTTTTGGATACACAATCAACTTGTGATTTCTCTGATGTTGCTACAGGCGACTGGGCGTATCGTTATGTTGCATCTGCGCAAAAAGCAGGGATAGTGGGTGGTACAGCGGAGCACACATTTTTGCCGATGGAAAAGATTACCCGCCAGGATATGTCTTTAATCATATGCAAAGCATTGAAGTTGAAAAAAGATTTAACTACAACCGATACAAGTGAATTTGCCGATCAGGATGATATTTCACCTTATGCGGTTGAAGCGGTTCTTAGTATGAAATCCAACGGCATTATTAGCGGTACGGGAGATAATCTGTTTATGCCAAAGAATTTAGCAACGCGTGCTGAAGCAAGTGTTATAATTTATAAGTCGATTAAAGTTGGGCAATAGGGAGGAATGAGCGTGATCAAGAAAATTTTATGTATATGGTTTGTGGTTGCACTAATGGTAATGCCTGTTTTTGCGACAGGATTTACAGATATTGATGATGAATCTCCATATTTTGAACAAATAAACATTTTAGAAGCTTTGGGGGTTGTTTCAGCAAAGGATGATGCTTCGTTCCGTGTTGATGATACTATGTCAAAAGGGGAGTTCACCAACCTTGTTATTAGTAATTTGATGAGGTTCAATACTGATAGCGATGAAATCAAACAAGTATTTAAAGACGTTCCGGAAAGTCAAAAATATGCTGCAAGTATTTATCGCGCATATTGTATGGGGCTTATAGCAAACAGTTCTGACAGCTTGTTTGGTGTTGATATCCCTATAAAAGCTATCGAGGCAATAAAAATTTTAGTAAGTGCGCTTGGTTATACTACTTATGCTGAGGCAAAAGGTGGTTTCCCAACGGGGTATATAGCACAGGCAAACAGCTTAAAGTTGTTAAATAAGCTTTCAATTGATTTTAGTGCTGAGATTAAAAGGGGCGAGGTTGCGCAACTTCTGTACAACGCACTTGAAGTAGATTTAATGTCCGTAAATTCAATAGGTGACCAAGTAAGTTACAGCGTAACAAAAGGGTGCAATGTGTTAACTGAATTTTTGAGCTGTAATGAGGTTGAGGGGATTGTTAATCGAGTATATAATACAAGTATCACAAACCCAAATTTAACATTACAAAAAAATGTTGCCTACATTGGCGATGATTTATATAAAACAGGCGCTACCAACGCAGCGGATTTGCTAGGATATCATGTTACTGCATATTATTCTTTCACTAATGACTCTGATGATAAAGTGTTGGTTTACATTGCTAAGAGCAGAAATACTGAGCTTACTATCCAAGCAGAATTGATACACAGTTACAACAATTTAACATTAACATATTCAAATGATGATTTTGATACATTGGATAGAGAGATTAAATTGTCTAACAAGGCTGATTTTATCTTAAACGGCAAAGCGTGGATTGATGCGCCGGTTAGCGGCAGCTTGACTGATTATGGTGCTGTTACTGTAGTCGACAATGATTCGGACGGTAAGTACAATGTTGTAATTGTTACTTCTTATGATGATTATGTAGTTAGTTCTATAAGCACTAAGGATCAAGTTATATATTCCAAAACTGCTGACAAGGCAGGTAGTAAGCGTTTGGATCTATCTGATATTACAGATGAAAATCTAGTAATTTTAGATGTTGACGGTAAGGAGTTACCGTTCAATACAATCAAAGAAGAAGATGTTCTTACAGTAAAAATGAGCCCTGATAATCTAGCTTGCACTATATATGTTTGTAGTGATAAAATTGAAGGCACTATTACTGAAATAAGCGATGACGAGGTTGAGATAGATTATCTCACAAAAACTATCGTGCCGACATTCAAGGATACATTCAGATCGTTTACAGTTGGTTTTAAAGGAATATTTTATATTGACGCATTCGGCGGAGTTGCAGGTGTGGTTGATGAAGCCGATGTAAATTTTAAGTATGGCTATCTTGTTAAAATAGTGCAACCAAAAGGGATAAAGAACAATACACAAGTGAAAATTTACACAAAAGAGGGCAAAATGATTATCGTTGATGCTGACAATAAAATCTGCATTAACAATATAAAAAATAAAGAAACGGCAGATTTAGTCAGCACATTTACTACAACAGCTGGCGGTGTGGAATACACAAAAATGCAAGTGATTAAATATCGTTTAGGTGCAGACAATACGCTAAAAGAAATAACAGGCTCAAATTTACTTCAGGAAGTTCCGATTGGAGATACAAAATGGAATCAAGAGCCGCGCAGTTTTGGCAGCCTGGTTCTTACTTCTTCTGATACAGCATGGTTTATTGTGCCAAAGGCTATCGAAACAGATGCTAATAGTGTTAGGGATACTAATTTCTCTGTCAAAACAAATCTTTCGGATAGTACAATATACTTAAATGAATTTTTCGCATACGATATCGACGATGGTGGTGTTGCAGCAGTATTGCTTAGAAAAGTAGGTTTTTCAACTGATAGCCCGATAGGCGGGTTGGACAGTGACATGCCAATAGATACAAGCGCTTATGTTATGGTTAGCAGCATCAGTAGCAGTATAAACAAGGATGGCGAAACAGTGCCTAAAATCAACTTTATAGAGCGTGGCGTTTTGACCGGATACGTTGCTAAAAATGAAAATGTTGCGAAAAAATACCAGTATAAAACTACGAACGGCACTTATAATTATGTCGCTAATGCAACAGACGGTGATACCATCCTGATAACAGATACGACCTTGCCGCCGAAGTTTTTAGAACGTGGAGATATTATACAGTATAAGCTCAACGACGATAAGGAAATAGTAGGCGTTAAGATTATGCATGATATGTCCCGCGAAACCAGCGGATACGAAAAAATGGTTATTAACAGTGACGGACAAAAGACTTATCCGAACAAGTGGCTTATGCGCAGTGGTGAGAATAGAGGTTTTGTGTACGGAACAGTAAAATCGCAAAAAAACGGATTTATAAAGGTACAATCAAGACGGTATTACCCAGTAGACGACCCTTTCAACCTATATGCTTACAATGTTAAGGCGTCGCCGATAACTGTATATGATGTGGCGAAAGGTGAGATATACAAAGGTTCATTTGGTGATATAACTGATGAAAAAAATGCGGGCGTAGGTTCTAAGGTATATATTCATAATCACTGGTACCGAACTACTGAGGTATTTATATATAAAAATTTAGTAGAAAAACCATAAATTACATATTGGTGGACTGGATTCAGTCCGCCAATTTCATGAGAGGGTGAGGCATTTGTTTTTTGAAGTTGAAAGAATTGGAAGATTGAACACTGAGCTGCGTACCTTTGTTTATCCTAATATGACGCAGGTTGAAAACTACAAGATAAAAAAAGGAAAAATTGATTTTAATGAGGCGATGAAGGAAGAGGGGTGGCAGGATTTCCACCCGCATGAGCGTTGGGGCGGAGAACTCGAGGCAGATAGACATTACTGGTTTCGCAACACCATCACAATTCCAACCGAATTAGACGGACAAACTGTAATTTATCATGTGAAAACCGGTGTTGAAAGCGGATGGGATTTGGCAAATCCACAACTAGTTGTATATGTTAATGGTACGCTGATACAAGGTCTTGATATTCGTCATAGGGATATTATGTTATCTAAGCAAGCAAAGACTGGCGATGTTTTTGAAATTGCAATGTTTGCCTATGCTGGCATAAAAGGTGGATTAATTGAGCTTGAATCTCAAATTTCGGGTCTTGACACAAGCTCTGAGGGGCTGTATTATGACTTGAAAGTGCCGCTGGAGGTTGCGGTTTTACTGGATAAGCAGGACAAGCGCAGGATTGACATTCTAAAATATCTTACTAAAGCAGTAAATATGCTGGATTTTCGTAAACCGTTTTCACACGGGTATTACGAAGGTGTTCGTAATGCAAGAGCGTTTTTAAAAACTGAATTTTATGATAAATATTGCGGTGATGCAGATGTGACTGTATCTTGTGTCGGGCATACTCATATTGATGTAGCTTGGCTTTGGACTCTTAGTCAAACTCGTGAGAAGGTAGTGCGTAGCTTTTCAACAGTTCTTAACTTGATGAAAGAATATCCGGAATATATTTTCATGTCTAGCCAACCGCAGTTATATGAATATTTAAAGGAAGCTCAGCCAGAGATATATGAGCAGATTAAAGAACGTGTTAGCGAGGGGCGTTGGGAACCAGAGGGGGCGATGTGGGTTGAGGCTGATTGTAACGTGACAAGCGGCGAAAGCCTTATACGTCAAATTTTGTTCGGCACACGTTTTTTCAAGCAGGAATTTGGAGTCGAAAACAAGATATTATGGCTGCCGGATGTATTTGGTTATAGTGCGGCATTGCCTCAGATACTCAAAAAAAGCGGTATTGATTATTTTATGACAAGTAAATTAGGCTGGAATGAGTACAATGGTATGCCGTATGACACATTTAATTGGCGCGGAATCGATGGAACGGAAGTTTTGACACATTTTATTACTGCTCAGAGCCCGACGTTTATGCCTACACCTCATGCAGTTTCGTATAACGGGCGAATTGACGCACCGCATTTAGTCAGCGCTTGGCGTAAATATAGCGAGAAGTTTGCACATAATGAGGTTTTAATGGCATTTGGTTATGGTGATGGCGGTGGAGGGCCAACGAAAGAAATGTTGGAGCAGTCACGCCGATTTGAAAAAGGAATACCTGGTTGTCCTAAATCCAAAATGGCAAAATCTCTTGACTTCTTCCAAGGCTTGAATGATGCAGTGGATGGCAATAAAAAATTGCCGAACTGGGTTGGAGAACTGTATCTTGAGTTTCATCGTGGTACGCTTACTACTATGGGGCGTAACAAGCGTCATAACCGTAAGGCAGAATTCTTATACCGTGATGCTGAGTTATGGTCTTTGGTGGCAAATAAGCATTTACAAAAGA
>MKRK01000163.1:0-1401 GCA_001896915.1 Clostridiales bacterium 43-6
TCAACGACAAAAACAGCTTTGCTGATGTAAAATCCCAAATTGACAGCATTTTTGTCAATTTAAAACGTTATGCCATCAACACAGTTATCGTGCCCGTCAATGCAGGGGAGAAAACCATTTATACAAAGGGAACAAACCCGATATATCCCGACAATGACATATTGGATTATATCATCACAAAGTCAAGGGAAACCGGCACATTTGTCTACGTAACCCTCAGCCTATCCCAAAACGGCACAGAGAAACTGGATATTTTAAAAGAATCCGACTTCCTGAAGTCTGTGGGAGCGGTCAAAACCCTTTGCGGAAACTATTCCTTTGACGGTATTTTCTTCGACGATTACTATTATACCGGCAAAGGGGATTACAGCGATTACTCCCAAGACGGCGGCGGAGAAAGCTTTTCTGACTTCAAAAAAGAAAAGGTGACCTCATTGCTGGTTAATGCAGTCTATGGGGCAAAAAGTGCGAAATCCAGCATGTATGCGGGTATCATTGCCGACCCGGTGTGGAACATAAAAACAAATGATAAAAATGGTTTTGATACCAAAACAGATGTGTTTGAGTCCGATACCGATGGATTCGCAGATACCCTTTCTTGGATTGATGGTAAATACATCAACAGTGTCATTCTAAAGGATTACAAAACCTTATCCGATAATAACCTGCCCTTTGACAAGATAGCCTCATGGTGGTCTTCTGTGGTTAAGGACAAAAGCGTGGATTTGATTGTATCTCACGATACTGCCTTGAACAATACCGGCGGTGACACCAATCAGATTTATAAACAGGTTATGGCGCTGAAAAACATCACAAACAACGGCAGTGTATTTTTTACGGTGGGGAATCTATTAAAGGACTCCACGGGAACCTACGAGGCCATTGCAAAATACTATCTTGGTGACATCAAGGAGGATTATATTCTAAAGGAGCTTTCCATCACATCCCCCTCTAAGACCACCTTCACCACATCTGAAAAATCTTTTAGCATCGTAGGAGCATCGGATCCCAATTTCCCGTTGAAGCTCAACGGACAAAACGTAGCTAGAACGGAGTTTGGTTATTTTTCAATTCAAGTCAGCTTAAAACCAGGGGAAAACACCTTTGCGCTGACTCATCAAGGGAAAACAGTGACGTATAAAGTCACCAATAAAACTGTTATCATAAAGGATGTAGCTCCTTCGGGTAATCAGAAACTGAATGGCGGCACAAAGATTATTATCAGTTCTGTTGCTCTGGCCAATTCTACCGTAACCGCTCAAATCAACGGAACAACCATCAAGCTCAGTCCTCAGCTACAGTATGAGGCAGAGAGCTCTCTTGCCAATAAAACGGATTATGTGTCCTACAGCGGCTCCTATACCTTGCCGGCAAGCACCACGAAAGAGGTTACGCTGAAAC
>MKRK01000163.1:1583-5122 GCA_001896915.1 Clostridiales bacterium 43-6
AACAATATACTGGATTATTCCCATACGGTCACAGCGGGAAACAAGCTGATTGCCCAAGTATCCGTCTATGAAGCCGAAACCCTTTTGGGTGCCACACAGGACGATTATTCACGACCCACGAACAGCTATCTACCCAACGGTACTTTGGATTATGCACAAGAAGATGAAATCGTGGTGTTCAATAACGGCAGCACATATAAATACCGAAAGCTGAATTATGGTCAGCGGGTGTATTCCTCCACCTCCGGGAAAGGTGATAACATCAAGCTGGTTCGAGGTACACTGCCGACAGAAAGCTCTGTCACCGCTTCGTCGGTGACGACTGATGTACGGTTCACATACATAACCGTAGACCCAAGATGGAAAGCACCCTTTACGGTGAATTTATACCCTCAAAAATATACCAATCCGTCCACCACAGCAAGACCGGATTACAGCATTGCTTCCAGAACCTACACCTATGTGGACATTGAATTTGCCTATGCGGTTTCCGGGCAGGGTAAATTTGATTTGACCAATAATCCCCTTTTCTCCAAGGCTGAATGGGTCAAAGGCAACAAAGGGTATATTTTAAGATTGACCCTTAAAAAAGCAGGGGGGCTATATGGATATCATGCCGATTACAATTCCAAAGGACAGCTGGTTTTTTCCTTCCTTCGACCGGCAAAGATCACAACTGCCTCCAATCAATACGGCTATTCCTTATCAGGGATCAAGATTATGATTGATCCCGGTCACGGCGGCTCGGATCCCGGTGCGGTGGGAGCAAACAAAAACTATCCCGAAGCGGTTCTGAACATGACGCTGGCAAATACAATCGCCAGCGAGCTGAAAGCCATTGGAGCCGACGTCACCTTGACCAGGACAGGGAATACCTTTCTGACCCTGCAAGAAAGGGTCAACAAGGCCCAAAGCACCAAACCGGATATCTTTGTTTCCATTCACAGAAACTCTGCAACCGACACATCCGCCAACGGATATGAAAGCTATTATTACAACGAGTTTTCCTGGCTTCTGTCAAAGTCCGTATATGACAAAGCGTCTCTGAACTTCGGGAACAAACGAGGCTCAAAATATTATCCTTACTATGTGACCCGGTATACAAACTGTCCGTCCATTCTGACCGAAAACGGCTTTGTCTCCAATGCGGCAGAGCTGCAAAATCTGATGAACAGTGATTTCAACAGCGCACAGGCGATATCTACGGTCAAAGGAATTGTGGAATACTTCAAAGCGATCCAATAAAAAAAAGGCGGCGTCAGCCGTCTTTTTTTTCTCCCGTTAAGCTATCACCGTCCACTGCCGTTACAAAAACATTCACTATGCTTCCCGAAAGATTTGTGTCAGATTGTATTTTTACATGGGTGTAGTTGGGGGTATAGCCCTCAAATTGTCCTGGTTTCTTATTGTTCTCAATGAGAACCGGATAGGTTTTGTGGAGCTGGTTTTTTAAAAAATCGGTTTTAGACCTGTTTGTCAGCTCAATCATTTCTTTGCTTCTTCGGTTTTTCACACTGTCCTGTACCTGGTTTTTGAAATCTGCCGCTTTGGTGCCGTTTCGTTTGGAATAGGGAAAAATATGAGCACGGGCAAACCCGACCTTTTTCACAAAACCAAGGGATTCATTAAAATCCTCTTCGGTTTCACCCGGGAAGCCGACCATAATATCGGTTGTTATCGAAGCATCCTTAAACTTTTCCCGAAGCTTCTGAACAAGAGTATCATAAAAAGCTGTGTCATAATGACGGTTCATATCACGAAGTGTTTTGTCACAGCCGGATTGCAAAGAAAGATGAAACTGAGGGCAAAGCTTATTCTCCGCAGCCATTCGCTCAATGATCGTATCATTCAGCTGGTCTGGCTCAATGGAACCCAATCGGACCCGCCGGATGCCATCCACCGAACAAGCGGTTTCCACAGCGTCTGCGAGGGTATAACCCATATCGGTGCCATATGCCGACAGGTTAATCCCGATCAAAACGACTTCTTTGTAGCCCTTCAGTGAAAGCTCATTGATCTCCGTAAATATTTCGGACAAAGGCTTTGAACGCACCCGTCCTCTGGCATAGGGAATGATGCAGTACGAACAGAAACGGTTACAGCCGTCTTCTATTTTCAAAAAAGCTTTGGTCCGGTCATCAAAGTTTGTAATCTTATTGTTGATTTTTTCTTTTTCGTGACTTTTTATTTGAATAATTTTGGTTTTGGTTCGTAAAAATTCATCAATCAACGAAACGATTTCATCATTGGACGCATTGGAAAGAATGATATCGGCGGTGTCCAGCAAAGCCGTTTCTGCGGGGAAAGCCTGTGGCATGCAGCCGGTTAAAATCAATATGGAATGGGGCAGTTTTTTCCGAAGCTTACTCAGCAGCTGTCTTGTCTTACTGTCGGATTTTCCTGTAACGGAACAGGAATTGACTATAAAAACGTCGGGCTGCATCTCTTCGCCAACGATTTGATAGCCGCTGGAAAGCAGCAGCTCTTTCATAATCTGCGTGTCATATTGATTGACCTTACAACCCAATGTGTGAAACCCTGCTGTCATACTGTTTCTTTCCTTTGCTTTGATATATGAATTCATGTGTCATTTGGCACTGCCTGCCTGAATAAACAAGGATATTATATCGTATTAGCAAGAGAATATCAAATCATTTGTTTCCTGATTTATAAATTGACATCATAGAGAGTTATGTTATAATTATGTTCAGAAAAAGTCGGATTAGGGTGACTCTACATGGATACGAGAAAATATGAATTATATTTGGCAGCCGCCGCAATGATACTCATTGCAGCTATTGTTCTGTATGTTTCTGTATTCTCGCCGGCATTGACTCCCGTAAAGGTTATCAATTCTGCGGGTCTGGCAATACCTGCAAGCACTTCCGCTTTACCTCATACACAAAAGGGGACTGTAAAAAATCAGGATGTAAAAATTAATATTAACACGGCTTCAAAAGATGAACTGATATCCTTGCCCGGCATAGGGGAAGCTACCGCTAAAAAAATCATAGAATACAGGAAAAAGTACGGTTTTTTCGCCAATACTGCAGATATTAAAAATGTCAGTGGCATTGGGGAAGCTAAATACGATGACATCAAAAACTATATCAAGGTGAGGAATTAAAGTTATTTGGCAATGAAAAGTTGACAGACAAACATTTATTTAGTATAATAGATAAAAATGTTGTCAAATAATTAACATATATTTCTATTATAAAATCCGCATCAGCGGTTTTTTTTAAGGGTGAATGTTTGAAAATATTGTTTTTCAAACGGACGTCAATGCCACATTATGCATAGAGAAAATGATATTGTGTGGACAGCGTCCCTGTTTCATCGCGAAAGGATTGGACATCACATGCATAGAGCACGTAAGTTAACTTCCATGCTTTTGTTAATACTGTGGGATTTTTTTTCTATTACAGCATCAACCTTTTTTGCTTTTAAGTTAAGGTTTTTTTATCAAACAGCGAACTATCCTGCAAAATCACCCTTCTTTTTTTATATTCCGCCTTTCCAAGCTGAGTTTCTGTTTA
>MKRK01000164.1:0-807 GCA_001896915.1 Clostridiales bacterium 43-6
ATTATCATGACCGAGTAACATGTTTAAATAACAGAATCCATGCGCCAGCATTCCTACAGCAAAGGATGTAAACAACGATATTTTTAAATCAGACGACACACATGGGAGCGTCAATCTAGCCCAGTTATAACGATCGGCAGAATTTAATTTCATTAGGCTTTACCTCCGCTCAAGTTGCTCCATATTACTGTACACTTTTTTTATCCGCAGTCGCCAAAATATCTCCAACGTATCAATTAGCATATTCCATACATCTTTTAGCCCGACCCGGCCAAACGACTCACGATTAAAAGTAACAACAATTGGTGCAGAAATGATGGTGCCGCCAAAGATACTTATAATTGAAAGAGCTTCAACATCAAAAGCAAAGCCGTTTGTCTTTACTCCTTCCATGACTGATTTAATAACTGGCGCGCGAAATAGTTTTAGCCCCGTCTGAGTATCCTTTGTCTTTAGATTAAAAAGAACACGCAAAAGTAAATAATAACCCCAGCTGTATACGCGACGGATCCAAGGATAATTAACTTTGGACTCTTTGTGCATTTTACTACCAATGACCGCATCCGCATGGTGCGCTTCCATCATCTCGAAAAAACTTCTCAAATGTACCGGTGAAATATCAAGATCCGCATCGCAAAACGCTATATAATCGCCATTAGCAGCTTCAGTCCCAAGACGTAACGACGCACCCTTTCCACGATTGAAAACGCCGTCAATAACTCGGAAATGGTCGTCATTAATAGACAGTGCCTCGTTAAGCGTTTGATCCGCGCTGCCATCATTTATAATAATTATCTCGTACTCTTC
>MKRK01000164.1:970-1138 GCA_001896915.1 Clostridiales bacterium 43-6
ACAGTATTTGTTCAATTGAATCATGATACAGCCGAATTAGTATAATAATCAACGCCAAACAAATGCTTAATGTCGTAACAAGAACTTTAGTTTTTCCTATAGCTGCAAGATAGTTAATTTGGATCGTAAGGCAGGCTAGTGGAATAACAAAGCAACTGATTGGAAATA
>MKRK01000164.1:1144-1592 GCA_001896915.1 Clostridiales bacterium 43-6
CAATTGCCCCGGAATACCGCGAACCGAACAATATTGTAATGATACTATTACCAAATGTTACAATGCCAGCAGCACAAATAAATGCTGCTCCACCCCCATATAACATCGCTTTGGCGAACAATTTTCTGGTATCTTGCCTTAATGCACTTCTCTCTGCGACAATAGGAAGCAGAGCAGTTACAACTGCTGACGAAACATAGAGCGCAATTTTACCAATCACCATTCCAGAGGAATATACGCCAATATATTCGGTGTCTTTCACAAAAGCCTTTATCAATAAAATATCGCCGTTAGTAAGCAGTGCTGTAATGATCTGAATGCCAAACGCAGCAGAAAAATAGCTCTTTGTTGAAAGCTCTATAGACAGTTTTTTGTCCTCTGACCGAGGTTGAAAGAGGTCCCTAATACTATAAAGTCCGAATAGAATCGCGAATACCGTCCCAGCCAG
>MKRK01000164.1:1617-4916 GCA_001896915.1 Clostridiales bacterium 43-6
CCACATCCAAGGATAACAAGTATGGTGCCAAGTATAAGTTTGCCTGCCGCTACAATAATGTTCATGATGCTGAAGGAGGAAAATCGTTTTTTACCCAACAGTATCCCTTGTAGAGCAGGTATCAGATAGCTTATCGCAGACACAGCTATCGCCGCAACAACAAGATTACTAAGTACAATATTTAAACGAGCCGAAATGGTTTTTGAAAAAATCAGCCCAATCAGCGCGAGCAAGCCACCCATCATCAATCCGATTCTGAGAAGCCATTTTGTCAAATTGGAAATGGCAGTCATATCATTTTTTACAGAAAAATCAGCAATGTACTTCCCTCCAATGATCAGCATTCCACTCGCGGGCACTGCAGCAATAATAGTTATAGATAATAAAGTATTCAGCGTTCCATAGTTCGATACTGTGAGGAGATGGCCCATAACAATTTGATATATGTAATTACATATATTCACAACCATGCTGAACGCAAACAGGAGAAAACTGCTTTTTTCAAATTCTTGTGCTGTATTTTTCATAAATTGCACATAGTTCAAAGCAAGCGGAACGCATTGACCGAATCAATAACATAATCCACTTCTTCTCGCTTCATACCATAATAAATCGGAATACTCAATATCGTGCGACTGATTTCTTCAGCGATGGGTAATGATTCCTTGGGTATATGCAGGTCTTTGTATGCCTGCTGTAAATGCAAGGGGATTGGATAATGCTTGATGGTCCCAATATTCTTCAGTGACAGCGCGCTTTCTAGCTCATCGCGCCTGTTACAACGAACAGCAAACACATGGTAAATGTGACCATAATCCTGGTTAACCAAAATAGGTAGATGAACGGATGGATTGTTGATTTCGAGCAGGTATCTTGCCGCTATTGCACGACGACTGGCGTTCCATGTATCAAGATAACGTAGTTTTACACGCAAAAACGCCGCTTGCATTTCATCCAATCGGCTGTTTGTTCCTTTGTAAATATGATGATATTTATAATCAGAGCCGTAATTTCCCAGCGCTCGCACTTTCTCTGCAATCTCAGTGCTGTTGGTTGTAATACATCCCCCATCTCCAAGAGCACCTAAATTCTTACCCGGATAAAAACTAAATGCAGCAGCATATGACAGCGCCCCGGCATGACGCCCTTTGTATATCGCTCCATGTGCCTGGGCCGCATCTTCGATCACCTTTAGCCCATAATCACAGGCAATTGCATGGATTGAATCCATGTCTGCTGGACATCCTTGCAAATGAACCGCGATAATGGCTTTTGTGCGTGTTGTGATTTTCTCTGCTATTCGCGATGCGTCCAGATTGTATGTTTCAATGGAAGGTTCGACAAACACGGGCGTTGCACCGCAATATGAAACCGCTAAAGCGGTTGCAATGAATGTATTCGATGGAATAATCACTTCGTCGTTATTTGTGATTCCGATGGCGCGAAGGATCAAGTATATTGCATCTAAGCCATTCGCAACTCCAACGCAGTGTTTTACGCCGCAATAATCTGCAAACTCGCTTTCAAAATTTCTGCATTCTTCTCCATTGATGAATTGATTGCGATCTAGTACTCGGGCATAAGCTGCATCTAACTCTTCACGAATTTCTCGATGCATTGGTTCTAGAGAAACAAAAGGTACTACCATATTATCCACCTGCGTTATTTAGCTGCTACATACTTTTTGAATTCAACATAGTCCCGAATATAATCGTTTTCGTCATACAACTTCGATGCTAAAACTATAAGCACGGCTCCGGGCGAAAAATCAAACATTTCACGCCAAATACGATTGGTAACATGAAGCCCCACCCTAGGGTCACTAAGTAAGACAGTTTCTTTTTCTACGCCGTCATCCAGGAGAATTTTGCAGCTTCCATGAATACAGATCAGCATCTGTTCCAACGATTTATGTGCGTGACAACCGCGCTTCACCCCTTGGGTTGTATCATAGACATAATAAACGCGTTTGATTGAAAAAGGGATTTCTTTGAATTCTTCCAATGCAATCAGCTGACCGCGATTATCACCACACGATTTAAATAGAACTTTATCAACTTGCATACCATTCTCCAACTAATGCTGCATTTGCTTATAGATTCTGAGTTTTTAAAATTAACCCCAGTATAACATATAAAGACAACACATTCAAATTATGTATATTAAACCATGTTCTCTATTGCATGTTCTCTATTGTATTCTCTTTTACTACCTGACAAGTAATGTCTTGGATTCGTCTGAGCTACAATTCTTAAGGCAATGCTTCATTTCTGCGGGGGAAATGCCCGATACAGCGCTGAAGTCAGGCGAGGTCATTGTAATCAACCTGAGCGGATTCAATGCTACCCACGGTTTCTAAGCAAAATATTCGCTAAAGCTCACGAGTTAACTACGCCCTATTGGGCTGTCGATCAATACATCTCATGTAGTTTCGCTAAAGCGTTGTCATTATAGCCAATAACCTTACAAGAAAACATAACTTTTTGAACTTTTGCTGGCAGAATAGCAAACAAATGGCAGTTCGCATTTGCAAAGAGAATGAACCCTCGCCGCAATGCCTTGCCACTGGTTTTATAAGGAACTCTTGTCTTTCTCCTATTGTTTGTTTCCCATTGAAAGAAAGGTTCTTGAATTAGTATGTTGTCCAGTTTTATCTTTAACATGATATTCCTGTTTCTGGCACAAAACGGCAAATCAAATGTCGCATTGAATTGATCTATATAAACCTTGGCAGTAATGGCATTTTTATCGCTATATTCGGTACGCCCGAATATTTTTGTATATAGATATAGATCAACGCCCTCTTGGCGTATATTTCTCTCTGGTAAAAGTATGTTCCATTGTCCAGATGTGCTAACCTCGAACAAATATTGATATGAATTACCATTGACCCGGCGTTTGAGCGCGCGTTCAATATCCATATCGACTTCACTATATTGAACTCCACTCTCGGTTTCACCGACTGTCTTCGTAATGATGTTTTCCTGTAAAATTCCCAAGCCTGCTTGGCGCAACATTTCCCTAATTGTGCTCAATGTAAAGAAATGTATGTGCGTTCTATCCAGCAAGCCAGTATCCGTATAGTGAAATGCATCCTTCCAGAGCTGGATTATGACATCATTGTGTGCAATGTTGGGAACCGATATCAGAATTTTTCCGTTCTTCGCCAGCTTCCCCTTAACAGACAATAAAACAGCCAACGGATCCGATAAATGCTCAAGCACATCAAGAAATATGATATAATCATATTCGTTATCTTTTAATTTGGCTTTCCAATACGATCCTGCAATATCTCCATT